>NZ_JBMDKU010000007.1:0-298265 GCF_057809855.1 Phenylobacterium sp. FG114 | reverse complement strand
CCCGTGGCGGAAGCCGCCGCTCCGGCCGCTGAAGCCGCGCCGGCGCCGGCCGCAGCCGAGGCTGCGCCTGCCGCGGCGCCGGCTGCTCCGGCACAGACCGTCGACAAGGGCGACACCGGCTGGATGATGGTGTCCGCCATCCTGGTGCTGCTGATGATCCTGCCGGGGCTGGCGCTGTTCTACGGCGGCCTGGTCCGCCAGAAGAACATGCTGTCGATGCTCATGCAGACGGCCACCGTCTGCGTGATCGGCATGATCGCCTGGGTAACCTACGGCTACAGCCTGGCCTTCACGGACGGCGGCGGCCTCGACACCTTCGTCGGCGGCGCGGGACGCCTGTTCCTCAAGGACGTGACACCCGCTTCCAACGCGGCGACGTTCTCCACCGGCATCTACATTCCGGAACTGGCCTTCATCGCCTTCCAGATGACCTTCGCCGCCATCACCGCCTGCCTGGTGTTGGGCGGGGTCGCCGAGCGGATGAAGTTCGGCGCCGTGGTGATCTTCGCGGTCCTGTGGCCGCTGCTGTCCTACTATCCGATGGCGCACATGGTCTGGTGGTGGCCGGGTCCGGACGCCATCGCGACGGCTCCGACCGCGCCGGTGAAATCCGGCCTGCTCTGGGGCTGGGGCGCGCTGGACTTCGCGGGCGGCACCGTGGTGCACATCAACGCGGGCGTCGCCGCCCTGATGGGCGCCCTGATCCTGGGCCCCCGCAAGGGCTATCGTTCCGAGCCGATGCAGCCGCACTCCCTGACCCTGACCCTGGTGGGCGCCGGCCTGCTGTGGGTGGGCTGGTTCGGCTTCAACGCCGGCTCCAACCTGGAAGCCAACGGCTACGCGGCCCTGGCCGTCGTCAACACCTTCATCGCCACCGCCGCGGCGGGCTTCTCCTGGGCGATGACCGAGTGGGTGACGCGGAAGAAGGCCTCGCTGCTCGGCATGGCCTCGGGCCTGGTCGCCGGCCTGGTGGCCGTCACCCCCGCCGCCGGCTTCGCCGGCCCGATGGGCGCCCTGGTCCTGGGCCTGATCGTCTCTCCGATCTGCGTCTTCTTCTGCTCGTTCGTGAAGAACGCCCTGAAGTACGACGACAGCCTGGACGCCTTCGGCATCCACGCGGTCGGCGGCATCGTCGGCGCGCTGGGCACCGGGATCCTGGTGGCCGCTTCGCTGGGCGGCGCGGGCATCGTGGACTACACGACCTGCGCGGCGGACGGAGACATCTCAACCTGCGACGCCCTGGCCAGCTACACCATGGCGGGTCAGTTCATCACGCAGCTGAAGGCTGTGGCGGTGGCGGTCGTCTGGTCGGCGGTGGCCTCCAGCATCGTCTTCTTCATCATCAAGTACACCGTCGGCCTGCGGTCTTCGCCGGAAGCCGAGGAAGAGGGCCTGGATATCGTCGAGCACGGCGAACGGGCCTACCACTCTTAGAGCCTTCCCGGGCCGGGTGGTCTCCACCCGGACCCGGGCCGGAAGGCTCGCCAAACCGCACTAGGACGCGCTGTGCGCGTCCGGGGCTCTTGGGGGAGAGGGCGTCCGGCTTCCGGGCCGGGCGTCAGTGGGGTGGTGAACGGGGGTCCTTTGGGGCCCCCGTTTTCGTTGGAGCCTATTATTCCCAGGGCCCGCCCAGCCGGCAGCGCCGGACCCACCAGTGAGGCGCCATGGCCTCGATCCGCTCGGCCAGGGTCTCGGCGGCGAGGTCATCGGCGCAGAGGGCGAAGCAGGTGCCGCCGGAACCAGAGACGCGGGCCAGCAAGACCTCGGGTTCTTCGCGCAGCGTCGCCAGGACCGTGCCCACCTGGGGCGCCACCGCGATGGCCGGCGTCTCGAGGTCATTGCCCAGGCCCGCCAGCCAGGCGGCGACCTCTTCCGGGCTCTCGAAAGCCTGGGGCAGCGACGGCCGGGTCACGTCACCGAAGGCGCGGGACGTGTCCAGGGCGCGATAGACGGCCGGTGTCGAGACCGCGATCCCTGGGTTCACCAGCACCGCCGGCAGCGCCGGCAGGCCCGGGGCGGGCGACAGACGCTCCCCCCTGCCCTCCGCGATCACCGGGCGACCCCACAGACAGGCGGCACCGTCGGCGCCCAGGCTGGCGGCCACCTTCTCCAGCCGCGCGTCGTCGATCTGCGGCGCGAAGACGTCGCGGATCAGGCGCAGCGCAGCCCCGGCGTCGCTGGAGCCGCCGCCCAAACCGCTGGCCACCGGCAGCTGCTTGTCGAGCGCCATCTTGAACTCGGCCATCGGGCGCCCCAGCTCGGCCACGAACGCTCGCACGGCCCGGAAGATCAGATTGTCGGCCTCCGACCCCAGTCCCTTCGCGAAGGGACCGCTGACGGTCAGGCTCCCCTCGCCCAACTCCATGGCCACGCGGTCGCCGATATCGGCGAAGACCATCAGGCTGCAGACGGGATGGTAGCCGTCGGCCGCCGGCGCGCCGACGTGGAGGAAGAGGTTGACCTTCGCCGGCGCGAGGCGACTGCGTCCCGCGAAAGTGGATGCCGGTTTTGCGATCAGGACGCACTCCAAGCAAGAGAGCGGCCATTCGGGCGAATGGCCGTGGCCGGCATTACTGCCCGGCGAGCCTCGGCTGCGGGCCTAGGCCCGTGGCCAGCTTCTTCTCGGCGTCGGCCTTGATCTTGTCGTCCGGCTTCAGCGTCAGGACGCGGCGCCACTGGAACCCTGCCTCGTCCTTGCGCCCAACCATCCAGTAGGCGTCGCCCAGGTGGTTGTTGATCTCGGGGTCGCCGGCTTCGAGCTCGACCGCCTGTTCCAGCACCTCGACGGCCTTCTTATAGTCGCCCAGCCGGAAGTGCGCCCAGCCCAGGCTATCGACGACGGCGCCCGAGCGGGGATTGGCGGCGACCGCCTTCTCCACCATGCCCATCGCCTCTTCCAGCCGCTCACCGCGATCGATCCAGGCATAGCCCAGGTAGTTCAGCAGCTCGGGCTCTTCCGGCCGCAGCTTCAGCGCCTGGACCAGGTCGGCCTCGGCCTCCTTCCAGTGGCCCGAGCGTTCATAGGCCTGGCCGCGGGCGTAGTAGAGCTGCCAGTCGGGCGTCTTGGCCTCGGCGATGAGGCCGTTCAGGATCTCGATCGCCTCGGGATACTGTTCGTTCGCGCGCAGCAGGTCCGAAAGGGTAGTCCGGGCTTCGGGGTCGCCGGTGGCGGCGCCCGTCCGGGCCAGCTTCATGGCGCCTTCCTTGTCGCCGGCGCTCTGATAGCTCCACGCCAGCTTGGCCTGGGCGGCGGGGAATTCGGCCGAGTTGGGCCTCGGCTTGGAATAGGCGACGCGTGCGCCCTCGACGTCGCCGTTCTGCTGCAGGAGGTCGCCCAGCATCAGCCAGGCGTCGTTGCGCTGAGGGTCCAGCAGCAGGGCCATCCGCAAGTAGCCCTGGCCGACGGTTTCCTGCTTGGCGCTGATCATGGTCGCGGCCGGCGCGAGCAGGGCGAACGCGGCGCCCTCCTTGATCGTCGGCATGGCCGGCGCCGACTTTCCGGACGCGGCGCGGGCCCGCGCCGCCTTCAGGCCGAGGTTGGAGGGATTCCGCTTCAGCGCCGCGTCATAGAGCGCGAGGGCCTCGGGCCGCCGGCCACGGCGTTCCAGGAACGCCCCGTAGGCCGTCACGGCGATCTCGCTCGGGTTTTCGCTGGCCGTCACGGCCTTGAAGTCGGTCTCGGCCTCGTCGTAGCGCCGGGCGCGCTCGAAAAGGTGCGCCTGGCCGATCTGTCCGAAGTAGTCCACGCCGGCGTCGCCGCGCAGTTGCGGCCGCACCAGCGAACCCTCCGCGTCCCCGGCTGCGGCGGCGACCCAGGGCCCCAAGAGGGCGGCGGCCGCGCGATGCGGGAAGCCGATGCCGTCGGCGCCGAGTTCCGCCTTTGCGACCTTGCCCTTGCCGTCGTTTAAGGCCGCGACGACCTTGACCAGACGGCCCATGCGCTTGCTGGGTTCCGAAGCCGTCGGTCCGTCCGGCGCCAGAAGCGCCGCCTTTTGGATATCGCCGGCCGCCAGGGCCGCGTCGAAGGCGCGTCCCGTCACCGCCGGATCGTCGCCGCTTTGGCTGCGGGCCAGTTCGAGGAATCGCGCGGCGTCGCCGTTGCGTCCTTCCTGCAGGGCCGCGCTGCCGGCAAGGAACATGCCGTAGGCGCTGTCGGCGGCCGCAGGCGCGCCCAGGGGCTGTTCCTCAGTTTGCTGACGGGTGGCGCAGCCGCCCAGCACGATCACGGGGGCGGCGAAGGCGAGCAGCAGGGTACGACGCATGGCTAGACTCTGGGCGCGCGGAGGCTCCGCCGCAAGCGCGCTGTCGTCACAGGCGAATGCGGCGACTACATGTTCGGATAGTTCGGCCCGTCCCCGCCCTGCGGCGTCGTCCAGTCGATGTTCTGCGACGGATCCTTGATGTCGCAGGTCTTGCAGTGGACGCAGTTCTGGAAGTTGATCTGGAACTTCGGGTTCTGACCCTGCTCGTCGTACAGCACCTCGTAGACGCCGGCCGGACAGTAGAGCCGAGCAGGCTCGCCGTACTTGGGCAGGTTCACCGAGATCGGGATCGATGGATCCCGCAGATGCAGGTGCGCCGGCTGGCTCTCGTCGTGGTTGGTGCTCGACAGGAAGACGCTGGACAGCTTGTCGAAGCTCAGCACGCCGTCGGGCTTCGGATAGACGATCGGCTTGTAGTCCTTGGCGTTCCCGGTGGCCTCGGCGTCGCTCTTGCCGTGGTGCAAGGTGCCGAAGAACGAGAAGCCGCCGAACAGCTGTGCCGTCCACATGTCGAACATGCCGAGGAAGCCGCCCAGCTTGGTGCCGAACTTCGAAAGGATCGGCTTCGCGTTGCGGACCTTGTACAGCTCCTTCTTCAGCCAGGAGCCGTCGAAGGCCGTCTTGTAGGCGACCAGCTCGTCGCCCTGCCGGCCGGCCTGGAGCGCCTCATAGGCGGCCTCGGCGGCCATGATGCCCGACTTGATCGCGGCGTGGCTGCCCTTGATGCGGGGCACGTTGACGAAGCCCGCGCTGTCGCCCAGCAGGACGCCGCCCGGGAAGTAGAGTTTGGGGATCGACTGCAGGCCGCCCTCGCTGATGGCGCGCGCGCCATATGCGATGCGCTTGCCGCCCTCGAGATGCTTGGCCACCTCGGGGTGGTGCTTGAACCGCTGGAACTCGTCGAAGGGCGACAGCCAAGGGTTCTTGTAGCCAAGGTGCACGACGTAGCCGACGGCCACCAGGTTGTCGCCGAAGTGGTACATGAAGCTGCCGCCGCCGGACTTGTCGTCCAACGGCCAGCCCGTGGTGTGGGTGGCGAGGCCGGGCTGGAAAACCGCGTCGGGGACCTGCCACAGCTCCTTGATGCCGATGCCGTATTTCTCGACGTCGGCGCCCTTGTTCAGGTCGTACTTCCGACGCAGCACCTTGGCGAGCGAGCCGCGGACACCTTCGCCGATGAAGACGTACTTGCCGCGCAGTTCCATGCCGGGTTCGTAGTTCGGGCCCGGCTTGCCGTCCTTGCCGAGGCCGAACTCGCCCGCAACGACGCCGACCAGGGTGTCGCCATCGAAGACCGGCGCGGAGGCGGCCATGCCCGGATAGATCTCGACGCCCAGCGCCTCGGCCTGACCGGCCAGCCAGCGGCAGACGTTGCCCAGCGAGGCGATGTAGTTGCCGTGGTTGTTCATGTAGGGCGGCATCGCCCACATCGGCAGCGAAATGCTCCCCTGCGGGCCCAGCAGAATGAATTCGTCCTTGGTGACCGGGGTCTCCAGCGGAGCGCCCAGCTCTTTCCAGTTGGGGAGCAGTTCGGAGATTCCCTTGGGATCGATCACGGCGCCCGACAGGATGTGCGCGCCCACCTCGGCGCCCTTTTCCAGGACCGCCACGGTGACGTCGGCGTTGAGCTGCTTCAGCCGGATCGCGGCCGCCAGACCCGAGGGGCCGGCGCCGACGATGACGACGTCGTATTCCATGGCCTCGCGCTGGATGGCTTCCTGGCCGACGTCTTCGCTCATCGTGATCCCCTTCGGTCCGTCACCGGTCAGCCCCCGCCGCCCGATGCTCGCGTTATGGGGTCTTATCGGGAGGTCACGCCCGGTGGGTCAAGCGCGAACGCGTCGCGCGAGCATCAGCGGCGGCCGGCGTCGACCACGAGCTTCACCTGCGAGCCCGGTCGCAGGGGCTCGCCAGGCTCCAACGCATTGAGCATCAGGAATCGCCCCAGGCGGTCGCCGCCCGAGGACATGCGCCGAGCCATGCTCTCGGCCGTGTCCCCCGGCTTCACCTCGATCACGGCGATGCGGCTGCCCGCCGAGGCGCCCCCGGTCTCGCGATCCGACAGGCGGCGGAACGAGTCGAACATCGGGTCGAACGCGCCCGCCTGCCCCGCCGGCGTCATGGCGATGAAGCTGTAGGCCGCGTCGCCGCCCGCGGCGTAGGCCACCACCGTCAGGTCCACCGGCTCTCCGCCCGAGGTCGCCCGGGCCGGAAGGATCACCGCCGTCAACCCGTTGATGCGGGTCCGCTGCGCCTGCCCCATTTCATGGCGGCCGCTCTTCACGACGGTCTGCATGAGTTGCCGCGCGTAGCCTTCGAGCTGGGTCTCGGTGGCCCGGCCCGCCGAGAACTCGGCCAGGGTCAGTCGCGGCCCCGTGATCTGCACCGCGTCAGGCTGGCGCGCGATCTGGAACCCTCGCGGCGCATCGAAACGGATGCCCAGCTGCGGCTGGACGTAGCTGCCCCCCTCCACATAGCCGTGCGTCCCCCCGCCCTCGCCGTAGGGCAAGCCATCCAGCGAGGCCATCAGGCTTCCCTCGTCGACGATCAGACCCTCCTGCGCGGGGCTCTTGGCCGCAAGCGCCGAGGCGCGCTTGATCCGGTCTGTGGTCAGGGGATGGGTGCTCATCCAGGGCGCCACGCTGCGCTCGGACTGGCCGGTCTCGCGCGCCGTGAACTCGCCTTCGCGCTGCAGGTCGTCCAGCACGCGCGTCAGCCCCTCCGGCGCATAGCCGGCCGCCGGCAGGTAGGTGAGCGCCAGGCTGTCGGCCTCATACTCCTGGTTCCGCGAATAGCCGAGGGCGCCAAGTTTCGCGACGCGGCCAGCGACCTTGCCCGCGAAGTTCGACTTCGTGGCCGCCCCGATCAGCACCGCGGCCAGGCTGCCCATCGCCTCGGTGTTCTGCTGACGGATGGCATGGTTGGCGGCCACATGCCCAAGCTCATGGCCAAGCACGGCCGCCAGCTCGGCCTCGGAGTTCACGAGGCCGAGCAGGCCGCGGGTAATGTAGACGTAGCACCCCGGGGGAGCGGTGAAGGCGTTGACGACCTCGGAATCCACCACCGTGAAGACGCAGGGCTGGCGCATGCCGGCGGCCTGGGCCATCCGCTCACCGATCCGCTGTACGTAGTCCGCCTGGGGCCCGAGATAGGTCCCGCCAAGTTCGGCGATCATCTCGCGATGCTCGCGGGCGGGCTGAGCCGCCGCTGAGGATGCGGCGAGCACGCCGGCGGCCGCAAGCCAGGCGAACCTCCTCATGGCGACCGCGATCTCCCCATTCCGGGCTGACAAGCCCGCTCCGACGCGCCAAGAGTGACGCAAGCCTCACCGGGAGTGAACCCAGGGAATGTCGGCCGCCGCCGAACCCTTCGACGCCGCCGTCGCCGAAAGCCTGCTCGCCTTCTGGGCGGATGCGGGCGTCGACGCCATGCTGCTGGACGAGGCCGTCGACCGGATCGAGGCCGGTAAGATCATGCCGCCGGTCCGCCCGGCCGCGCCGACCGTCGCGCTGGCCCCGCCCCCGGCCGCCCGCGCGCTCGGCGGGGCGCAAGCCGACTTCGGTCCCGCCATGGCGCAGGCCCGCGCGCTGGCGGCCGCGGCGGAAGATCTCGACGCCCTCGTCTCGGCGATCGCGACGTTCGAAGGCTGCCCCCTGCGCTTCGAGGGCGCGGCCACCAAGGCGGTCGTCTATCGCGGCGATCCCAAGGCGCCCCTGCTGGTGATCGGCGAAGGCCCCGGCGCCGACGAGGACGCCCGCGGCGAGCCGTTCGTGGGCCGGGCGGGCAAGCTGCTCGACCGGATGCTGGCCGCGGGCGGCCTGACCGACAGGGTACTGATCACCAACACCGTCTTTTGGCGCCCGCCCGGCAACCGCACGCCCACGCCCGCCGAACAGGCCATCTGCGCACCCTTCCTGGAGCGCATCATCCAACTCGTGCAGCCGAGAATGCTGTTATTGGCCGGCGGCGCCTCGGCGAAGTCGGTGCTGAAGCGCGAGGAAGGGATTCTCTCCCTGCGCGGCCGCTGGTTCGAGTGGCGCTCGGAGGACGGCTCGATCGAACTTCCGGCGATGCCGACACTTCATCCGGCCTTCCTCCTGCGCCAGCCCGGCGCGAAAAAAAGGGCGTGGAGCGATCTTCTGATGCTCACGGAAAGGCTTGATCGTCCGGAAAGGCCCCTCTAGCGTCCCGGACTTGGGACTCGGAAAAAAGGGGTTGGCGTTCAACAGGCGTTAGTCCTGTCACGCCAAAAAGACCTCATGACGCTCAAAAAGCGCCTGCGCGTCGGGGTATTGTCCCTCGTCGCCGCCGCCTCGGTTGCCAGCGTTGCTGCCGCCGAATCGTCGAAGGCCCTCACCGACACCGACGCGCGTGCCTACGCCGCAGCCTTCCAGGCCGTGGAACAGGGTGACTTCGTGGGCGCCCAGCTCGAGGCCGCCGCGATCCATGATAAATCGCTCGACGGCTACCTTTCGTTCCGTGCGCTGATGCATCCCAGCGCGCACAAGGCCAGTTTCGAGGAACTGTCGGGCTGGCTGGCCAAGTTCCGCGACCTGCCGCTGGCCGACCGCGTCTTCTCCTTGGCCGCCAAGCGCCGCCCTGCCGACGCCGTGCCGCTGCCCACGCCCGAAGTGGCGCTGGTCGACACCACGCGCAGCGAGATCACCCGCCCGGCCCGCGAAGCCTTCTATTCCGGCGACGCCCGCGCCGCGTTCGAGCTGGCCGTGAACGTCGGCGAACGCTGGATCGCCGGCCTCGCCGCCTGGCGCCTGCAGGACTACGGCCAGGCCCACGACTATTTCGCGCAGGTAGCCCGCGACGAAGAGAGCGACCCCTGGATGCGCGCCGCCGGCGCCTACTGGGCCGCTCGCTCGGCCGTGGCGTTGGGCGACACCGCCACCGCCAACGCCTTCCTGCGCTTGGCCGCCCAGGCTCCGCAGACCTTCTACGGCATGATCGCCGAGCGCCAGGTCCAGATGACGATGGCCAGCGCCAACACAGGCCAGTTCATCCCCGCCTCCTTCCGGGCGCCCGAGCCGCCGAAGGTCAACCTGCTCCAGCGCGACCCGCGCGCTCACCGCGCGGCCGCCCTGGCCCAGATCGGCCGCCTCGACGAGGCCCGGCAGGAGCTGCGCGCCGGCTTGGCGCTCGCTCGCAACGGCGATGACCGCAAGGCCTGGTCGGCCATGCTCGCCGACCTTGGCCCCGCCCCCTCCTCCGGCCTGCAAAAGCCACAGTATCTGAGCCTGGGCGACTACCAGGCCCCGCCGCTCGAGCCCAAGTACGGCTTCACGGTCGACAAGGCGCTGGTCTACGCCATCGTGCGCCAGGAAAGCGGCTTCAATCCAATGGCCGTCTCGCCCGTGGGCGCCATGGGCCTGATGCAGCTCATGCCCGCCTCGGCGGCGCTGGCCACCGGAGACAACATCTATCGCAAGCGCCCGAAGGTGCTGTTCAACGCCGCCACCAATCTGCGGGCCGGCCAGGATTACCTGGGCTACCTGATGGATCGCGGCGTCGGCGGCGACATCCTGCACGTGGTGGCCGCTTACAACGCCGGCCCCGGCGCCGTGCTGAAGACCACCGCCATGGTGGGCCAGGACGACCCCCTGCTGACCATCGAGTGCCTGCCGGCGCTCGAGACCCGCAACTACGTCGAGAAGGTCATGGCGGCCTACTGGACCTATAAGCGGATGTTCGGCGAGGAAACCCGCACCCTGGACGCCCTGGCCGGCGGCGCGCGTCACATCGACGTGCGGCTGGACCGGCTACCCGATGCGCCGAGCCCGCAGCCCCAGATCGCGGCGGAGCCGCTGCAGGTCGGCGCCGCGGCGACCCTGCAGACGGCCGCGTTCGAGTAGCACGCCAAAGGGCCGGCGGCCGAACAGGCCCGCGTCCGAGAAGCCTGACACCACCGCCGGCTCCGCTCCCCGCGCGAGGTGGCCCCCGATCGCCTTGATCCAGCCGTCGCGCAGACGGAAGTCGCCCGGCAGGATCATCAACTGGTCGGCGCGAGCCCCCTGCGCGGCCGCCTCCAGAGTCGGATGGGCCTCGGCGCCCATGTCCTCGCAGAGGTGGTCGATGCCCGCCTGGCCGTCGGCCGCCACGATCAGCACCTGACGCACCAGGCCGTCGACCGCGCCCGCGGTGAGCTGAGCTAGCAGGGTCGGCAGGCCGTCCGCCTGCACGCGCGCGTCGATGATCACCGAAAGCATCCGTCCGACAGATCGTGCTTCCCCTGGTGGCGTCAAGGGTTCTTGTTTTGTTCTGCGCAAGACAATAGAGTCGCGGAGTGTCTTCCGGCTTCACCTCCCAGATCCCCAGACCGCCCGGGCCCCGCGGGCGCGGCGCGCGCTCGAACGCCAGCGGTCGCTATGAGGCGCAGCAACGGGAGACCTTCGACGACGGGTGGACGACGGAGGATCCGGAGCCCGAGCAGATCGAAACCTCGCTCAGCGCCGAGAAGGCCAGGGTCATCATCAGCCGCAATGACAGCCCCGACGTCGGCTTCTCGGCTTCGATCAATCCCTATCGCGGCTGCGAACACGGCTGCATCTACTGCTACGCCCGCCCGGCCCACGCCTACATGGGCTTGTCGCCGGGCCTCGACTTCGAATCCAAGCTGTTCTTCAAGCCGGAGGCGGCGCGGCTGCTGGAGAAGGAGCTGTCGAACGCCCGCTATGTACCGGAGCTGATCCATATCGGCGGCAACACGGATCCGTATCAACCGCAGGAGCGGAAGCTGCGGATCACCCGGGGCGTCATCGAGGTGCTGGTCCGCTTCCGGCATCCCTTCTCGGTGATCACCAAGTCGGCGCTGATCGTCCGCGATCTCGACCTGCTGGCCGAGGCGGCGGCCCAGAACCTCACCCGCGTCGCGATCTCGATCACCAGTCTGGACCGCAAGCTGGCGCGCTCGATGGAGCCGCGCGCCGCCACGCCCGAGAAGCGCATCGACGCCGTGCGTCGGCTGACGGGCGCCGGCGTGCCGGTGACGGTGATGTTCGCCCCGTGCATCCCGGGCCTGAACGACCATGAGATGGAGGCAGTCTTGGAGGGAGCGGCCCAGGCCGGCGCGTCGGGGGCGGGCTATGTAGCCCTGCGCCTGCCGATGGAAATCAAGGACCTGTTCCGCGAGTGGCTGGAAACCGACCACCCCGACCGCGCGCGGCGGGTGATGTCGCTGGTCCGCCAGATGCGCGGCGGCAAGGACTACGACGCCCAGTGGGGCAGCCGGATGAAGGGCGAAGGCCCCCTCGCCGCCCTTATGTCTACCCGCTTCGCCGCGGCGAAGAAGCGCTACGGCCTGGACCAGGGCTGGGGCAGCCTCGACGCCACCCGCTTCCGTGTCCCGCCCCACCCGGGCGGGCAGCTGGACCTGTTCGAGGCGGACTAACGCGTGCTGCGACGGTCGGTGAGCATGGGACGGGGCGCCGACTGCGGCGTCGAGCCAGTGGACCGCGGGTCGGACAGGCCGCCGTGGGCCGCCGGCACATAGGGCGGGCGACCGCTCTTCATCGGATAGGTCATGACTGTTGCAGCCTCAGTTTCTCGACACAGGCGCGCAGCAGGACGGTGCGGTCCATGGAAAGGTTGGGTTCGCGGAGTTCGGCCAGGGCGCCTTCGAGCGGCCAGCCGACGTGGCGCACGCCCAGCCGCCAAATCTCGGCGCGGATCTCGGCGTCGGCGGCCGCGGGTTTGAAGATCATCGATAGCAAGTTCATTCGCGCCTCCTGCCCGGCGCATCGCCATGCGACATGGCGCTGGGGAAATGTCCGAAGGCGGAACACTTATCACGCGCTCGCTTAAATCATCCCATCAATTCATCGATATGGATCGCAGCGAGAGGTAGTATTTTCCCAAATCTGATTTTCTGCGATTATTACTGCCTATACCGATTGTAATTCAGCGGTTAACACCGATATCAATATTGAACTTCGCCCACCACGCTCGATGTCGAGCGCTTGGGCCGCGTTCGCTGGAGCTATGGATGTTCGTCGCATCGGTCCTCTGCGTGCTGTTGGTGGCGGCGATTCCGCTCGCCCTCTCGCTCTTCGGCTTGCGGCGACGTTGATGAGCGAGCCCCAATCCGTCGAGGTGATGACCCGCGAGAACGCCTACCTCAAGGCGCGGATCGCCCAACTGCAGGCCGACGTCGCCGACATCTCGGCGGAGGTCGATCGCCTGCGCCAGGAGCGCGAGCGTCTGCATGGTCGCCGCCAGGCCCGCGCGCCCAACCCGCTGGGCAGCGGCCAGTGAACACATTGGCGATGATCGGCCTCGTGGCGCCCATGATCGTGCTGCTGGCTGCGCTGTTGATCAACCGGATGCGCGGCGGCTAGCGCCGAAACACCCCCACCAACTCCACATGTGCCGACCAGAGGAACTGGTCCACCGGCAGGACGCGCTCGAGCGTGAAGCCAGCGTCGAGCAAGGTGCGCGCGTCCCGGGCGAAGGTCGCGGGGTTGCAGGAGACCCCGATCACCTTCGACACGTTCGACGCGGCCAGTTCGGCCGTCTGCTCGGCGGCGCCGGCACGGGGCGGGTCGAAGACCGCGACGTCGACGTGCTTGAGCTCCTGCGCCAGCACCGGGCGGCGGACCAGGTCGCGGCTCTCGGCGGTGACGCCCTTAAGCCCGGGCGCCGACGCCAGTGCCGCCGTCAGGGCCGCGACGGTTCCAGGTCCGAAGTCGGCGGCGTAGACCGGCGCAATCTCGGCCAGCCGGAAGGTGAAGGTTCCCACACCACAGTAGAGGTCGGCGATACGGCTCGCGCCCGCCGCCGCATCGGCGACGAAGGCCGTCATGGCCGCCTCCGCGCCCGGCGTGGCCTGTAGGAATGAGCCTGGCGGCAGGGCCACCCGCGCCGGCCCCAGCCGCACCTGGGGCATGCGGGCCATGTAGGCCATCTCGCCCGCCAGGGTGACACGCGCGATGTCGGCCTCCGCGGCCCGCTCGGCGAGCTGCATGCGAGCGTCGGGGGACAGGCCGCCGCTCTTGGCCTCGACGCCGGTGATGTCGATGTCGAGCCCGGTGTCGGTGAGGGTCACGTGCAGCGTCGGCGCCGACTTCGGATGCTCGAACAGCGGCGCGGCCAGGCGCTTCAGCGCGGGCAGCGCGGCCTGGATATGCGGATCGGCGATCGGGCAGACGGCGATGTCCACGAGGTCCCAGGACTTGCGCGCCTTGTAGCCCAAGCGCGCGGCCTCGCCGCTTCCCTTGCGCGCGTGTAGCGCCACGCGGCGGCGCGTACCGGGCTGGGCGGCGAAGGGCGTCAGGATCTCGGTCTCGATGTGCTGGCGCGCGAGTGTGCCGACCAGGCGCTCGACCTTCCACGCCAGGTAGGGCGCATGGTCCCAGTGCTGGAGGGCGCAGCCGCCGCAGGCGAAGAAGTGCGGACAGACCGGCTCGATCCGCTGGGCGCTGGGTTCCAGCACCTCCAGCAGTTCGCGGCGCTCGCCCGAACCCTGGGCGCGCACGCGTTCGCCCGGCAGGGTGAACGGCACGAAGATCGGGCCGGCGGCCACGCCGTCGCCCTCCCCGCCCACGCTGTCGATGACCAATTCGATCGGCGGGCCAGGGGGCGGACGCGGATCGGGGCGGCTTTGCGGACGGCGCTTCGGGTACCTCATGCGAGGCTCCAGGCGGCCGGTTTGGTTAAGCCAAAATGAACGAACATGAACGAGATTCTCAACGGCCGTTCAGGTTCGCGGCCGCATCTTGCCGGCAAGCGTCGCCGTAGCGCGACCGAGAGCATCGAGATCGAGGGAATACGAATGTCCACGCAGGTCACCATCGCCAAGGCCGCAGCCGCCGCGCTCGCCGGCGTGATCGCGCTGGGCGCATGCGCTCCGGCGCTGGCCCAGTCGCCGGGTCCGTACACCACCCGGACCACGACCGGCTACTACTACGACGCCTGCAAGCGCGACCAGACCCAGCGCGGCACCCTGGGAGCCGTGCTCGGCGGCGGCGCCGGCGCGGTGATCGGCTCCAACGCGGCGGCGCGCAACGCCCGGACCGAAGGCGCTCTGCTGGGCGGCCTCCTGGGAGCCGTGGTCGGCGGCGTGGTCGGCAACAAGAGCGCCGCCTGCACCTCGCCCGGCAATTACTACACGAACGACGCGCCGCCCCCGCCGCCGGCGGCCTCGACCGACCGGTACTACGACCGCGACGCCTACGCCGACTCGGCGGCCGCTCAGGCTCGCGAGGACGCGTGGCGCGACGACCGTGCGGCCGACCGCTATCGCGCCGCCGAACGGCCGCCCGAGCCCGACGGCTGCACCCTGGCCGAGAGCCCGATCTATATGCCCGACGGCCGCACCCAGACTCGCTTCGTGCGCGTCTGCCGCGATGCGAACGGCAAGTACGCCGTCGTCGACTGACACAAGCTCCAAGTCGAGTGTCGCCTTGGCCGCCCTTCGGGGCGGCCTTTTCTTTGACTACGGCTTCGTCGCCCAGAGCAGGAATTCGCGATTGCCGTCGCCGCCCGCGATCGGGCTGTCAGCGGTTTCGCGGACCGTCCAACCCGAAGCGCCCAAGAAGGCCTTCACAGCTTCCAGCGCATCCAGCTGCGCCGCGTGGTCGGTGACGACGCCGCCCTTCCCGACCTTCGCTGGCCCCACTTCGAACTGCGGCTTCACGAGCGCGATCAGGTCGGCGCCGACGCGCGCCAAGGCCAAGGCGGCCGGTACCGCCTTGGCGAGCGAGATGAAGCTGACGTCGGTGACCACCAATCCGGGCGGCTCAGGGATCAGCGCCGCCGTCAGGTCGCGCGCGTCGACGGCCTCCAGGCTGACCGCACGCGGATCGGCCGCGACCCTTGGATGAAGCTGACCGCGGCCGACGTCGACGGCGTAGACCCGCGCCGCGCCGCGCGCCAGGCAGACCTCGGTGAAGCCGCCGGTCGAGGCGCCTACGTCAAGCACCACGCGACCCTCGACGGCCACCGGCCACAAATCCAGCGCGTGGACCAGCTTCAGCGCGCCGCGGCCGACCCAGGGATGGGCCGCCACCGCTTCGACCACGGCATCGTCGGCGATCAGCTCCGAGGCCTTGGTCACAGGCCGCCCGTCCGCCGTGACACCGCCCGCCTCGATGGCCGCGCGGGCCTTCGCGCGACTCTCGAAGAGGCCGCGCGTCACCAGCAGCAGGTCGGCCCTGGTCTTCAGGCGCTCTCTTCCGTGAAGAGCTTCTTCAGTTCGCTCTTCAGGATCTTGCCGTTCGGGTTTCGAGGCAGGGTCTCGTGCCAGAACTTCACCTGGACGGGCACCTTGAAGGCGGCAAGCCGCTCGGCGACATGGGCCCGCAGCTCGGCCTCGGTCGCTTCGGCGCCGGGCTTGAGGGTCACCACCGCGGCGGGCTCCTCGCCCAGGATGCGATGCGGCTTGGCCACCACCGCGGCGTCCATCACGGCGGGATGGTCATAGAGGACGTTCTCGACCTCGACGCAGTAGATGTTCTCACCGCCGCGGATGAGCATGTCCTTGGCCCGGTCGATGATGAAGCAGAAGCCTTCCTCGTCCAACCGCGCCAGGTCGCCGGTGCGGACCCAGCCGTCGACGAAGGTCTGGGCCGTCGGCTCGGGCTTGTTCCAATAGAGCTTGGCGTTCATCGGGCCCTTGGACCACAGCTCGCCCACGCTGCCCGCCGGAAGGACCGTGACGCCGTCGGCGGGATCGCGGATCTGCAGCTCGGCGACGGCCGCGGCCGGGCCGCAGCTGTCGGGGCGGTTCTGGTAGTCCTCGGCCGCGTTCGACGTGACGGTCGCGCAGGTCTCGGTCATGCCCCAGCCCTGGCCCGGCTGCGACTTCGGGAACACTTCCTTCAAGCGGCGCACCAGCTCCGGCGCGGAGGGGGCGCCGCCGTAGGACACGCCTTCCAGGGACGACAGGTCGTAGTTGGCGCGCGCGGGGTGTTCGATGAGCTGCCAGGCGATCGTCGGCACGCCGCCCGCCGAGGACACCTTCTCGCGCTCGATCAGCTCGAAGGCGCGGATGGGCTCCCACTTGAACATCAGCACCAGCTTGCCGCCGGTCGCCAGGGTGGGGTTCAGCACGGCGAAGCAACCGGTGACGTGGAAGAACGGCACCGACAGCAGGGCTGCGCGCTGCGGGGCGTCCGGATCGGGAGCCGGCGGCTGTTCGCCCTTGCGGAGAAACGCCCGGGCGCCGGCCGCGCCGGCCGTGAAGATGTTGCAGTTGACCGCGCGGTTGGTGGCGAGGGCGCCCTTGGGCCGTCCCGTCGTACCCGAGGTGTAGAAGATCGTGGCGTCGTCGTCGGTGTGGATGTCCACCTCGGGGAACGCGTCGTCGGGCAGAGCCGCCCAGGCGTCGGCCGCGCCCAGAACGTCCTCGAGCTTGCTGACGTAGGGGTGGGCGATCTCGTCGACCGAACGGCTGACGTAGACCCGCTTCAGCTCGGGGCAGTTGGCGAAGTGTTCGGCCAGTCGGTCGTAGCGCTCGATGTCCATCACCGCGACCTTGGTCCCGGAATCGGTGAGGCCGTATTCCAGCTCGGGGCCCGTCCACCAGGCGTTCAGCGGGGTGACGATCGCGCCCAGCACGGCTGCCCCGTAGAAGGCCACCACCCATTCCGGCAGGTTGCGCATGATGACCGCGACGCGGTCGCCCTTCTCGACGCCCTGCGCCTGCAGCTCGCGCGCGAACTTCGCGACGGCGCGGTGGAAGGCGTCATAGGTCACGCGCTCGTCTTCGTAGACGAGGAACACCTTGTCGCCGTGCAGCTTCGACATCTCGGCGACGGCGCGCAGGGTCGGCGGCTGGTTCTTCCAGACCTTCAGTTTCACGCCACGGATCGTCTCCTCGACGATCTCGGTCGGCAGGCCGGGTTGGCCCAGTATCGCATGAGCCTGCTGGATCGACATGGCAGGCCAACCGGGCGGCAGAACGGCCTCGGACATCTAACGCTTCTCCCTATGGCGCGCCCGGATCCCCGCCCGGGCGTCGCTCAAGTGAACAAGCATAACCTAGCGTCAGAGGCAAACTTGTCCCGCCGTTATCCGGCCGCGCCGAAGAGCCGCATCACGTCGGTGCGGAACGCGCCCATGCTGCCGGGCCGGCTGTAGAACATGTGGCCGCCCGGGTAGAGCGCCAGCGTCGTACGTGCGGCGCCCGCCTCGCGGGGCATCTGGTCGATGATCAGGCGGGAAGCGAAGAACGGGCACGACAGGTCGCCGTAGCCGTGGGCGATCAGCACCTTCAGCTTCGGGTCCGCCGCCAAGGCCTGGCGCAGGTCCTCCACCGACTCGGCCTGGCTGCGGTTGGCCCAGTTGTCGTTGACGCTGTCGGACAGCGCCTCGTAGCGGCCGTCGACCTTCCAGCCGACGATGCGGGTGGTGAAGTCGACCATGGCGGTCGTGGTCGAGGCCACGATGGAGTCGAGGATCGGGTCCCCTGCCCGCCGGCTCTGCGCCCATGGGAAGGGATCGTAGGCGGTGACGTTGGCGTCGTAGATCGAGGCGATCCGGCCCTGGTCGCGATAGAGCTCGCGCAGGAAGGTCTGGGTGTCGATCCGTCCGCCCATGCGCCGCACCAGCGCGGGGTCGAGGCCCGTGTAGCGGGTCACGCGCTCGACGATCCGGTTGACGGCCGCGGGGTCGGATTGCCCCTTCAGCATGTCCGTAACGAACTCGCCTCGGGCATAGGCCTCGACCTCGGCCAGGGTCTCCGGGGTGAGCGGCTTGCCTTCGCGCTCGTACTTGGCGGCGGCCATCGACGGCAGCGTGATCATGTAGGACAGCGGAGACAGGTCGGTGTGGCCGCGGGCGCGATAGTCGATCACCGGCGAGACCATGACGATGCCCGCGGGCGCGACGCCGATCTCCCGCTGCAGATAGTGACCGATGGCCGGCGCACGCAGGCCGCCGTAGCTCTCGCCCACCACGTACTTCGGCGAAGCCATCCGCTGGTTCTTGAGCAGCCAGTCGTAAACGACGCGGCTGAGGTAGGCGATGTCCTCCTTCACCCCGAAGAACCGCTTCTTGGTCTCGTCCATCGGGAGCAGCGAGCGCGAGAAGCCGGTGCCGACCGGATCGATGAACACCAGGTCGCTGAAGTCGAGCCAGGTGGCCGAATTGTCGACCAGGGTCGGCGGATCGGACGGGCTGTCGCCCTGGGCGCCGAACTGCAGGCGCTTGGGCCCGATCGCCCCCAGGTTCAGGTAGACCGACGCCGCGCCCGGGCCGCCGTTGAAGGCGAAAGTGATCGGACGGCTGGGGTTCTTCGGGCCGTCCAGGATGAAGGAGGTGAAGACCACCTCGGCGATCTTCTTGCCCTTCTCGTCGCGCACCGGGATCACGCCGACGGTGGCGGTGTAGTTCAGCGTCTTGCCGGCCACGCGGGTGACCTGCTTGACCGACGCGTCGGCCGGGAACGGCGGAAGGTCGATCTTGTCCTTGGGCAGGTCCAGCTTCGCCGGGTCGGCCTTGTCCTGCGCGAACGCCGGAACAGCCGCGCCGACCCCCGCGGCCAGCGCCGCCGTCAGAACCATACGCCGATGCATGTAAAACCACCCCGAAACGATGAAGCGGCGAAGCTAGGGCCTGTTCGGGGTGGCGTCGAGATGGGCCTCAGCGAGCGCCGAACACCTGCATCACGTCGCTGCGGAACGAGGCCTGGCTGGCGGGGCGGCTGTAGAACATGTGGCCGCCGGGGTAGAGCGCCAGCTTCACGCGGTTCGGGTCGCCGCTGATCGGCATCTGGTCGATCACCAGGCGCGAGATGAAGTAGGGGCAGCTCAGGTCGTCGTAGCCGTGGACGATGAGCACCTTCATCTTGGGGTCGGCGGCCACCGCCTGCCGCAGGTCGGTGGTCGCGCTGGTGAGCTCGACACCCTTCTCCCAGTTCTCGCCCACCTCGTCGGACAGGGCGTTGTAGCGGGCCTCGACCTTCCAGCCGACCACGCGCGTGGTGAAATCGACCATGGCGCTGGTGGTGGGCGCGATGATGGCGTCCAGGATCGGGTCGCCGCGCCGGCCGGTCGGCGACCAGGGGAAGGGATCGTCCTGGGTGACGTTGCTGTCGTACCAGCTGCCGATCCGGCCTTCCTTGCGATAGAGCTCGCGCAAGTAGGCGCGGCTGTCGATCCGCCCACCTGAGACGGCGACGAACTCTCGCGGCAGGCCCGTGTAGGCCGTGACCCGCTCGACGATGCGCGCGACCGCGGCGGGATCTCGCCGCCCCTTCATCAGATCGGTCATGAACTCGCCGCGGGCATAGGCCTCCACGTCGGCCATGAGCTCAGGCGACAACGCCTTGCCTTGGCGCTCGTAGTTCGAGGCGGCCATCGACGGCAGCGTGGACACCCAGGGCATGGGCGAGAAGTCGGGGGAGAGATCGACCGGCGGCTCCAGATAGGGCGAGACCAGCACCACGCCATTCACCCCGACGCCCAGCTTGGTCTGCAGATAGTAGGTGATCTTGGGGCCGCGGAAGCCGCCGTAGCTCTCGCCCGTCACGTACTTGGGCGAGGCCATGCGGCCGTACTTGAGCAGCCAGTCGTAGACGATCCGCGAGAGGTACTGGATGTCGGCGTCGATGCCGTAGAACCGCTTCTTGGTCTCCTCCTTGTCGACCAGCGAACGGGAGAAGCCCGTGCCCACGGGATCGATGAACACCATGTCGGTGAAATCGAGCCACGTCCCCGGATTGTCGACCAGCTCCGCGGAATCCGACGGACTGTCGCCCTGGGCGCCGAACTGCACCCGCTTGGGGCCGATCGCGCCCAGGTTCAGATAGACCGAGGCGGCGCCGGGCCCGCCGTTGAAGGCGAAGGTCACCGGGCGCTTGGCGTCGCGCGGCGCGTCAAGGACGTAGGCGGTGAACACAACCTCCGCGATAACCTTGCCCTTCTCGTCGCGCACGGGCAGCCCGCCGACGGTGGCGGTGTAGGTAAGCGTCTTCCCTGCGATGCGCGTGGTCTGCTTCACCGAGGCCGGCTCAGGGAATTTCGGCAGGTCGATCTTGTCCTTGGGCAGGTCGAGCTTGGGCGGATCGGCCTTGCCAGCCTCTTCGGCCAGGGCCGGCGCAGCCGCCAGCCCGAGCCCGGCGGCCAGCGCCGAGATCACCATTCGCCTGTGCATGTGTAGGCCCCCAGAGTCGGACAAGCCGGCAGGCTAGTGCGCCGCCCCCGCTCACGCCAGACCGCTAGGTCGCGCCTCACACTGCCAGTTTGAGAATCGTTCGCAAGAACTTGCTCGGCCCATGCCGTGCAGCTAAGACCCGTTTCTGCGACTTATTCGCATTATCAGATCCAGGAGTTCTGCGTGCGCCGCCGTTTGCTGTCCCTCGTCTCTCCCCTCACCCTCCTCGCCGCGGCGCCGGCCCTCGCCGACGAGGCCGACGGCGCGGCGGGCGCTCCCACCTACTTGGAAGGCGTCGAGGTGCAGGGCGAGCTGGTGCGGACGGCCGTCGGCGGCAAGAGCGACGCCGCGATCATCGACACACCCCAGGTGATCAGCGTGGTGACCAACGCCCAATTCACCGAGCGCGGCGCCCAGAGCCTGCAGGAGACACTGCGCTACACCGCCGGCGTCTCGGCCGAGGCCTACGGCAACGACGGCCGCGCCGATTACAGCATGGTGCGCGGCGTGGAGGCGCCGATCTATCTCGACGGCCTGCGCCAAACCTTCGGCTACTACATGCCGCGGACCGATATCCGCATGCTGGAGCAGGTGGAGGTGCTTAAAGGCCCCAGCGGCTCGCTGTATGGCGCGGGCGCAATAGGCGGCTTGATCAACCAGACGAGCAAGCGGCCGCAGTTCAAGCCGTCGGGCGAGCTCTCGGTCTCCTATGGCACGTTCGACCGGATCGAGGGCACGGCGGACTTCACCGGCCCGCTGAACGCGGCGGGCACGCTGGCGGGCCGCATCGTGGCGGTGGCGCGCAGCTCCGACACCCAGACGGACTATGTGTCGGACGACCGGTTCATGGTGGTCCCGTCCCTGACCTGGAAGCCGACCGAGGCCACGACGCTGACGCTGATCGGCCGCTATCAGAAGGACCAGGGCGGCACGATCTCGACCTTCGCCCCGTCGGCGGCGACCATCTTCGCCGAGCCCGGCCGACGGCTCCCCGCGTCGCGGTTCTTCAGCGAGCCCGATTGGGAGAAGTACGACACCCGCACCCTGGCGCTCAGCTTCCTGGCCGAGCACAGGGTCAGCGACGCGATCACCCTGCGAAGCAACAGCCGCTGGCTCGACGCCGACGTGAACTACCAGTCGATCTATCCGGACAGCTACACGGACCCCGCCAACCCGTTCATCGACCCCGACCGGCGGCTGCTGAACCGCTACACCTGGGCGATCTATCCCGAGATCCGGACCTTCGCGACCGACAACCACGCGCAGGCCAAATTCGCCACCGGCGCCGTGCGGCACGACGTCCTGGTGGGAGGCGATTATCAGCACTACCGCCAGAAGAGCGAGTTCGTGTCGGGCCTGACCACGCCGATCGACGCCTACGCGCCGGTCTATGGGAACTACACGATCCCCGACCGTCTCCCGAACGCCACCGAGCGCCAGAGCCAGGTGGGCTTCTACCTGCAGGACACCCTGACCTACGGCCCCTTCTCAGTTCTGCTGGGCGTGCGCCGCGACCGGACTAAGACCGCGGGCGTGGTGGACAAGGCCACCACCTACCGCGCGGCGGCCACCTATGCGCTGACGCCGACGCTCAAGCCGTACCTGAGCTATTCCGAGAGCTTCCTGCCACAGACCGGGACGACGTTCGCCGGCCAGCCCTTCAAGCCGACACGCGGCCGCCAGTGGGAGGCCGGCGTGAAATGGGAGGTGGCGCCCGGCAGCCTTCTGACCCTGGCGGCCTACGACATCAAGGAGCGCAACCGGCTGACCAACGACCCCGTCAATCCGTTCTTCTCGGTCCAGACCGGCGAGGCGCGGCTGAAAGGGGTGGAGGCCGAGGCTGCGACGCGGATCCAGGGGTTCGACCTCACCGCCGCGCTCACCTACATCGACACCGAGATCGCCAGGAGCAACACGCCCGCCGAGATCGGCCGCCGGCTGGAGGACGTGCCGGAGCAGCAGGCCTCGATGTTCCTGGCCCGTACTTTCCCGCTGACCGACGAGGTGAGCCTGCGGCTGGGCGGCGGCGTCCGCTATGTGGGCGGCAACGTCTCGGGCGACATCCGCACGCCCGGATACACCCTCGGTGACGCCTATGCGGCGGTCGGCTGGCGCGACTGGCTGTTCAGCCTCAACGCCGCCAACCTCACCGACAAACGCTACTACAGCACCTGCCTGGCGCGGGGAGACTGCTTCCTGGGCGTCCGGCGCACGGTCGTGGCGACCGTCCGGCGGCAGTTCTGAGGCGACCCCCCCGCGGTTAGGCGGCGCCGCTCAGGCGCGACAGGGCCGCCTGCAGCTTGTCCCGGGCGGCTTGCGCATCGGCCAGGCGTTCGCGGTTCTCCTCGACCACCTCCTCGGGCGCGCGGGAGACGAAGTCGGCGTTGTTCAGCTTCCCGGAGATCTTGGCGATCTCGCCGGCCAGGGCGCCGACTTCCTTGCTCAGCCGCGCGCGCTCGGCGGCGAGGTCGATGAACTCGGCCACCGGCAGAGCGAAGGTGGCGCCGTGGACCACGAAGGGGATCGACCCGGCGGGCGCGGCGTCCACCGGCTCGACGCCCGACACGCGCAACAGTTGGGCGATCTGGGCGGCGTTGGCGGCGAGCGTGGCCCGCTGGGCGTCGGTCGCCTCGACCACCAGCAGTGGCGGCTTGGCCGAAAGCGGCACGTTGAGGCCCGAGCGGACCGAGCGCCCCTCGGAGATCGCCTCGACGATCAGGCCGATTTCGGCGTCGGCGGCCGGGTCGATCAGGCTCGACGGCAGGTCCGGCCACGGCGCGACCATCAGGAAGCCGGCGTGCGGGCGCTTGGCGCCGAGGTCCTGGGTCTGGGTCCACAGCTCCTCGGTGATGAACGGCATGACCGGGTGCAGCAGGGTCAAGATGACGTCGAGCACCCAGGCGGCGGTCGCCTGGGTCTCGGCCTTGGCGTCGGCGTCGTCGCCGGTAAGCAGCGGCTTGGCCAGTTCGACGTACCAGTCGCAGAACTGGTTCCAGATGAAGCGGTAGAGCTGTTCCGTCCCCTCACCGAAGCCACAGTCGGCCAGGGCGGCGGTGACGGCCTGGGCGGTGCGGGTCGTCTCGCCCACGATCCAGCGGTTGAGCGCGACCTTGACCTGCGACGGGTCGAACCCTTCGGCGCGGGCGCAGCCGTTCATCTGGGCGAAGCGCGTGGCGTTCCACAGCTTCGTACCGAAATTGCGATAACCTTCAATGCGCTGTCGCGAGAGCTTGATGTCGCGCGCCTGGCCCGACATGGCGGTCAGCGTAAAGCGTAGGGCGTCGGCCCCATAGTCGTCCACCAACTCCAGGGGGTCCATGACGTTGCCCTTGGACTTGGACATCTTGGCCCCGGTGGCGTCGCGGACCAGGGCGTTGATGAACACCCGCTTGAACGGGACCTCACCCGTGAAGTGGATGCCCTGCATCATCATCCGGGCGACCCAGAAGAAGATGATGTCGAAGCCGGTGATCAGGGTGTGGGTCGGGTAGAACCGACGCAGGTCGTCGGTCTCCTGGGGCCAGCCCAGGGTGGAGAACGGCCACAGGCCCGACGAGAACCAGGTGTCGAGGACATCCTCGTCCTGGCGCAGCGGGGTTGGGCGGCCGTAGTGCTCGTCGGCCTTCTTCTGGGCTTCGGCTTCCGTCTCCTCGACGAACGCCTTGCCGTCGGGACCGTACCAGGCCGGGATGCGGTGCCCCCACCAGAGCTGGCGGCTGACGCACCACGGCTGGATGTTCCGCATCCACTCGAAGTAGGTCTTCTCCCAGTTCTTGGGCACGAAGACGGTATCGCCCTCCTCCACCGCCTTGATGGCGGGCTTCGCCAGGACATCGGCGGCCACGTACCACTGGTCGGTCAGATAGGGCTCGACCACCACGCCCGAGCGGTCGCCGTGCGGGACGGTGTGGCGGGTCTTCTCGATCTCGCGCAGCAGGCCCAGGCGCTCGAACTCCTCGACCACCTTCTTCCGGGCGGCGAAGCGGTCAAGGCCCCGGTACTCCGGCGGAACGTTGTCGTTCATGCGCGCGAAGTCGTCGAAGACGTTGATCATCGGCAGGTTGTGGCGCTTGCCGAGGGCGAAGTCGTTGAAGTCGTGCGCGGGCGTGATCTTCACCGCGCCCGAGCCCTTTTCGGGATCGGGATATTCGTCGGCGATGATCGGGATCGGGCGGTTGACGATGGGTAGGCGCACGGCCTTGCCGACCACCGCCTTGTAGCGTTCGTCGTCCGGATGCACCGCCACGGCGGTGTCGCCCAGCATCGTCTCGGGCCGCGTCGTGGCGACGACGATCTCGCCCGAGCCGTCCTCCAGCGGATAGGCGAAGTGCCAGTAGTGGCCGTCGACTTCGCGCTGCTCGACCTCCAGGTCCGAGATGGCGGTCTGAAAGTGCGGGTCCCAGTTCACCAGCCGCTTGTCGCGGTAGATCAGCTTTTCCTTATGGAGCTGTACGAACACCTTGCGGACGGCGGCGCTCAGGCCCTCGTCCAGGGTGAAGCGCTCGCGGCTCCAGTCGCAGCTCGCGCCAAGGCGGCGCAACTGGTTGACGATGGTGCCGCCCGACTTGGCTTTCCACTCCCAGACCTTGGCCACGAACTCGTCGCGGCCCATGTCGCGGCGCGACTGGTTGCCGGCCTCGGCCAGCTGGCGCTCGACGACCATCTGGGTGGCGATGCCGGCATGATCGGTGCCGGGCAGCCACAGGGCCGCCTTCCCGCGCATCCGCTCGAAACGGATCAGCACGTCCTGCAGGGTGTTGTTCAGCGCGTGCCCGATATGCAGTGAGCCGGTGACGTTCGGCGGCGGGATGACGATCGAGAACGGCTCGGCGTTCGGGTCGTCAGTGGGCGCGAAGCGGCCGGATTTCTCCCAGGCCTCGTAGAGGCGCGGTTCGGCGGTCTTGGGATCGAAGGTCTTGTCGAGCATGTCGGGCAATCGTGGGCGTGAGGGGGCGTGCATACACAGCCCCCGTCATGAGCGGAAGCTTTCCCTCCCTTGATGGGGAGGGACAGGCCGCGCGAGCGGCCAGGGTGGGGAAGCGTGGCGCCAGGACTCGAGCGTCGGTGAGGATCAGCACCTCCTCACCCTGCTCGCCTCCGGCGAGCTGTCCCTCCCCATCAAGGGAGGGATGGCGCCTAGCGTACCCGGCCGCGGGCGATACGCTCGACCTCGGCCTCGACGGCCGTCTGGACGATGCCGGGCAGGTTCGCGTCGAGCCACTGTTGCAGCAACGGGCGCAGCATCTCGCGGACCACGTCCTCGAGGGTGCGGCCTTCGGCGGGCATCAGGATGCCGGACGACAGCTGGCCGAACGCCGAGGCCGCGGCGGCGGCCACGTGCTCGCTCACCAGCCCCTCCGACGGAGGCGTCGGATCGGCCATGGGCGGGGGCGGCGGTTCAGGTTCCGGCGCGGGCTCGGTCAGCGCATCGTTGGCCACGAAATCCAGGTCGCCGTGCGTCTCGACCTTCTGCGTCAGCTCGAGGTCGCTGTCGTCATCGTCGCCGAAATCCTCCACCGGCGCCGCGGCCCGTTCGGGCTCGGGTTCCGGCGGCGGAATCGGCAGCGGCGCCTCGGCCGCCTTGGCGACCGGCTCCGGCTCGGCGACCGGCGCCGCACCCTCGGCAGGCTGCTCGTCCTCCGAGATGATGCGGCGGATGGAGGCGAGAATCTCCTCCATCGTCGGTTCTTGGGACGTCTGTTCGGACATGAATCGGCCGCCGCGTTGAGTCTGCAGACTAGACCCTATGCGTGTGCGGCCGTTCCTGCAATTTCCCGACTAGCGACGCGTCAACGCGACGCTGGCGCTGCCGCCGGCGCAGGCGCCGGATCGAGGCCCGGGCCGATCGGCTTTTCGACGGGCTTCTCGCCCGGCTTGTTCGCCGGCCATGGCGTCGCGACCTGATCCACGACCCCGACCGCTTCTTCCCAGGGCACCCAGCCCCAGGTCATCCGCAGCTTGCGGAAATTCTTCGCCGAGTCGTACTGCGCGACCGTCGGGATCAGGTTCCGGCCCTCCAGCCGGCCCATGGTGGCCAGGACGTTGGCGGCGGCCACATATTCGTCGCGGCGCGAACTCACCTGATTCAGCTCCGCCTGGCGCAGTTCCTGTTCGGCGTTCAGCACGTCGATCGTGGTGCGCAGGCCCACCTGCTGCTCCTGGCGGGTGCCTTCGGCGGCGATCCGCGCGGCGCGCACCTGCTCCTCGCTGGACGCGATGTTGGCGCGCGCGGCGATCAGCTGGCTCCAGAACGTGGTGACGCCCTGCATGACGTTGCGGCGCACGCCCTCGACCGTGATCCGGTCGGCGTTGTTGCGCTCCACCGACTGGCGGATGCGCGAGCTGGTCAGGCCGCCGGAGAACAGCGGGACGCTGACATTCACGCCCACGGTGGACCCGCGGGAGAAGAAGTCCCGGCTCCAGACGTCTTCTGGATTCTGATTGCGAAATTCCAGCGAGGCCTGGGCGGCCACGTTGGGCATACGCTCGGCTCTAGCTCCGGCAACCCGCGCCCGGCTCGCCTGCTCGGTGAACTGCTGAGCGCGAAGCTGCGGATTGAACTCCTCGGCGACCTTGTAGGCTTCGTCGGGGTCGGTCGGCAGCAGGAAGGCCAGCGACGGTTCCGGCGCCAGCTCGCCCGGGTTCTGGCCGACGAGCGTCGCGTAGGTCGCCCGCGTGATCGCGAGCTGGGCTACCGCCGACTGCAACAAGGCCTGGGCCTGCGACAGGCGGGCTTGCGACTGGGCTACGTCGGTCCGGGTCACTTCGCCCACGTCGAAGCGGGCGTTCGATTCCTGCAGTTGCCGGGTCAGGACGTTGACGTTCTCCTGGCGGATGCGCAGCGTTTCCTGATCGCGCCGCGTATCGGAATAGGCCTGGATCACCGAGGCCAGAACCTGCGACTCGACGCGACGCAGGTTCTCGCGGCCAGCGAGCACATCTGCGTTGGCTGCGTTCACCGCCGCAGCGACGCGGCCACCGGTCCAGATGGGCTGGGTAAACGTGAGCGCGCCGCGCACGCTGCTGGCGTGCGCTCGCGTCGTCGTGTCGGGGATGCCATCACCGTTCCGATCGATGGCGCCCGCCGCGAGTTGCGCCTGGCGCGGCGTAGCGGTCTCGCCGTAGCTCCAGCCCCCGCTGAGTCCAAGTTGCGGCCGCCAGCCGCTGCGGGCCTGCACGTAGTTCTCGTCCAGGGCGCGCTGCGCGGCGCGCTGCGCCTGGAGGGTCGGGTTGTTCTGATAGGCGAGCGCGACGGCGTCAGCCAAGGTCTCGGCGGAAGCGGGGACCGCCATGCCGCCGGTCACGGCTGCACACACAGTCGCGGCCAACGGCCGGCCGCGGAGTTTCATAGACATTCGTTATCCCCGATCTCGCGAGAGACGCGCCCTTTATATGCGTTCGTCTGCCGCCTGGGCCAAGCTGCGTCACCTTAGCTTTTTTCACGCCACCGTTTCGAGGGTGTTTCACCCTGGGCTGCCTAAAGGGCGAAACCGTGACGTTGCTCGAAGCCGGCCAGCACCGGCGGAAAGGCGTCGAACAGGTCGCGGCGGCCGACGCCCTCCGCGGTGCGGACATAGAGGCCGGCCTTGCCCACCGGCCCGTCCCGCTCGACCACGCCCAACCGACCGTTCGTCGCGAGGGCGTCGATCCAGGCGTCGGGCGCGCGACCAACGGCCCCCTCGCACACGACGATGTCGAACTCGCCGGCGGGCAACGGCTCGCCCGCCTCGATCCGCGTCACCGCGCCGCCCAGTTCCTCGATCACCGCCGCCGCGTAGGGCGCGCTGATCGCCAGGGCGCGCTCGCCCGGCATGGGCCGCAGCGCCTGCAGCACCTTGGCCACGTCGCGCGGCTTCAGCAGCCAGCGGCCGGGCGCGTACTCCACCTCGATGTCGGTGTAGGCCAAATGTCCCTTGGCCTCGGGCACGAACCGCTCGCGCGGCAGGGCGCGCATAGCGTCGTGGATGCGCACGTCGGTGACATCCTGGGTTCGCACCTGGCTCTCCACCATATTCAGGCGGGCGGAGGTGAAGTCGACCATCGGAATCCTCAAGGCGCGGAAGTTGCGTCGGCCGGGTTATAGGCCCGCCGGGCCGGAAGGCAATTGCGGCTGATGGGCGGTTCTGTTAGTCCCCCGCGTCCACACCGGGCGTGACAGTCGGAAGTGGTCGCCGGTTCCGGCGTCCGTCACGCCCAACTTCCCGATTTGAGCCCTCCGGGCTCGTGGGGCCCGATGGCGGAGTGGTGACGCAGCGGACTGCAAATCCGTGCACCCGAGTTCGATTCTCGGTCGGGCCTCCAGGGAGTTTGATTTTATTTAAGTATTTGAATTTCACCCCATATTTCACCCCACATCCGCTTTCCACAGGGCGTTCTGATTCTTCTCTAGGCTGGAATTTTTGCCACCGCGTCCGCCTTCCAAGCGCCGGAGCGAGGACCAGCCCCTCAACGTACAAGCGATTCTGGAGCGGTCACGCACCGTAAACGGGCCGCCTAAGGTTCGTTTGGAAAGAGCTGCTGTTGAGCAGGAAAGCGGAGAATGGCTTTCGCTTCTTCATTCGCCATGCCGCCCGCAATGCCTTTCATCAAGACGTACGGCTGCATTGTTGGCTCAGCGAACCTGAAACGATAGGCGCGTGAATCCCCAGTCCGCTGAAGGATGCTGCCGCGCTTTTCGGTGTGCCAATCGCCGAGGTGGTTTTGATATTGGGCGATCGTCATCGGACGCCCCAATATTTTCTCCAAGGGCTCTCTTACCGCGGCAGGCGTGAAGTACCCCGCGTCGTCAGCGCGAGCGAGCGCGCAGGCCAGCAAGATTTCCTTGAACAGGTTTCCGGGCTGATTGCTGTTTGTCGCCATCACATAAGCGTCCCGCAAAGACTGCAGGGAACCCGTCAGAATCTCGTCGATCGCCGCGTCAACGTCCGCCTCGACGATGTGTCGTCGGAAGTTAGTTACAGCGCGGCTCGCGGCGTGCTTGCCGAGGCGGTGGACGTAGGTCGGAAGCCCCCGTGACAGGATTACGATTTTGGATCGTGCGTCAGGTTCGATGGTGAGGCCCAACTGAGCCATCCGTTTGTCGATCACCTCGCCCAACTCAGGGGCGGACATGCGCGGCATGAGCACCTCTTCGGTACAGCGGGAGATTGAACCGTGCTCTGAGAACAACTCGGTCACGCTGTCACCCACTCCGACCACGAGGATCGTCGCGCCCACCCCTTCATCTGATAGGGCCTTTATCGTGTTCGCCAACAGACTCGCCGTTCGACCTTGATCCCTAACTTCGTTGAATTCGTCGATGACAAATATAGGGATGTCATTCGCCGAGAATTGCTTCATCTCCCGAACAACGTCGTCTGGAGTTATTTTATCGGGGTAAAGTTCGGCCACCGTCGAGTCGGTTACCACTCCGTCGCTGCTGAACGAGAACCGCATATCTTTGAAGAATTTTCTCCAAATGGTCTCGAATCCATCCTCCGGCGTACAGCCCTTGCGGGAATGCACAACTCGCTGTCGTCCCGAAGGAACAAGGTGCTCCATAATCTGGGAGAGAGACGTCTTCCCGACACCGCGCTCACCGTAAAGGATCGCGTGGCGGCCGGGCTCTGCCACCGCGTCAATCAATTGCCTGATCTGCCCCTGCCGCCCCGCAAAGAGGTCCGCCAAGCGGATAGGCGTCGAGGGCGTGAATAGCTGGCCAATGTCGAAAAGCAGGCCCGGCACATCGTCCGGGGTCAACGGGCTGTGCGTCTTCGGAACCTTCGGCGCCATTAGTCCCCCGGGATAGTGAGATCAGTAGGGGCGATACTTATATCATTTCGACGGCCAGCGAAAGCACCTCACTCCAGAGGGTCGCAGGCCGAGACCACTGGAGCCATGAGAGCCGATCGAGGCCCAAAGCGCCCCACATTCCACCCCCATTTTGGATTGAGATTGTAGGCTGCGGAGAGAAACGGAGAGAGAACGGCGCGCGGGCGCAGCGGTGAATTTCCCATTATATTCAAACAGTAGGAGATGGACAGAGACGATGCTCCCGGCCTCGGTCGGGCCTCCAACTTTCCTCAAGCCAGTTCGCCTAGGACGGTCGGGATCAGCTCCGAGACGGTCGGGTGGATGTGCACCGTGCGCATGAGCTGCGTGTAGGGCTGTTTCGCGGCCATGGTGTCGAGGATCGCGTGGATCGCCTCGTCGCCCTCCACGCCCAGGATCGCGGCGCCCAGGATAGCGTCGGTCTCGGCGTCGACGACCACCTTCATGAAGCCCTGGGTCTCGCCCTTCTCGACGGCGCGGCCCACGCGGCTCATGGGGCGCTTGCCGACGCGAACCTTGTGGCCCGCGGCGCGGGCGGCGGTCTCGGTCATGCCGCATCGGCCGAGCGGCGGGTCGACGAACAGGGCGTAGGTCTCGATCCGATCGCTCACCCGGCGGGGGTCATTGTCGAGCAGGTTCGCCGCGACGATCTCGTAATCGTTCCACGAGGTGTGGGTGAAGGCGCCGCGGCCATTGCAGTCGCCCAGGGCCCAGACACCCTCGACGCTGGTGCGCAGCTGGTCGTCGACGGTGATGAAGCCGCGGGCGTCGGCCGCGATTCCCGCCGCCTCCAGGCCCAGGTCGTCGGTGTTGGGACGGCGGCCTACGGCCAGCAGGACGTGGCTGCCCACCACCGTCGGCTCGCCGGACTTGCAGTCGACGCCGACTTCCGCGCCCTCGGCGTGGGGCTTGAAGCTGATGCATTCGGCGCTGGTTCGGACGGCGATCCCCTCGCCTTCCAGGATCTCGCGGACCGCCTGGGACACCTCCTCGTCCTCGCGGCCGATCAGGCGCGGGCCCTTCTCCACCACCGTCACCTGCGCGCCGAAGCGCCGGTACATCTGGGCGAATTCCAGACCGATGTAGCTTCCGCCGACCACGACCAGATGGCGGGGCAGGACGTCGAGCGCGACGATCGAGGTGTTGTTCAGCCAGGCGACGTCGTGGACGCCGGGAAAGTCCGGGACCGTGGCGCGACCACCGACGTTGACGAAGATCTGCGGCGCCGTGAGGCGCTCGCCGTCCACCTCGACCTCGTGCGGCCCCACGAAGCGGGCCTGGCCGCGGATCAGTTCGACGCCCTTCATCCCGCCGATCCAGCCTTGCAGGCCGTTACGGGCGTTCATGGTCACGGTGCGCGCGCGAGCGGCGACCTTGGCCATGTCGACCGCGACCGGCCCCTGCAGGACCACGCCGTAATCCGCAGCGCGGCGGGCGACTTGGGCCGTCTTAGCGCTGGCGACCAGGGCCTTGGTGGGCATGCACCCCGTGTTGACGCAGGTGCCGCCCAGGTACTTCCGCTCGATGATCGCGACCGTCCGGCCCGCCGCGCTCAGGCGTCCCGCAAGCGCCGGGCCCGCCTGGCCCGCGCCGATGACGATGGCGTCGAAGGCCCGCTTCCCAGAAGAACCGGTCACAGCAGGTACGCCACGACGAGGGCCGCGCCGCCCACAGCGACGAGGTCTTCCAGCAGGGCGACGGGCAGGTCGCGCCCGAAGGCCCCGGCCAGCTTGCCTCGCGCCCACGCGCCGCCCAGCGTGCCGATCACCGCACCGACCGCGCCCAGCACCACCCCGGGGAGGAGGGCGCCGGCGGAAAGGCCGACGGCCGCGCCGGCCACGCCGCCGGAGACGATCCGGCCGCCGAATTGGGCGGGAACCTTGCGGCTGGGAGTCCTGGGCAGCTTGTCGTTGACGAGCTCGCCGACCGCGATGGCGGTGACGATCCAGGGCGTGACCGCGGCCCCCAGAAACGCCAGCGGCGTGCCGGTGAGCTTCAGGATCCCCATCGCTGCGGCCCAACTCACCGCCGCCACAGGCGTCACCGCCCGCAGCCCCGCGACGACCCCCAGCAGAATGGCGGCGAGATAGAAGGTCATGGCGGGCTCCCCAGCTCGTGGCCATCGGGCGCTTGAACGGCCGATGAAGGCACCTTAACCGGAAGCATGACCGACCACCTCCCATACGTTCTGGTTACCGGATCAACCCGCGGCATCGGGGCCGCCATCGTCGAGGCGCTACAGGGCCGCGCGCATGTAATGGGCCACGGCAGCGGCGACGCCGACCTGTCCGATCCCCTGGGCGCCGAGCGGCTGTGGGACGCTGCGATCGCCCAGCTGGGTCGGGTCGACGTGCTGATCAACAACGCGGGAGTGTTCGAGCCGGTGGCCGTCGACGCCGGCCTGGACGAGTGGCACGCCGGCTGGAGCCGGACGATGCAGATCAACTTGCAGGCCTCGGCCGACCTTTGCCGCCGGGCGATCCTGCACTGGCGGGAACGGGGAACCGGCGGGCGGATCGTCAACATCGCCAGCCGCGCGGCCTATCGCGGCGACAGCCCCGCTCACTGGCACTACGCCGCGTCCAAGGCCGGGATGGTGGGGATGACCAAGTCCATCGCGCGCGGCTACGCGCGGGAGGAAATCCTGGCCTTCGCCGTGTGCCCGGGATTCACGATGACCGGAATGGCGGAGGATTATCTGGCCAGTCGGGGCGGCGACAAGCTCCTGGCCGACATCCCCCTGGGGCGCGTGGCCGACCCGGCCGAGGTGGCGAGCGCGGCGGCCTATCTCGCGCTGGAGGCTCCGGCCTCGATGACCGGCGCGGTGCTGGACATCAACGGCGCGAGCTTCGTTCGATAATTTACATCCGTCATTTATCAGCCACGATTTCGGAGCGACCTTCTTCCTAACCCCGATTTCCAACGGGGCGCGTAGGTGCAGACAGACGCGAAACTGGGAGGTTCCGGATGGCCCATCGCCTGCGTGCATTGTTTCTGACCGTGCTGGCCGCGCAGGCGGGCGCACCAGTAGGCGCCCAGCCGCGCCGCCTCGTCGACGGCGCGCCATCCGCGGACGCCTGCGCGGAACTAGGGTTCAAGGCGCCGGCGACACCCCGAGACTACGGCGGCATGGTCGGCGCACCCCGGCTGGCCTACGCTCCGCCCCCTCCACCCCCGCCGCCATCGGCCGCGCCGAGCATGCCTCCCCTACCCGTGCCGCCCGTCGAGCGCCGGCGCGCCGATCCGTCGAGGTCGCGGGTCGAGGAAGTGGTCGTCACGGGCAGCCGCATCGCCCCGCAGGGGGTGGCGCCGGCGCCGGCCTATCAGCGCGCGCCCGCGCAGCCGATGGACACCGAGCGCTATCCGAACGCCGTGGCGAACCCGATCCGCCAGACCGCCAACGACCCCGTCTCGACCTTCTCCGTCGACGTCGACACCGCCGCCTATTCCAACGTCCGCCGCTTCCTGAACGACGGCGTGCGGCCACCGACCGACGCCGTGCGGGTCGAGGAACTGGTGAACTATTTCGACTATGGCTACGCACCACCGCAGGATCGGGCGACGCCGTTCAGTTCCTACGTCGCGCTGACGCCCTCCCCCTGGTCGGACCAGCGCCAGATCCTGCACATCGGCATCCAGGGTTTCGAGCTGCCCAAGGGCGAGCAGCCGCCGCTGAACCTGGTGTTCCTGATCGACACCTCGGGCTCGATGTCGTCCGAGGACCGGCTGCCCCTGGCCCAGAAGTCGCTGGGCCTGCTGATCGACCAGCTGCGACCGCAGGACCGGGTGGCGATGGTCGCCTATGCCGGCTCGGCGGGGGCGGTGCTCGCGCCGACCGACGGGCGGCAGAAGCTCAAGATGCGCTGCGCGCTGAACGCCCTGCACTCGGGCGGCTCGACCGCCGGCGGCCAGGGCCTGTCGCTGGCCTACGCCCTGGCGAAGCAGAATTTTGATCCACGCGCGGTGAACCGGGTGATCCTGGTCACCGATGGCGATTTCAACGTGGGCGTGGCCGATCCCTCGAAGCTGAAGGACTTCGTGGCGGAGAAGCGCAGGGACGGCGTCTATCTGTCAGTCTACGGCTACGGCCGCGGCAACTACAACGACGCCATGATGCAGGCGCTAGCGCAGAATGGGAACGGGACAGCCGCCTACGTCGACAGCCTGCAGGAGGCCCGCAAGCTGTTCAGAACCGACTTCACCAAGTCGCTGTTCCCGATCGCCGACGACGTGAAGATCCAGGTCGAGTTCAACCCGTCCCAGGTGAGCGAATACCGCCTGATCGGCTACGAGACGCGGATGCTGAACAGCGAGGATTTCAACAACGATCGGGTGGACGCCGGCGAGGTGGGGGCCGGCGCCTCGGTGACCGCGCTCTACGAGATCACCCCCGCCGGCGCGAGGCCCTCGGCCGATCCGCTCCGCTACGGTGGACGCGCGCCGCCACCCTCGCCGGCCGGCGAGCTGGCCTATCTGAAGATCCGCTACAAGCTGCCCGGACAGCCCAACTCCCGGCTGATCGAGCGGCCGATCAGCCGCGCCGACCTGAAGCCCAGCCTTCAGGCAGCGCCCGAGCCCACCCGCTGGGCCGTGGCGGTGGCCGGGTTCGGCCAGAAGCTGAAGCAGGACCCTCGCCTCTCCGACGACTTCGGCTGGCGCGATATCGTCAGCCTGGCGCAGGGCGGCCGCGGCGACGATCCGTTCGGCGAGCGGGCCGAGTTCGTGCAGCTTGTGCGGGCGGCCGCCGAGGCGCGCTCCCCGGGCGACGGCCGCTAGCCTGCGAAGCGAAGCGGCAGGGTGATCGTCGCCACATAACCCCGCTCGGGATGCGGGCCGGCCTGGACGCCGGCCCGGTCTCCAAACCGCGCCTCCAGCCGCCTGCGGACGTTGGCGATGCCCACGCCGGTTCCGGCCGGCCCGCCGCCGCCCGGACCGTTGTCGGAGACCTGCACCACCAGGTTGTCGCCCTCGCGACGAGCGGCGATCTCAATGCGTGTCTGCTGGCCGGGCGCATGCACCCCGTGTTTGACGGCGTTCTCCACCAGAGGCTGGAGGATCAGGCTGGGCGCCTCGGCGTCGGCGAGTTCCGCGGGCAGGTCCACCACGATCTCGAGGCAGTCGGGATACCGAAGCTCCTCCAGCTCCAAGTACAGACGCTGCTGCGCCACCTCGTCCGCGAGCTTCACCTCGCTCAGGGGATCGCGCGCAAGGCTGGCGCGAAAGAAGCTCGAAAGACGCAGGACCATGCGTTCGGCCTGGGCGTTGCGGCCGTCCAGGATCAGGGTCGCGATGGCGTTGAGGGCGTTGTAGAGGAAGTGCGGATTGACCTGATAGTGCAGCGCCCGCAGCTCGGCCTCCTTGGCCGCAATCAGGGCGGCGGAGAGGTTGGCCTCCCGCACCCGCGCCTTGCGCCCGCTCTCGAGGACAAGCACCAGCAGGATCCAGAGGCCAAACGGCACGAGCCAGTAGAGGCATTCCCAGGCGAGATACTGCAGGCCGTATTCGTCATCGCTCCGTAGCATGGGGGTGACGAGGTTGATGGCCGGCATCGACAGCGCGAACAGCCCGGCCGAGGACAGCAGGGCCGCGACCGCGACACCGCCGCGCACGGCCCGAGACTTGTCGCGCACCGCCCGCAGCACGGCGAAGCCCGCGAGGCTCAGGCCGCAGGCGATCACGACGCCGATCACGTGCCCCGCTATGTACCGAACCGGTAGCGGCGAACCGCGCATCGCCTGCAGGATCAGGGTCCACAGCTCCATGCCCGTCCAGAAGACGAGGGCGATGGCGGCCGTCTGAGCCCACTCGCGGCGCAGGGTCGAGCCGTCGTCCGTCGATGTCGCCATGCCTGACCGATCCCCTGCCCTCCGCCGCTGCTTAGGCGCGGCGCCGCGCTCGCCGGGGCAGGTTACGACGAACGGGGGCGATCCATCGACGGGCGACATGGACATTTCCGTAAGCCGCGCGGAAAAGCGCCCCATGCCCGCGCTCCGTGTGCTCGCCGTCGACGACGAACCCCTCGCGCTGCGCCGGGTCGAGCTCGCCCTGGCCGAGATGATCGACGTCGTGCTCGTCGGAAAAGCCCGCAGCGGCCGTGAAGGCTTGGAGCTGATCCGGTCCCAACAGCCGGACGTCGTGCTGCTGGATATCCAGATGGCCAACCTCAGCGGATTCGAGCTGATCGAGGCGCTGGACGAGGCGACCTCGCCGCTGATCATCTTCGTCACCGCCCACGAGACCTTCGCCGTACGCGCCTTCGAGGTCGGCGCGGTGGACTATGTGCTGAAACCCCTGGAGTTCGACCGCCTGCGGGCCGCCCTGGTCCGGGCTCGTGACACCCTGGCGCTCGCCGACCAGGCTGGGCGGACCACGGAACTGCGCGCCCTGGTCAGCCAGCTGCGGGGCGAGATGGACGATGCGCCGGCCTACGCGACCGGGTTCTGGGTGGAACGAAAGGGCGAGCACGTTCGCGCCTCCGTGCAGCACATCGACTGGATGGAAGCGGACCGGGACTACGTGCGGCTGCACACCCGCGACGGCCCCTATCTGATGCGCGGTCCCCTCAGCACGATCCAAGAAGACCTGGATCCGGACCAGTTCATCCGTATCCGGCGCTCGGCAGTGGTCCGTAAGGATCGCATCAAGTCGATCCGTAACCGCGGCTACGGCGATTTCCGCATCATGCTCACCTCCGGCGAGGAGCTGCGGGTCGGCAAGACCTATGTGAAGGACGTCCGAGCCCTGCTGGATCGCAAATAGCGTCGTTCGACGGCGAATCCCGCCGTTCGTCGGCGCGGGTTTGAAGCTGCGGCGTTCACGCCCCAGACCACCTCTCTCAAGTGAAAAAGTAGATGGGTGTTTCGATGAAGACCATGCTGACGGCGCTGTGCGCCATCGCGGCCCTGGCGGCCGCCCCCACCGCGAACGCGACGACCGTGATCGACTTCAACGAGTTCACGCACGACACTGGCGACCTCAAGCTCTCGGAGCATTTCGAAAGCCAGGGCTACGCCTTCGACCTCAGCATCGAGAGCGCCCAGGCGTGGATCGTGTACGGAAAGAATGACGGCCGGAACGCCGATCCCGGCCACGCGACTTTGATGAGCAACCTGCTCAACACCACCACCCGCATGTCTCGGGTCAATAACGGGCTCTTCGATCTCACTTCAATAGACTTGGCAGATTTGTTCAATACCGGTCAATCGCCATGGGTCCGACTTGCGTACACCGACGCATTCGGCACGACGACTTCCGAGATGCGGCAGCTCGACAAGACGAAGGGCCTGGAGACCTTTGCGATCAATCAATCGAGCCTGCGCGCCTTCGAGTACACCTTCGTCGCCAACTACACTCCGGGGTCGCCGGGCTGGGGCCAGGCCGACAACATCGTCGCGAACGCCGTCGCGGCGCCGGAACCCACCACCTGGGCGCTCTTGATCCTGGGCTTTGGGGCGGCCGGCTCCGCGTTGCGCCGCAAGCGTGGCCTGACCCCGGCCTAGCCGGCAAGGCGTCCGATCGCTTCCCGGAGGATCGGGCGCTGACCCTTGTGGATCTTGACCGCGGCCGTGGAGGCGTCGAACCAACCGGCCTGGTCGACCTCCGGGAAAGACTGGCGGCGTCCGGATCGAGGCGGCCATTCGATCTCGAAGGCGTTGCTGACGATCTCCGAGACGTCGAGGTCGGCCTCGACCAGCCAGGCGTGGATCACCTTGCCGCTCGCCGGGCACGGGGTCAGCGCCTGGGGATCGCCCGCGATCTCCAGGCCCAGCTCCTCGCGGAATTCGCGGCGCGCGGCGCCCCAGCCGTCCTCGCCGGGCTCGACCAGCCCCTTGGGGATCGACCAACCCTGGACGTCCTTCTTCGCCCAGTAAGGGCCGCCCGGATGGACCAGGAGGAATTCCGGTCCTCCCGGCCGCCGCCTCCAGGCGAGCACGCCGGCGCTGATCTGGGCCGGCGCCATCTCAGCCTTCCCCGCAGTCGAGGCCTCTAGTCCATGAGCCGCTGCTGGAGGTAGGTGAACTCCAGCGCCTGACGCATGGCCCGCTCGTTGAGGTTCGCGGCCGCCGCGTGCCCCCCGTCGATGTTCTCGTAATAGAGGTAGTCGTACCCGAACTCCTTCAGCCGGGCGGCGGCCTTACGTGCGTGGGCGGGATGCACGCGGTCGTCCTTGGTGGACGTCTCGATGAACACCCGGGGATAGGGCTGGCCCGGCTTCAGGTTCTGGTACGGCGAGTAGGTCATCAGCATCGCCCGCTCCTCCGGCACCTGGGGATCGCCGTACTCGCCGATCCAGGAGGCGCCGGCGCCGATGTGGTCGTAGCCGATCATGTCGAACAGGGGCACCTGGATGACGATGGCATTGTAGAGCTCGGGGTGCTTGGTCAGGGCCACGCCCATCAGGAGGCCGCCGTTCGAGCCGCCCATGATGCCCAGCTTCTTCGGGTTGGTGATCTTGCGGTCGATGAGGTCCTGGCTGACCGCGAAGAAGTCCTCGTACACCGCCATGCGCTTCAGCTTCAGGCCGGCGTTGTGCCAGCGCGGACCGAACTCGCCCCCGCCGCGGATGTTGGCGACCACGAACACGCCGCCCTTTTCCAGCCAGAGCTTGCCGATCGCGCCGGAGTAGGCCGGCGACTGGCTCACAAGGAAGCCGCCGTAAGCGTTGAGCAGCGTCGGGTTCGAGCCGTCCAGCTTCATCCCGTTCGCGTGCACGACGAAGTACGGGACCTTCGTACCGTCCTTTGAGGTCGCCCAGAACTGCTCCATCTGGAACTTCGAAGCGTCGAAACGGGCCGGCATGGCGCGGAGCTGCGTAGATTTCCCGGTCGCGGCGTCGGCCAGCCACTGGCTGTTGGGCGTCAGGTAGCTCTGGACGTTGACGATCAGGCCGTCGTCCGCGTCGGAGGCCGATGAGATGCCGAGGGTGGAATCCTTGGGCAGGTCGAGCTTCGTGGAGGCCCAGGCCCCGCCCTTGCGCTCGAAGCTGAGCACTTGACCCTTCACGTTGTCGAGCAGCGTGACGACGAGGCGGTTCTTGGTGGTCGCTACCTGCTCGACGCTCTGGCTGAGGGTCGGGCGCAGCACCAGCGACGGCGTGAGGGCATCTGGCCGCGCCTTGAAGGCCGCTAGGTCGAAGTCGACGAGATCCCCCTCCTTGAAGCCCTTGGCGGGCCAGTCCTCTTCCAGGCTGACGACCACCCGGCCCGAGACCAGGCCTTGGGCCGACGACTTCCTGGGCAGGTCCAGCTTAACGGGCCTGTCGCCGTCGAGCAGGTAGTATTCGGAGTTGAAGGTGTCCAATGGCCGCTGGATCACCACCGCCTGCACGGCGCCGGCCGCGTCGCGCAGCACGATCGATTGCACCCCGTAGCCGCCGTCGGTCTTCTGTCCGGCGAACACCTGCCTGGCCGCCGAAAGCGGTTGGCCGCGCTTCAGGATCTTGGCGATGAAGGGATAGCCCGACGTGGTGACATCGGCCTTGGTCCAGTCCGTGACTAGGAACAGGGTGTCCTTGTCGATCCAGTCAAAACGATGCTTGCCCTCCGGCAACTGGAACCCGCCGTCGACGAACTTGCCCGTCTGGGTGTCGAACTCGCGGACGACGACCGCATCCTTGCCCCCGTTCGAGAGGCTGATGAGGCAATAGCGCTCGTCCGGACGCAGGCAGTCGGCCCCCTTCCAGACCCAGTTGGCGTTCTCAGCCTTGGACAGGACGTCGAGGTCGAGAACGGTCTTCCACTCGGGACTTCCCGCGCGATAGCTGGCCAGGGTCGTGGCGCGCCAGACCCCGCGGACATGTTCGGCGTCCTGCCAATAGTCCCGCAGCGCCCCGGCCTCCCCCGCGAAGCCGACCCCGGGAATCCGGTCCTTGGCGGTGGCGATCTTCAGGGCGTCGGCGTAGAGGCCGGCATACCGCGGGTCGTTCTGCAGCTGGGGCAGCGAGCGGGCGTTTTCCGCCTTGGCCCACTCCAGCGGCTTGGCGCCCTCGATTTCTTCCATCCACGCGTAGGGATCGTTGTCAGGCGCAGCCGCCCCCATGAGAAACACTCCTGCCAGGACGGTGGCGATCAGCCGTGCCTTCATCGTTCACCCCGAACTTCAATCGAGGGATCGATAGACGATGCGGGGCGCCGAAGCTCAAGGGGGATTCTTGCGCCGGTCAGCGGCTTTGCAGGATGTCCATCGCGAGCCGGGGGCGAACCACGAAAAGACCGGCCCAAACGACGCGGGCCACCGCGCGGCGCACGCGCCGGCCGGCGCGGAATTCGTTTTCGTAGAAGGCGGCGTAGTCGAGGGTGGGCATGGGTCTCTCCGATCTGCTGGAGAGAAATCTGACAGCCATGAGCGTCAATTCCGGACGTGCACCCGGGCCGCGGCTTCCAGCTCGCCGGCCATCATCTCCTTGAGTTCCTCGGGGGCCACGATCTCGACCTTGTCGCCCCAGGTGAACAGATGCCAGGCTAGCTCGCGCATGCCGCTGGCGCGGAAGCGGACGACCGTCGAGCCGTCGGCTTGGGCCTCGACCTTCTGACGCGCGTGGAAGCGCCAGCGAAGGGCGTCCTCGCGGCCGGCCGGCAGGATGCGCAGGACCACGTCGTGGGTGTCGTCCTGGTAGATCCCAAAGCTCTCGTCCGCATACGCCTGGAGCGAGAAGTCCTCGGGCGGCGCGCCGGGCCGGCCGGTGGCCTCCACATCGAAGATGCGGTCGAGGCGCCAGTTCCGCGGCCCTGTCCCAGCACCCACCTCCTCGGCGACCAGATAGTTCGAGCGGCCGAACAGGATGCCATACGGCACGACCTCGCGCGTCCGGCCGGGGCTCGAGCCGCCCTCGTAACGGAAGCGTAGGGTGCAGAGCGACTTCAGCCCTTCGCGCACCGCCGCGAGAACGTCGGCCTCCTCGAACGGCCGCGGCCCCGCGGTCACGGCGATGGTCTCGGCCTGCAGCAGGGCTTCGAGGTCGGGCGCAAGACGCCGGCGCGCCGAGGCGCGGGTTGCCGACAGCACCTTCTGCTCCAGCGATCGGAGCGCGGCGGCGCGCGCGGCCGCACCCTGGCGATCCAGCAATTCCGCGGCCGCCGCCAGCGCGGCCAGTTCCTCGGCCGTGGGCGCCTGGAACAGCCCGTCGAGACCGGCGGGGATGCGGAAGCGCTTGGTCGGATAGACGTCGTCGATCGCCTCCATCTGCGGGAACATCTCCCAGACCGCGTCGCGCATCCGCTCCACGGTGCGGCGAGCCACGCCCAGCCGCTCGGCCATTTCGTCGAGCGTCAGCCCCTCCGCGCTGCTGGCCAGCAGGCGCGCCAACTCCAGCAGTTTCGTCCCTTTTTCATGGCGCATGGGAATGGACGTCCGTTTTTGTCGTAACCATCAGACAAAACCAGAACCATCGAACTTCCGCAAGGAGCTAACCGATGGCCTCTCGCTTCCAACCCCGCCGCCCTTCCCGCTTCGCCCCAGCCCGGTTCACGCCGCGCCCCGTGCAGGCGCCCCAGCGTCCGCCGCCTCCGCCCGCGGCGGTCGTCGACGCGATCCTCCGCTTCCGCGACGTGGAAGTGGACCAGGGCGGACACCGCACCCTGCTGCGCCTGTCGGACCGAGCCTTGCGCGAGCCGCAAGTGATCGCGGCCCTGGGCGGCGACGCCCGCCGCGCGGCCAATGTCGCGATCCTCTGGAACGAACGCGAGAGCGAGATCGTCCGCGTGCTCGAAGGCGTCGACGCGCGGATCGCGGCCTAAAGCGAGCCTTCCGGCTTGTAGCTGGGCTGGTCGATGGCGAGCTGGTTCTTCGCCATGACCGACAGCGCGGCCAGCAGGCCCGGGGTCTCAACCGTGTAGGTCCCGGCGCGGATGCCGTCGCAGAGTTCGGCGTTCAGCGTCTCGTAGTCGCCTGTGTGACCCAGGACCCCGGCCATGGCGGCGACGGCGGACGCTTCGGCGGACGGCCCTTCGGTGATCTCGCGGGCGACCGTGGCCAGGGCGTTGGCGGCGACGCGGGCCAGAAAGGCGTTGCGCGGGTCGAGCGTCGGGCGGATCTCGTCGATCCACAGGCGGACGGACTCGACCAGTTCCTCGGTGCGGGGGTGGGTGATCAAAGGCCTTCCTCCAGCAGCACGACCAGGTCGGCCTCGGTTTCCGACACGCGACGTCCGATCATCGGGCGCTCCACCGACTTGGTGATTCCGTCCCGCCAGCTCAGGTACATCGTCAGGCACATGACGCCCCAGCGAAGGGACCCAAGCATCTGCCAGAATCGGACGCGGGAGAGCTCAATGGGGCGCCCCCCGGCATCGGCGTACCCCGCCAGCAGATCTGCGTAGCCGCCAAAGCCGCCGACAGGCCGGTCGGGGCGGCCGAAGCGCCACGAGTTGGTGCAGATCCACCCCATGTCCTCGGCCGGGTCGCCGACGTGGGCCAGCTCCCAGTCCAGGACCGCGGCGACGCCCGTCTCCGGGTCGAACATGATGTTCCCGTTCCGGAAATCGCCGTGCAGCAGGGTGGGCTCGACGGGGGCCGGCACGTGCTTGCGCAAATACTGGAACGCCAGCTCCAGGATCGGCCGCTGGGCGCCGGTGGAGCGGTAGACTTCCTCGTAGCGGTCAAGTTCGGCCACGCCATCCACGGTCTTGAGGTTCAGGCCCGCCGGCGGCGCGGTCTTGTGGATGGCCACTAGGGACTCCCCGCACTGGCGCGCCAAGCTGGGGCGCACGGCGTCGAAGCGCGGATCGGAAACGATCTTCTTGCCCAGGGTTTCGCCGTCGACGCGGACCATCACGTAGGCCTCGCCCAGGCCGTCGGCGTCGTCGCAGACGTGGCGCACCTTGGGCACGCGGGCGCCGTTCGCGCCGGTGGCCTGGATCAGCTTCGCCTCGGTGGCCAGGCTCACCGAGCGGGCGGTCTCCTCGTCGAACGGCGCGCTGCGGCGGCGCAGGATCAGGCGCTCGGCGCCGCCCTGCCCCGTGAACCCGAAGGCCCAGGTTTCCATGCTGGCCCCACCCGACAGGCGCTGCGCCTCGGTCAGCGCCGCGCCCGGCCCTCCCAGTCTCGCGGCGAGCTTCTCGAGGCCCGCACGAACGTCAACTTCCATGACCCGGCGGAACCCTCCGACTGATCTAATCTGCACCCGATCTGGCGGGCTGTCGGGGCGGTTGTAAACGGCTCCCCCGACGTCAATCCGCCCAAAGAAATCGTTGGGAGAACGGCCGTGGACTTCAACCTGCCCCAGGACCTCGTGGACTATCTCGGCGAACTGGACCGCTTCATCGACGAGGTCATCGCGCCGCTGCAGGCGAAGGACGACAACGAGCGGTTCTTCGACCATCGCCGCGAGCACGCCCGCACCGACTGGGACAACCAGGGTCTGCCGCGCCACGAATGGGAGCAGTTGCTGGCCGAAGCGCGCCGCCTCGCCGACGAGGCCGGGCACCTGCGCTTCGCCTGGCCCAAGGAGATGGGCGGCAAGGGCGGCAGCCAGCTCGCCATGGCGGTGATCCGCGAGCACCTCGCCGCGAAGGGCCTGGGCCTGTTCAACGATCTGCAGACCGAGCACTCGATCGTCGGCAACAACCCCTTCATCCTGATGTTCAAGGAGTTCGCGACCAACGCCCAGTACGAGCGCGACGCGGACAAGCTGCTGGGCGGCAAGATGCGCACCGGCTTCGGCCTGACCGAGCCGAACCACGGATCCGACGCCACCTGGATGGAGACACGGGCCGTCCCGCACCAGAAGGACGGCAAGCCGGGGTGGCTGATCAACGGGGAAAAAATGTGGACGACGGGCATGCACGTCGCCACGCATGTCATGGTTTTTGCTCGTACTTCCGGCAAGGACGGCGACGCCACGGGCATCACCTGCTTCATCGTGCCGGCCGACACGCCCGGGGTGAAGGTCGAGGAGTATCTCTGGACCTTCAACATGCCGACCGACCACCCGCGAGTCAGCTTCACCGACGTCTGGATCCCCGAGGACGCCTACTGGGGCCAGATCGACCGCGGGCTGGGCATCGGCCAGAGCTTCGTCCACCAGAACCGCATCCGCCAGGCGGCCTCGTCGCTGGGCGCGGCGCAGTACTGCATCAACGAGAGCGTGAAGTACGCCCGCAACCGCAAGCCGTTCGGCAAGCCGCTGTCGGAGAACCAGGCGATCCAGTTCCCGCTGGTCGAGCTGCAGACCCAGTGCGAGATGCTGCGCCTGCTGATCCGCAAGACGGCCTGGCAGATGGACAACATGGAGCACAAGGAGATCGAGCGGACGATCTCGGACAAGGTCTCCATGTGCAACTATTGGGGCAACCGCCTGGTCTGCGAGGCGGCCGACCGGGCGATGCAGGTGCACGGCGGCATCGGCTATTCGCGCCATAAGCCGTTCGAGCACATCTTCCGCCACCACCGCCGCTATCGGATCACCGAGGGCTCGGAGGAGATCCAGATGCGCAAGGTGGCTGCCTACCTGTTCGGCTATCTCGGCCCCAAGCGCGAGGAGTTCAAGGAACTCAACGCGGCCGAGAAGGCGGCCAAGAGCGAATACGTGCAACCCATCCCGGCCCGACACTGAGGTGAACAGCGACCATCGCCTGGCGGTCTATGGCTCGCTGGCGCCGGGCAAGGCCAACCACCGCCAACTCGACGGCCTATCGGGCGGCTGGCAGCCAGGCCTAGTGCGCGGCTGGCTGACGGAGTCGGGTTGGGGGGCCGCCCAGGGCTTTCCCAGCCTGCGGCCGGATCCGATGGGGCCCGAGGTGATGGTGCAGCTGTTCACGTCCGAAGACCTCCCCGATCATTGGGAGCGCCTCGACGCCTTCGAGGGCGACGAGTACGAGCGCGTCCTGGTGGACGTGGACCTGGGGACCTACCGGGTGCAGGCGAACATCTACGCCCTGAAGCCGAAACCCTAGGCCGCCGCTTCCTTGGCCGCGTAGAGGCCATCGAACACCGGCGGCAGGCTGTCGGGCAGGCCCAGAAGCGGGCCGGACGACAGCAGCAGGACCACCTCGTCGCCCGACAAGCGGCTGAGGGCTGCGGTGGCGGCCTCAGCGGTGTCGACGCCTTCGACGGGCACGCCGGCGGCGCCGACGCGGGCCAGGATCTCGTCGAACCCCGACTGCTGGTGGCTGGCCTCGCCGTGGTGGGGCGGCGGGATCACCAGCACCTTGGCCACGCCCTCGAACACCGTGTCGTACCAGGGCAGCGCGTCGCGGTTGCGCCAGGAAAAGGTGTGCGGCTCGAACACCACCGTCAGCGGCCTGTGCGGATAGTGCAGCAGCATGGCCTCGATGGCCGAACGGGCCTTCTCGTACGAGCTGCCGAAGCCTTCGATGACCGGGATCGCGGAGGTCTTGGTCAGGCGGTCCAGCCGGCGTCGGATTCCCGCGAAGCTCTCGACCGCACGGGCGAGTTGGGCCTCGGTGACCAGACCGCGCTCCAGAAGGTAGGCGCCGACACCGACGATGTTCTCGACGTTGTGTTCGCCCAGCAGGGTCGTCGCGAGCGCGACACGGCGGCCCTCGGGACCGACCAGCGTGAAACGGGTCACCTCGCCGACGACGATGTTCTCGGGATGCCAGCCGTCGCCGGGGCGGGTGTCGTACCAGACGATGCGCGAGGCCGCCTCGCCGGCGATGGCGCGGATGGCGGGGTGCTCGCGCGCGACCAGCAGCCCCTCGGCCGGGGGCAGCCGCAGCAGTTCGCCGAACGGCTTGGCGTAGTCGTCGAAGGTCGGGAAGACGTTGACGTGGTCGTGGATCAGCGAGGTCAGCAGCACGTCGCGCGGATGATAGAGCACGAACTTCGAGCGCCGGTCCGTGGGCCCGACGATGTACTCGTCGCCCTCGAGGATCACCTCGGGCGCGGTCCCCCAGTGGCCGGTGTCGGGCAACGAGGGCGAGATGGCGCCGATCATCCAGCCGGCGTCGCGCCCGCTTTCGCGCAGCACGTGGGCCATCAGTGCGGTGCAGGTGGACTTGCCGAACGAGCCGGCCACCACGGTGTTGCGGCGCAGGCCCGTGGACTCGCCCACGAGTTCGGGGAAGGTGGTGACACGGACGCCGCGCCGGCGGGCTTCCTGCACCTCGACGTTCGATTCGCCGCCCAGCTTGGCGCTGGCGCCCAGCACCAGCAGATCGAGGCCCTCCACGAGATTCGCCGAATCGAATCGCCAGCTCACCGGAAAGCCCAGGCCCTCCACATAGGTCGACATGGGCGGGAAGACGTCCTGGTCAGACCCGGTGATGGCGTGCCCCGCCTCGCGCATCATCAGCGCCGCCGCGGCCATGCCCGCGCCCGCGATGCCGGTGAAATGGATGCGCATCCGTCCCTCTTCTCAAACACTTAGTGTCAGGTGATCGACCGATCCGGGGCTCGCGTCCAGCCCCGCGCGACAAGGGGCCGCTTGGCCGTCGCGGCCGAAGCTTCACCTTGGCCTTAAGGGAAAGTTGGCGGCGCCAGCGCCGATTAATCACCCTTTAACCACACCAGCCGAGCCTGTGAGCGTCTTCTTTGAAGACACCCCACCATCACCGAAACTGAATTCAGCCCGGCGTTCGCGCCGGGCTCTTTTTTCGCCGCCGCCCGGGCAGCGTGCGCGCGAACGGAAGAACCTTGCGGCATGGCGTCCTGGCCGCTTGCGCAACCCGGCGGCGCGCAGTATACGCCCGCCCTCTCGACGTGATCCCCGATAGCTCAGCTGGTAGAGCAGTCGGCTGTTAACCGACTTGTCGCAGGTTCGAGTCCTGCTCGGGGAGCCACTTCGAAGACCTTCCGGACAATCCAACCGATACCCGTGTGCAACGGCGCCGCGGAAGCCGCGTTTGTCGCACGCGTCGCATCTGGCGTTCGCACCGGCTCCGGCCCATATGACCTCTGCCTCCGCTCCCCGACGGGCTCGATGACCGACTTCACGCACCACCTGGCCGCGCTGGGTCCGATCGCGATTGCGCTGGGCGCCGCGTTCGAGGGGCAGACCGCCGTGATCGCGGGGGGCGTGATGGCGCGCCAGCAGATCCTTTCGCCCGCCATCGTGATCCTCGCCGCCGCCTTGGGCTCGGGGATCGTGGACTACCTGCTATTCGTGCTGGGACGCAGCTTCCGCCATACGCGCTGGGTGCAGAAGGTTTCCGCCAAGCCCGCGTTCGACAAGGCCCTCGGGCTGATCGAGCGCTATCCCGCCGGCTTCATCCTGAGCTTCCGGTTCCTGTTCGGCCTCCGCGCGGCGGGACCGGTGGCGGTCGGCGTGTCGACCGTCTCTACGCAGAAGTTCGCCATCCTGAACGCCATCGCCGCCGGCATCTGGGCCGGCGCCTTCGTGGCGCTTGGCTACGCCTTCGGGCCACTGGTCATGAGCGTCCTCGAAAGCCTCTTCGCCCACGCCGCGCCGGTGGCCGCCGCCGTGGCGGTGGTCGCCGTGGTGATCGGCGTGGCCGTCTGGCGCTGGCGCGTGGCTATGGCCCAGGAGCGCCCCGCGCCCTGACGGGCGGCCATGGGAATGATAGCGTGGGCCCATGCCGACACGCATCCTGCTCCAGACCACCATCCAGGCTGTTCCCGACGACTGGCATATCGGCCGGTTCTCGCGCCTGCGCGACCACCTGGCTTCCCTCGATGGCGTGGAGGTGACGGCGCGCGACCGCGCCGCGCCTCCGGGACAGACCGATCCGGTCCTGGGCGGTCTCGACAGCTCCGACTTCGACCAGCTGTGGCTGTTTGCGGTGGACGTAGGCGACGGCCTGAACAGCGAGGAATGCGCGGCGATCGGCCGTTTCCGCAAGGCTGGACACGGCCTGATGGTGACGCGCGACCACATGGACCTGGGGATGTCGGTCTGCACCCTGGGCGGCGTGGGCAAGGCCCATTACTTCCACTCGAAGCAGCCGGATCCCGACGACAGCCGCAACCGGCGCGACGATCCCTACACGACCAACATCGACTGGCCGAACTATCACTCGGGCGCAAACGGCGACTTCCAGACGCTCGAGATCGTCGGGCCGCGGCATCCGATCCTGGACGGCGTCGACCGGCTGCCCGCCCATCCGCACGAAGGCGCCGTGGGCGCGCCGCCGGACGACCCCACGGCGCGGGTGGTGTCGCGCAGCGTGAGCAAGGCGACCGACCGGCCGTTCAACATCGCGGTGGTCTTCGAGGCGGGGCCGGACGGCGGCAGAGCGCTGGCCGAGAGCACTTTCCATCACTACTGCGACTACAACCTGGACCCGCGCGACGGTTGCCCCAGCTTCGTCGACGAGCCGCCGGGAGACGCGATGATTCGCGATCCGACCGCCCTGCCCGAAGTCCTGCGCTATTTCACCAACGTGGCGCGCTGGCTGAGCTGACTACCAGACGCCGACGTTCGGCATCGACGCCCAGGGCTCGGCCGGCGGCAGGGCCGGGCCGGCCTGCAGCAGCTCGATCGAGATGTTGTCGGGCGAGCGGACGAAGGCCATGCGTCCATCGCGAGGCGGCCGGTTGATCACGACGCCGGCGTCCTTCAGGCGCTGGCACGCGGCGTAGATGTCGTCCACCGCATAGGCCAGGTGGCCGAAGTTGCGGCCGCCCTCGTAGACTTCGGGGTCCCAGTTGTAGGTGAGTTCGACGGTCGGCGCCTTCTTCTCGCGCGCCGCCGCCTCGTCGCCCGGAGCACAGAGAAAGACCAGGGTGAACCGACCGCCCTCGTTCTCCACCCGGGAGACTTCCTTAAGGCCGAGCTTGTCACAATAGAACGCGAGCGAAGCGTCGAGATCGGTCACGCGGACCATGGTGTGCAGGTATTTCACGGAAGATTCGTCCTCGGTTCTCTCGGCGGCTGGCGAACCATGCCTTTACCTCGTAAAGTCAACGCATCGGACTCGCGCGTTGCGAGAATCCGCGTTGAAATGCAATCTAGGCTCACCGCGTCAGATTAGACCCGCCAACGTTCGTGACCGCAATTTCATTTGCGCTGACATAACGGCGGCATCAAAAGCAGGGCAAGCCGCGCAAAGTCGGCAACCGTGTGTGACTGGGCGTATCGCGCACGCAGCTGAGACCGGGGATACAGCTCTATGCGTTTGAAGTCACAGTATGTCTTCATCATCGTCCTCGCGGGCGTGGTGGTGCTCTTCTTCGTGGTCCGCTCGCTGTTCGGCGGCGGGGCGGAGAAGGCCGAGGCCAAGGCGCCGCCGGCGAACCCGATTCCGAGCGTCCAAGCCAAGCTGACCCCCGAAACGGTGCGCGAGGTCGAGGTGGTGATGCGCGGCCGGACCGAAGCCGCGCGCACTGTTGTGGTCCGCTCGGAGACCGCCGGCGTTGTCGCCGCGACGCCCACCCCGGAGGGCAGCTTCGTCAAGCAGGGCCAGGTGCTGTGCCGTCTCGCGGTCGACGCTCGTCAGGCGAGCCTGGATCAGGCCCGCGCCATGCTGAAGTCCCGCCAGCTGCAGCGCAAGGCCGCCCAGGAACTGGCCGCCAAGGGCTTCCGCTCCGAAACCCAGGTGCTGGAGGCCCAGGCCAATCTCGACGCGGCGCAGGCGCAGGTCCGCGCCGCCGAGATCGCGCTCCGTCAGGTCGACATCCGCGCGCCGTTCTCGGGCGTGTTCGACCGGCGCGACGCCGAGATCGGAACGTACCTGTCGCCGGGCCAGCCCTGCGGCACGATGATCGAATTAAATCCGCTGCTGGTGGTGGGCGACGCGCCCGAGACCGAGGCCGCGCGACTGAGCGCCGGCTCGCCGGCCCGCGCCAAGCTGGTCAACGGCCAGGTGCTGAGCGGCCGCGTGCGCTACGTGGCCCGCGACGCCGATCCGCAGACGCGCACCTATCACCTGGAGGTCACCGTTCCGAACCCCGGCAACAGCGTCCGCTCGGGCCTTTCGGCTGAATTGCGGATCGCGGCCGGCGCGGGCGCCGCGCACCTGGTGCCGATCTCGGCTCTGGTGCTGGACACCGGGGGTCGCCAGGGAGTCCGCTATGTCCTGCCCGACGGGCGGGTCGCGTTCTCTCCCGTCACCGTGCTGGAGGAGACCCGCGACGGCATGTGGGTCAGCGGCCTCAAGGGGTCGGTCAATGTGATCACTGTCGGCCAGTCGTTCGTGGCCGACGGCCAAAAAGTTCGGGTCGCCCAGGTTCGCTAGGACCCGCGGCGGCCCACCGATGCTCGTGAGAGCGTCGGCGGTCTTTCTTGAAGTTGAGCGCCTTCCGGGCGGCGAACCGGAATCCACTTCGCCTGAAGGCGCTCAGGGGGAAACGAGATGATCGGTCCGCTGATCGACGGAGCCATCAAACGGCGCAAGGTCGTGCTCGGCGTGACGCTGATCGCCGCGATCTTCGGCCTGTTCGCCTATCTGAACATGCCGCGGGAGTCGGAGCCCGACATCGACCTGCCGTACATCTCGGTGGTGGTCCCCTACCCCGGCGTGTCGCCGGAAGACGCCGAGCGCCTGCTGGTCAAGCCGCTGGAACTCGAGCTCCAGACCATGGAGGGCATCGAGTCCATGAACGGCGTCGCCCGACAGGGCGTCGCCGTGGTGACCCTCGAATTCGAGGCCGATTTCGACAAGGACAAGGCGCTGGAGGACGTCCGCGCCAAGGTCGACCTGGCGCGCGGGAAGTTCCCGCCCGACGCCGAAGAGCCGATCATCCAGGAGCAGAACTTCTCGGGCGAGCCGGTGATCGGCATCGTCATCTCGGGTTCCGCGCCCGAACGCGAGCTGTTCCGCGTCGCCAATGCGCTGAAGGAGCGCCTGGAAGGCACCGAGGGGGTCCTCGAGGTCTACATGAGCGGCGCGCGCGAGGAGGTCCTGGAGGTCACCATCGATCCCCTGCGGATGGAGGCCTACAACGTCACCACGGGTGAGATCGCCCAGGTGATCGGCCGCAACAACCAGCTGGTCCCGGCGGGTTCGCTGCGCTCGGGTTCCGGCCAGTTCGCCGTGAAGGTGCCGGGCGTGGTCGAGGAGCCGGCCGACATCCTGGCCCTGCCGATCAAGAAGAACGGCGACCGCCTGGTGACGATGGGCGACATCGGCGAGGTGCACCGCACCTTCAAGGAATCGAGCTCCATCAGCCGCTTCAACGGCCAGCCGGCCTTCATCCTCGAGGTCTCCAAGCGCGGCGGCGCCAACATCCTCGAGACCGTGAAGACCATCCGCAAGGTCACCGAGGCCCAGGCGAAGAACTGGCCTTCGACGGTCAAGCTGAACTTCACCTACGACGAGAGCGATTTCATCGGCCGCACCCTGGTGGTGCTGGAGAGCGGCCTGATCATGGCCAGCCTGCTGGTGATGATGATCATCGTGGCCAGCCTGGGCATCCGCCAGGGCCTGATGGTGGGCGCCTCGATCCCGATCTGCTTCCTGCTGTCGTTCCTGATGATGACCGGCATGGGCGTGACCCTGAACATGATGGTGATGTTCGGCCTGGTGCTGGCGGTGGGGATCCTGGTCGACGGCGGCATCGTGGTGGTGGAATACGCCGACCGACGCATGGCCGAGGGCCTGCCCAAGGCCGAGGCCTTCGCCGCCGCCGGCAAGCGGATGTTCTGGCCGGTGGCCAACGGCACCCTGACCACGCTGTGCGCCTTCGTACCGTTCATGTTCTGGAACTCGATCGCCGGGAAGTTCATGAGCTTCCTGCCGCTGACCCTGTTCTTCGTGCTGGGCGCCTCGATCTTCGTGGCCCTGATCTTCACGCCGGCGCTGGGTTCGATCTTCGCCCGCAAGACGGCCATCGACCAGGACCACCTGGCCGAGATCGCCAAGTCCGAACACGGCGATCCGCGCGAGATGAAGGGCTTCATGGGCTGGTACGCCCGCTCGCTCACCGTCCTGGGCGCGCATCCCACGCGCACCTTCGCGGGCGCGATCGTCATCATCTTCGCGATCGTCTTCTGGTTCGGCACGACGAAGCACAAGACCGAGTTCTTCTTCTCGGACGACCCCGAGTTCGTCGACGTGTTCGTGAAGGCGCGGGGCAACCTTTCGCCCGAGGCGCAGGACGACCTCGTCCATCAAGTCGAAGGCCGGCTCGTCGGCATCAAGGGCGTGGAGTCGTTCTACGTCCGGGCGGGCGGCTTCACCTCGAACGGCGGCCCGAACTCCGCCCCGAACGACACCGTCGGCCGCATCCGCATCGACTTCGTCGACTACGAGGAGCGGGTGAAGCTGGGGCTGCAGGGCCGAGATATCGAGAACACCGTCAAGCAGCGTCTGGGCGAAGTGGCCGGCCTGCAACTCGAGGTTCGCGGACCGCAGAACGGCCCGCCGGTGGGCAAGGACATCCAGGTCCAGCTCCAGAGCAACGATCCCGTCGCGCTGAACCGCGCGGCGGACCTGGTGAAGGCGAAGTTCGCCTCGGACCGCCAACTGATCGAGCTGGAGGACAACCGCACCTCACCCGGCATCGAGTGGAACCTGGCCGTCGACCGCGAGGCCGCCGGCCGCTACGGGGTCGACGTCCTGTCGGTGGGCCAGACCATCCAGTTCCTCACCGGCGGCGTGCTGATGGGCCGCTACCGGCCCGACGACGCCGAGGACGAGCTGGACATCCGCGTCCGCTTCCCGGCCGACGCGCGGAATGTCGCCGCCCTGGAACAGCTCAAGATCACCACACCCACGGGACCGGTGCCGGCCAGCTACTTCATCAAGCGCGTCCCGGCGCAGCAGGTGACCCAGATCCAGCGCCGCGATTCGCAGCGCCTGGTGATCATCCAGGCCAACACCATCGAGGGCGTCGCCTCGAACCTGAAGATCCAGGAACTCCGGCCATGGCTGGAGAAGGCCCCGATCGACAGCGCCGTCCGCTGGAAATTCACGGGGGCTGACGAAGAAGGGGCCGAGGCGGCGCAGTTCTTCATGGCCGCCATGGCCGCCTCGCTCTTCATGATGTTCGTGATCCTGCTCTGGCAGTTCAACAGCTTCTACGGGGTGCTGGTGACGCTCTCGGCGGTGATCCTGTCGACCGTGGGCGTGCTGCTGGGCGTGCAGGTCAACCTGGGCAACACGTTCCCCTACATCTCGGTCATCATGCTGGGGACGGGCGTCGTGGCCCTGTTCGGGGTGGTCGTGGGCCACAACATCGTGCTGGTCGACACCTTCTACCACCTGCGCCACGAGGGCTATTCCGCCGACGAGGCGGCGATCCGGGCGGCGGCGCAGCGGTTCCGGCCGGTGGTGCTGACCACGCTGGTGACGGTGGTGGGCCTCCTGCCGCTGATGTTCCAGATCCACCCTAACTTCCACACCGGCCACATCGAGTACAAGGCGCCGGGCTCGACCTGGTGGGTGCAGCTCTCGGCGTCGGTGGTGTGGGGGCTGTCGTTTGCGACCCTGCTGACGCTGGTGCTCACGCCCGTCATGCTGGCGGCGCCCAAGGTCTACTCGCGCCGCTTCGGCTGGATCCGCGACCACACCATCGGCAAGCCCAAGCCGAAGCGCTCGGTCGCCCTGCCCCCGGTCGGCAACGATGACGTGCCTCGCGCCGCGGAATAGGCCGTGGCGGGTGGGCTGACTCACCGCATCGCGACGGTCGACGACGCCTCCGCGCTCGCCGCGGTGATGGAGGCTGCCATCGCCGAGCTGCAGAAGGGGTTCCTGGATCCGGCGCAGATCGAGTCCAGCCGCATGATCATGGGGCTGGACCGCCAGCTGCTGATCGACGGCACCTATTTCGTGGTCGAGGCCGACGGCGCCATCGCCGGATGCGGCGGCTGGAGCCGGCGGGCCACGCTCTATGGCGGCGACCATACCCCCGGTCGGGACGCCGCCGTGCTCGACCCCGCGACGGAGGCCGCACGGGTGCGGGCGATGTACACACACCCGAACTTCGCCCGCCGCGGCGTCGGCCGGCTGATCCTGCAGCTCTGCGAGGCGGCCGCGCGGGCCGAGGGGTTCAAGCGGGTAGAACTCATGGCCACCCTTTCCGGCCGGGCGCTGTACGCGCAGTGCGGCTACGCCGACATCGAGGCGATCGAGGACTCCCGGGGCGGGGCCGCGGTGCCGCTGGTCCACATGGGCAAGGCGATCTGAGGACGGCCCTCCGTAGCGCTACGTAGGGGGCGCCCACGAATGGTGGCGGCGACGGGCGCGGCGTATCTCCCGGGACAGTTCCTGCCGCCCCCCAGCGGCTCAAGTCCCCAGGAGTTTCAAAGTGATCGCTCCCCTCGCCGACTATGGCGTCCACCACCAGCCGCTCGGCGCCTCGGACCGCGTCGCCTTCGGGTTCGTCAAGGCCCTGCGCTTCTGCGCCGACACCTTCTTCGCCAAGCGCTATGGCCACCGTGCAGTGGTGCTGGAGACCGTGGCCGCGGTCCCCGGGATGGTCGGCGCGACCCTCAACCACCTGAAGTGCCTGCGCCGGATGTGCGACGACCGCGGCTGGATCAAGACGCTGATGGACGAGGCCGAGAACGAGCGGATGCACCTGATGACGTTCATCGAGGTGGCCAAGCCGACGTCGTTCGAACGCTTCGTGGTCGTGGCGGCCCAGTGGATCTTCTACATGTTCTTCTTCGGCCTCTACCTGGTGTCGCCCAAGACCGCGCACCGCGTGGTCGGCTACTTCGAGGAAGAGGCGGTGATCAGCTACACCCACTATCTCGCCGAGATCGACGAGGGCCGCTCGCCGAACGTGGCCGCGCCTGAGATCGCCAAGGCCTACTGGAACCTGCCGGCCGACGCGACGCTGCGCGACGTCGTGGAAGTGGTGCGGGCCGACGAGGCTCACCACCGCGACGTGAACCACGGCTTCGCCAACGAACTGGCGGGCATCATGCCCGCGATGAGGATCCCGGCCGTGTGGCCGCACGAGCCCCTGCAGCCGCACTGGAAAGAGGCCGCCTGATGGAGCCCAGGCCCCGCATCGGTCCCGGCGTCGCCGTCGGGATCGATGAAGCCCTGATCGAACGCCAAGTGCACACCTTCTACGGAAGGGTGCGCCTGCACCCCGTTCTGGGGCCGATCTTCAACGCCGCCATCGACGACTGGGACGCGCACCTGGCCAAGCTGTGCGACTTCTGGTCCTCGGTCCTGCTGATGACCGGCCGGTTCAAGGGCTCCCCGATGGCGGCGCATGCGCGCAACCCCGCGATCGCCGACGAACATTTTCCCATCTGGCTCGACCTGTTCGCGGCCACCGCCTACGAGGTCTGCCCCCCGGCGGCGGCCCAGCTCTTCGTGGAGAAGTCGCGGATGATCGGCCGCAGCCTCGCCCTCGGCCTGGCCGTCAGCCGGGGCGAGATCCCGCCACTCGAGGCCTGAGCCGCTAGGCCTCGCGGGTCTGCCGCCGCCAGAGGGCGGCATATTCGCCCTGGTTCTCCAGCAGCTCGGCGTGGGTCCCGCGCTCCACGATCCGCCCGCGGCGCAGGACCAGGATCTGGTCGGCGTCGACGATGGTCGAGAGCCGGTGGGCGATGACGAGGGTGGTGCGGCCGGCCTTCACCTTGCGCAGGGTCTCCTGGATCGCCGCCTCGGTGGGGCCGTCGAGGGCGCTGGTGGCCTCGTCCAGGATCAGCAGTCGCGGGTTGGCCAACAGGGCGCGGGCGATGCCGACCCGCTGGCGTTCGCCGCCCGAGAGCTTGAGCCCACGTTCACCCACGCGGGTTTGCATGCCGTTCGGCAGGCCGTCGATGAAGGGGCCGAGTTCGGCCGCATCGGCCGCCGCCCTCACCTCCTCGGGAGTGGCGTCGGGGCGGGCGAAGCCGATGTTGGCGTAGAGGGTGTCGTTGAACAGGGCCACGTCCTGCGGGACCAGGGCCACGGCGCGGCGCAGTTCAGCCTGGCGCACCTGGCGCATGTCGACCCCATCGATCGTGACCCGGCCTTCCTGCGGATCCAGGAGGCGCATGGCGAGGCGGACGGCCGTGGTCTTGCCCGAACCCGAGGGTCCGACCAGGGCCACCGTCTGGCCGGGCTTCGCGTCGAAGCTGACGTCGAGCAGGCCCGACGAGCGGGCGTCGTGGCGGAAGCTGACCTGCTCGAAGGCGATGGCCGCGCCCTGCCCGCTGGCCGGCGGCAGCGGCTGGGCGGTGTCCGCGTCGACGATGTCGGGCCGGATCTCCTTCAGCGAGACCATCTGCTCCATGTCGATGAGGCCCTGGCGGATCTCGCGGTACTGGAAGCCCAGCATGCCCAGCGGCGCGTAGAGGCCGGAGAGCAGCAGGATAGCCATGGTGATGTCACCCACCTGCAGCCGGCCGCCGGTCACCTCGTAGCCGGCCATGACGGTCAGGGCGGCCAAGCCGACGTTCAGGATCAGCGACTGGGCGCCGTTCAGCATGTTCAGCGAGCCGTTTGCGCGCGAGCTGGCGTCGACGTAGCGGGCCATGGCGGCGCCGTAGCTGTCGACCAGCCGGTCCTCGGCGCCGAAGGACTTCAGGGTCTCGTAGTTCATCAGCGCATCGGCCGAGAGGCCGGCGGCGCGGTTCTCGGCGTCATTCAGCTCGCGCCGATGCGACAGCCGCCAGTCGGTGATCTTGAAGGTGACGACGGCGTAGATCACCAGCGTGGCGAAGGCGGTGAGCGCGAAGCGCCAGTCAAGCCGCACTACCATCACGCCCATGGCCAGGATCAGTTCGACGAAGGTGGGGCCCAGGCTGAAGATCAGGCTGCGGATCAGGAAGTCGGTCGAGCGCGCGCCGCGGTCGATGACCCGCGACAAGGTTCCGCTCTGCTTCGTCTGGTGGAAATCCAGCGACAGGGACAGCGCGTGGCCGAAGCTCTCGACCGCCGCCCTGGCCATGGTCGATTGCGAGACCCGCGTGAAGACCGCGTCGCGGGCGAACGGCGCGCAGGCGGCGACCAGCCGAAGGGCCGCGAAGGCGATGGCCAGGCCGATGAAGCTCGCCCCCAGCGACACACCGCCCCGCTGGGCGGGCGTCAGGGTGTTGATCGCATCGCCCAGCATGACGGGCGCCAGCACGCCGCACAGCTTGCCGACGAACACCAGCACAAGGGCCGAGGCGATCCTCAGGCGAAGCTGCGGCGCGCCCGAGCGCATGACCAGGGCGCCGAGATCGGCCATCGACGACCAGAAGTCGAATTTCGCTTCCTTGGGCTCGACGGCGCCTGGGCCGCTGAACCGGGAGTGGGCCATGTGCGCGTGGACCATGCGTCAGGCCCCCGCCAACGTCTGCGCCACCCGCGGCGACTTCGAGAAAACCCACGCCCTCTTCACGACCTGCCCGAAACTCCTTAACCCTGACGCTAGCTAGTTGGGCTTGCGCGCCGTGTAGGCAAGCGGCCCCATGAGTTTTCCCTGGAGTAAGCGTTATGCGGCGTGAGCGCCAACGCCTGGAATCGGCCTGTGTCTTCTGCGGATCCTCCGACGAGGCGGACGCCGAATTCCTGACCGCGGCCTCCGCGCTGGGCAAGGCTCTGGCGGATGCGGGGATCAAGCTGGTCTACGGCGGCGGCGGCGTGGGCCTGATGGGCGCCGTGGCGCTCGGCGCGCACTACGCCGGGGGCGAGGTGCTGGGCATCATCCCGACCTTCCTGGTCGGCAAGGAGCGCGCGCTCGAGACCGTCGAGCACATCATCGTCGACAACATGCATGAGCGGAAAATGCTCATGTTCCAGCGGTCGGACAGCTTCGTGATCCTGCCGGGCGGCATCGGCACGCTGGAAGAGGTTGTGGAGCTGTTGTCCTGGCGCCGCCTCGACCTGCACGCCAAGCCGGTCGTCTTCTACAACCCACGCGGCTTCTGGGAACCGTTGTTCAAGCTGTTCCAGCACACCGTCGACGAGAAGCTGACCCCGCCCGAATTCATGAACGCCTGGGTCTCGGTCGAGACCGTGGACGAAGTGGTGCCGGCGCTGCTGGGCCAGGGCCGAGAGCGCTACCCGTCCGAGGCGGCCGTCGGGCGTCGCGGCTAGGTCCAGTCGTCGGAGCGGTCGGCCGGGGCCGCGCCCGCCCGGCGAGCGAGTTGGCGCTGCGCCGCGGGATCCACCCGCACGTGGTCCAGCAGCCAATCGCGGAAGGCCGCGATCTTTCGCGTGCGGCGGCGGTCCTGCGGATAGGCCAGCCAATAGCCGCCGACGTCGCTGATGTAGATCTCGAACGGCTGGCTGAGCCGGCCCGCCTCTATGTCGCGGGCGAACATGACCGGCGAGCCGATCCCCACCGCGCCGCGGGCCACGGCGGTCGCCACCTCGAGGACCTGGGTGTCGGCGGTGATGCGCGGCGCGGCCGGCGCGTCGACCGGCTCCGAGGTGACACCGGCGTTGGCGAACCAGGTGGCCCATTCCCGCTCGGATCCCACCCGCTCGACCTTGAGCAGGTCTTCAGGACGGGGATCGGGCCCCATGGCCGCCAGCGCCTCGGGCGTCGCCAGCACCGTCTGGGCGGAGGGGAACAGGTAGATCGACTCCAGGCCGGGCCACTGCCCATCGCGGCCACCGCGGATGCCGACGTCGAACTCGTCACGGGTCAGGTCGACCAGCCGCTGGGAGGAATCCAGCCGCACGGCGATCTCGGGATGGTCCACCTGGAACGCGCCGAGGCGCGGCGCGAGCCACTGGGTGGCGAAGGTCTGCAGGACGGTGATCGAGAGCACCCCCGAGCCGCTGTCGGTGATGTCGCCTATGGCGGTGCGCAACGCGCCCATCGCCTCGCTCGCCGCCCGCGCCAGGCGTTCGCCGGCCGGCGTCAGCGCCACCTCGCGTGGCAGGCGCCGGAACAGGGCCTGATCCAGCCGCTTCTCCAGCGCCTTCACCTGCCAGGAGACCGCAGCCTGGGTCATTCCCAGCTCCTCGGCGGCGCGCGTGAAGCTGCCGAGCCGGGCGGCGGCCTCGAAGACGCGGATGGCGCTGAGCGGGATGGCGGCGAGCGGATCAGACATAAGGCTGACTTATGAATACAACAGGAGAACCGGTTTGTGGAGCCGCGTTCCGGACGCCATCTTCCTAGAGACAGATCACCCCTGGACGGGAGATGGACATGGAAGAGCTACACCGCATCCATAAGGACGTTCCCTTCGGCTACTGGGCCGACTGGGTTATCCCCGGCTGGCGCTGGCTGGCGCGGAAATGGGCCGAACGGAAGAGCCACGAGCGCCTGCCGACGGGACTGAAGCCGACGCGCTGAAGACTCTTGCGCTCAGGCGCGTACCGGCGGAGCTTTCCGTCGGAGGAACGTGCCGATGCGTCTGATCGCCAGTCTCGGTCTAGCGTTCAGCCTGTTGCCGGCGATGGACGCCGCGGCGCGATGCCGCTTCCAAGTGACGCCGGAATTCTACGAACACGTGCTCGTCCCCCAGGGGCGCGGCTGGTTCGGCGACAGCGACGACCATTGGGACCTGGCACACCCCGACGTGACGATCCGGGGGCGCACCGTGAAGCTGCTGGTCAGCTACGTGATGACGGACGCCCTGGACCCGCCCTACTTCGTCATCTTCGTCGACGACTGCGGACGCGGCCGGATCCGGTCGGGGTTCCAGCCCTGGGATGTCGCGCTAAAGCTTCGCAAGCCGACGCCAGCCGAACGCCTCTCACCAAGCTTCGTCGAGTAGCCTAAGGCACCCCCGCTTCCAGCTCGTCCAGCCACACCCGCGCCGTCCCGTCGCTGGGCGCCCGCCAGTCGCCCCGCGGCGATAAGGCGCCGCCCGAGATCACCTTCGGACCGTTCGGCATGGCCGAGCGCTTGAACTGGCTGATCTCGAAGAAGCGGAACAGGAACACCCTCAGCCACTTCTTGATCGTCGCCAGGTCGTAGGCGTTGCGGGCTTCCTCGGGGAAATTCTCGGGCCAGTCGCCGCGGGCCACGTCGCGCCAGGCGTGCCAGGCCAGGAACGCCACCTTGGACGGCCGCAGCCCGAAGCGGGTGATGTGGAACAGGCTGAAGTCCTGCAGCTCGTAGGGGCCGACCTTGGCCTGGGTGCTCTGGATCGCGCCGTCGGCGCCGGCCGGGACCAGCTCGGGCGAGATCTCGGTGCCCAGGATCGACAGCAGAGTCGCCGAAGCCCCCTCCTCGAACTGCTTGGTCTTCACCACCCAGCGGATCATGTGCTGGATCAGGGTCTTCGCGAGCGAGCCGTTGACGTTGTAGTGGCTCATCTGGTCGCCAACGCCGTAGGTGCACCAGCCCAGGGCCAGTTCGGACAGATCCCCGGTGCCCAGGACGAAGCCGGCCCGCTGGTTCGCCAGTCGGAACAGGTAGTCGGTGCGCAGGCCGGCCTGCACGTTCTCGAAGGTGATGTCGTAGACCGGCTCGCCGTTCGCGAACGGATGGCCCATCTCCTCCAGCATCAGCCGCGCGGTCGGCTTGATGTCGATCTCGGCGCCGGTGACGCCCAGGCCCTTCATAAGCGCCCAGGCGTTGGCCTTGGTGCCCTCGCTGGTGGCGAAGCCGGGCATGGTGAAGCCCAGGATGTTCTCACGGGGAAGGCCCACGGCGTCGAAGGCCTTGGCGGCGACGATCAGGGCATGGGTCGAATCGAGGCCGCCCGAGACGCCGATGACGATGTGCTTGGACTTCGTGGCCTGGATCCGCTTGGCCAGGCCCTGCACCTGGATGTTGAAAGCTTCGTAGCAGTCCTTGTCGAGGCGCGCGGGGTCGTCGGGCACGAAGGGAAAGCGGTCCAGCGGCCGGATCAGGCCCACGTCGTCGAAGTGCGGCTGGTGAGCGAAGCGCACGCGACGGAACTGCTTTTCCGGGTGGCCGGCGGCAACCGCGCCGTCGTTGAAGGTGGGCGTGCGCATCCGCTCCAGGCGCAGGCGCTCGACGTCGATGTCGGCCACGGCCATCTGCGAGGCCGAAGGGAAGCGGTCGGTCTGGGCGAGCCGGCGGCCGAGTTCGTGGATCGAGGCCTGGCCGTCCCAGGCGAGGTCGGTGGTGCTCTCCCCCGGCCCGGCGGCCGAATAGAGGTACGCGGCCTGGCAGCGCATCGACTGGCTGGCGCACAGAACCTCGCGGTCGTCGGCCTTGCCCACCACGATGTTCGACGCCGACAGGTTGCAGAGGATCAGGGCGCCGGCCATGGCCCCGGCGGTGGACGGCGGCAGCGGGGCCCAGAAGTCCTCGCAGACCTCCAGGTGAAAGATGAAGTCGGGCAGGTCCTCGGCCTCGAAGACGAGGTCCGTGCCGAACGGCACGGTCTGACCGGCCAGCCGCGTCTCCAATCCGGTGACGCCGACGCCCGGCGCGAACCAGCGTTTCTCGTAATATTCCCGATAGTTGGGCAGGAAGCTTTTCGGCGTGACACCCAGGATGCGGCCGCGCGAGATGGCGACGGCGCAGTTGTAGAGCCGCCCATTCACGGCGACGGGCGCGCCCACCACCAGCACGGGCTTCAGGCTCTTGCTGGCGTCGGCCAGGGCGGCGATCTCGGCCTCCACGCGCTTCAGCAGAGCGTCCTGCAGGAACAGGTCGTCGATGGCGTAGGCCGACAGCCCCAGCTCGGGGAACAGCATCAGGTCGCAGCTCTCGACGTCGCCCTGCCGCGCCATGCGTAGCGTCTCGGCGGCGTTGAAGCCCGGGTCCCCCGGCAGCACAGACGGGGTGCACACCGCGGCCCGGACGAAGCCGTGGGTGTGGATCGATTGGAAGGCCTTTGTCACCAGGTGCTCCCGTCCGGACTAATGCTCACTTTGAGCATATATAGCTTGGCAGGAAGGTCTGAGCAAAACCTAAGCGTCATTGTCGGGTTTGGCGCCCTTCGCGGTGAGTTCGCCATACTTCATGCCCTCCAGCTTGAGGCCATCCGGATCCAGGAAGAAGACGGCGTAGTAGTCGTCGTAGTACTCGGCCGCGGGATCCACGATGGTCGCGTGCAGGTGGTCGCGCACGAAGGCCTGCAGTTCGTCCACCTCCGCCCGGCTCTGGAGTTCGAAGGCGTAGTGGTGGAAGCCGACGTCGCCGGTCCGGTGGTGATGGTGGCGACCCGCCTCGGACTGGCTGATCCAGAAGCGGGTCTTGCCGTTGGTCCAGCCGATCGAGGTGTCGAACTCGTCCAGGATCTCGAAGCCCAGGAAGGGGAAGAGCTTCCCATAGAACGCCTTCGAGGCCGCGAAATCGCCGACCCGGATCGCGAGGTGGTCGATGCCGACGACTTTCACCATGGCGCTGTCTCCCGTTGTGGCCTCGAGGGCTCAACGCCTAGCATCGCAAACGGAGGCGCCATGAAAAGACCGATGCTGAGAGAACGTGTCCATGGCCGCCACGCTCGCGTGACGAACGTCGAGCTGTTCTTCGACCTGGTATTCGTGTTCGCCATCACCCAGCTCAGCCACAGCCTGCTGGCGCACCTGGATGGACCAGGCGCCTTGCACGCGATGCTGCTGATGCTCGCGGTGTGGTGGGCGTGGATCTACACCACCTGGATCACCAACTGGCTCGACCCGGACCACGTCGTCGTCCGGGCCATGCTTTTCGTGCTGATGGGCCTGGGGCTGGTGATGTCGACGTCCCTGCCAGAGGCGTTCGGAGAGCGGGCCGTCCCCTTCGCCCTGGCCTATGTGGTCCTGCAGGTGGGCCGCAGCCTCTTCATGGTCTGGGCCAGCCGGAGCGACCCGGGGCTGAGCCAGAATTTCGTGCGGATCGCCGCCTGGTTCGCGCTCTCGGGCGGGTTCTGGATCGCCGGCGCCTTGGGGCCGCCCGAGCTTCACCTGCCCCTGTGGGCGGCCGCGCTCGCCATCGAGTTCGTGGCGGCTCCGGCCGGCTACTGGACCCCGGGCCTCGGGCGCAGCGTGACCGCGGACTGGACGGTGGAGGGCGCGCACATGGCCGAGCGCTGCGGCCTCTTCATCATCATCTGCCTCGGCGAGTCGGTGTTGGTGACGGGCGCGACCTTCGCCACCCACACCTGGGACGCGGCCGCAGTAGCCGCGGCGGTGGCCAGCCTGGGCGGCTCCATCGCCATGTGGTGGATCTATTTCAACGCGCATGCGGACGCCGGCGCCCATGCCATCGCGGATTCCGACGACCCCGGGCGGATTGCCCGGATCGCCTATACCTACGCGCACATTCCGGTGGTCGCGGGGATCATCGTCACGGCCGCGGGCGACGAACTGGCCCTGGCGCACCCTCTGGGCCACATCGAGCCGGCAACGATCTGGTTGATGCTGGGCGGCCCGGCGCTGTTCCTGCTTGGCGGGGCCTGGTTCAAATTCGCGGTGTTCGGGGCGGTCTCGGCGCCACGCTTCGCCGGACTGGCCTTGCTGGGGCTGATGACCGCCGGAGCCACGCACATGACGCCGCTGGCGCTGTCGGCCCTGGCGACCGCCTCGCTCATCGTCGTCGCGGCCTGGGAGACACTGACGCTGCCGACGTTCGCACGCCCGCAGCCCCACCCCTGAGCGCGGGCTGAAAGACCGCAAGGCCTCGCCCCCCTGCCCTCGCGGGCCGGGTCAGTCGTCGCGGTGGACGCGCTCGCGGCGTTCGTGCCGCTCCTGCGCCTCGAGACTCAGCGTCGCGATCGGGCGGGCGTCGAGCCGGGCCAGCCCGATGGGCTCGCCGGTCTCCTCGCAGTAGCCATACGAGTTGTCCTCGATACGGCGCAGCGCCTCGTCGATCTTGGAGATGAGCTTACGCTGACGATCCCGCGTACGAAGTTCAAGAGCGCGGTCGGTCTCCGAGGACGCCCGATCTGCAAGATCAGGATGGTTCTCAGTTTCCTTTTGGAGATGCGACAGCGTCTCGCGAGATTCGCGGAGGATGTCTTCTTTCCACGCCAGGAGCTTCTGCTTGAAATACTCAAGCTGACGCTCGTTCATGAACTCCTCGTCCTCGGAAGGACGATAGTCGGGCACCTCAGCCAGAACTGTGGCTGTCTTCATGAAAACCTCACGCCCCCTGGAACCCCTGAGACACGCGCCGGCTGTATATCAAAAAGACCGATGGTTTCAACGCCGCCGAAACGACGCAGGGGGTTATCCACGGCGTCCTGCAGCCTCGAGCTTGGCAAGCTCTACCGCCGCACGGGTTTCTATCTCGTCAAGAACCGCTTCCAGTTGCGGATCGTCGGTGGCGGCGCGCTGCTCGCGAATGGCCCGGGAGAGGCCGTCCAACTGGCTTTGGGAGAGCTCGCCGCCCAGCAGCGCGACCTTCAGGCCGTCGAGCTGGTCGAGCAGGCGGCTGGCGCGTTTGACCGAGCGACGCTTGCGCTCGGTGGGCGATTCCACATCCTGCAGGGCCAGCAACGCTTCCACGCCCATGACGCTGGAAACGCCCGCGGCGCCCGACACCTGGGTCGGCGCCGCGGGCGCCGAGACGCCCGACAGCGAGAAACCGCCGCCACCGCCCGCGCGCGCCGCGGGCTTGGCCCCCGACGCCTGCGACACGCCGCCTGTTCCGCTGACTTTCATGGGATGGACGCCCGGCCCTCTAAACTCGCTGGGCACCTTCGCCCGGCAAGCTTGAAGCATGGTTAACAGGTGGCTTTTTCTGCCTAGTCGAAACTGCCCACCTGCCCGCCCGGACCTCTGTTTTCATTGCAGTTTTCAACTGGCACGGATCTCGCTTTGACCCTTGCGAACAATTCCGCCCGAAGGTCGACATGCGTCCGGTCCGTCTGCTCTCCGCCCTGATCCTCGCCGCCGCGGCCCTCGCGGCCCAGCCGGCGGCCGCCAAGTCGCGCATCAAGGACATCGTCGAGTTCGAGGGCGTGCGCGAGAACCAGCTGGTCGGCTACGGCATCGTGGTGGGGCTGAACGGCACGGGCGACGCGCTGCGCAACGCCCCCTTCACCAAGCAAAGCCTGGAAGCGATGCTGGAGCGGCTGGGCGTCAACGTCCGCGACGCCAACCTCAACACCAAGAACGTGGCGGCGGTGATGGTCACCGCCAAGCTGCCGCCGTTCGCCGCGCCCGGCGCGCAGATCGACGCCGCCGTCTCGGCGCTGGGCGACGCGAAGAGCCTGCTGGGCGGCACGCTGCTGGTCACACCGCTGATGGGCGCGGACGGCCAGGCCTATGCCGTGGCGCAAGGCACGGTGCAGACCGGATCGGTCAGCGCGGGCGGCGCGTCCGGTTCGACGGTCCTGAAGGGCGTGCCCACCGCGGGCCGAATCGCCGGCGGCGCCAGCGTCGAGCGCGAGATCGGCTTCCGGCTGGCCAGCATGGGCCAGATGCGGATGACGCTGCGCAACCCCGACTTCACCACCGCCCGGCGCATCGCCGACGCCGTCAACCTGGCCTACGCCGGCTCGGCCGTGGCCGAGAACCCCACCATCGTCACCATCCGCCCGCCGGCCGGCCAGGACATGGTCAGCTTCATGGCTCAGGTCGAGAACCTGACCGTCGAGCCCGACAACGGGGCCAAGGTGGTGATCGACGAGGTGGCCGGGGTGATCGTGATGGGCGATGCGGTCCGCGTGTCGACGGTGGCGATCCAGCAGGGCAACCTGACGATCACGGTGCGCGAGCAGCCGGCGGTGAGCCAGCCGGGCGCGTTCGCCCGCGGCGGCGAGACCACGGTGGTGCCGCAGTCGGACATCTCGGTCGAGGAAGAGAAGGGCAAGCAGTTCCTGACGGTGAAGTCCGGAACCTCGCTCTCGAACCTGGTGGCCGGGCTGAACGCGCTGGGCGTCACGCCGCGGGACATGATCTCCATCCTGCAGACCATCAAGGCCGCCGGCGCGCTGCAGGCCGAAATCGAGGTGATGTGATGGCCAGCCCGATCTCGCCCGCGACGATCTCGCCCAACCTGCTGACGCCGACCGCCCAGACCACCGGCGCGGACCTGGCGCGCGGCAAGGCCAAGGACGTAGCCGAAAAGTTCGAGGCCCAGTTCCTGTCGTCGATGTTCCAGCAGATGTTCGCGGGCCTCGAGACCGACGGCCCGTTCGGCGGCGGCCAGGGCGAGGAGATGTTCCGCTCGCTCATGACCGAGGCCATGGGCAAGCAGGTCGCCAAGTCGGGCGGGATCGGCATCGCCGACACCGTCCAGCGTGAAATCCTGAAGTTGCAGGGGCTCCAGTAATGGCCATCGCCGCCAGCGACGCCACAGACCGCGTCGAACAGCTCGTCATCCTGACCGAGCGCCTGACCGAACTGATCGCCCAGCAGGCCCAGGCGTTCGAACAGCGCCGGCCGCAGGACGCCGCCTCCATGCTGGAGGAGACGACCCGGCTGGCGAACCTCTATCGCCACGAGAGCACCCGCGTGCGCGCCGACCCGCGGCTGGTCGAGGGCGCGCCGCTGGAGGCCCGCACCCGCCTGGTGCGCGCCACCGAGGCCTTCGACGCGGTCCTCGCCCGCCAGGGCCGCGCCATCGAAGCCGCCCGCACGGTCACCGAGGGCCTGGTGAAGTGCATCGCCGAGGAAGTCGCGAGCCAGCGCACCCAGGCGACCGTCTATGGGGCCAGCGGCACGCAATACGGCGGCGCGAACGCCACCGCGATCACGCTGAACAAAAGGGCCTAGTTGCCCAGGATCGCGGTGATCGCCTGTCGGTTGGCCGATACGTCGGCGACGGTGTAGCGGTCGAGCACCGCCAGGAAGGCCTGGGTGGCCTCGCTCAGCCGCCGCGGCAACAGGCACGCAGAGGCGATCGGACAGGTATTGGTCTCGGCGTTGAAGCATTCGACGAGTTCGTCGAGCTCCTCGGTCTTGCGCACGACATCGCCCAACCGCACGGTCGCGGGATCCACGGCCAGCCGCACGCCGCCGCCCCGGCCGCGCGCCGTTTCCACATAGCCCAGGTCGCGCAGGCGCTGCAGCACCTTGACCAGGTGGTTCTTGGAGATGCGGTACGAGCCGGCGATCGCCGCCGCCGTGGTCGCTTCGTCGCGCATGCTGGCCAGGTAGATCAGCGCGCGAAGGGCGTAGTCCGTGTGCAGGCTCAGACGCATGGGTTCTCGATGCAGCGGCCCTTGTGGCCGCGCTTAAAGTGGTATATCCGCCGCCACTTATCAAACAGGCATCTGATTTACCACTTAACGAGGGACTATATGAGCTCGCTCTACGAACGCATCGGCGGCGCCCCGGCGGTGAAGGCCGCGGTGGACATCTTCTACAAGCACGTGCTGGCCGATACGCGGATCGCCCGCTTCTTCGAGGGCGTGGACATGCAGAAGCAGATCGGCAAGCAGCGCGCCTTCCTGGTCATGGCCTTCGGCGGACCCAACACCTACACGGGCGAAGACATGCGCCGGGGCCATGCGCACCTGGTGGCGCAAGGCCTGAATGACGAGCACTTCGACGCCGTGGTCGAGAACCTGGCGCTCACCCTGCGCGAACTGGGCGTGGTCTCGGCCGCGATCGCCGAGGTCGCCCAGATCGCCGAGTCGGTCCGCGACGACGTCCTGGGCCGCGAGAAGGTCGCCGCCTAAGGACCGCTAATGCATCGTGCCGGCGACGATCTCCAGCTTGTTGCCGTCTGGATCCAGGATCACGCAGCCGTAGTAGGCAGGTGCGATGTCGGGATGCGGACCGGCGGCCCGGATCGTCGTCGCGCCGTGCTCCATGGCTTGGCGATAGGCTTCGTCGACGGCGGCGCGGCTGTCGGCCGTGAAGGCCAGGTGCGCGCCCAGGCCGGCGACCTGATCGCCGCTCACCGGATAGAGATAGAAGAGACCCGCCTGCCCGCCCGGCCCGTAGGCCAGTTCCTTCGCGGTCGCCGACGAAACGGCGGCGCCGAGGGGGGCGAAGAAGGCATCGTAGAACTCGCGAGCCGCATCCAGGTCGCGGACGCCGAGGGACAGGTGGTCGAACATGGGAAGCCTCCTCCAAACTCGACCTTAGCTGTGCGCGCGGCGCCCCCGCCGCAAGGGCTCGGGGGACGAACCGGGAGCCGGGCGAACGCGGCCCCCGGCCTGCGCCCTAGGCTCGAAGCGCCCTGCCCCAGTCCGAGACGTCGCCCGGACCGCCGAACACACAGGAGAGCCCGCGGCTCACGCCGGCTGGAAACACGGACATGTGCGTCTCCTCCGGGAAGACATGGAAGTCCAGTTCGAGACTGGGATAGGCCCGGCTGCGGATCCGCGCCTCCATCTCATAGAGGTTCGACACCAGCCGCTGGTCGGCGTCGTGGGTTTCCTCCAGCCCGCCCACGCCCAGGAACAGGTTCGCCGGCAGGTCCGGCGTGCGGGCGGCCAGCTGGGCTTCGAGGTCGAACAGCCGCCGTCCGCCCCAATAGAGCGCCGGGCTGAGCGCGACGTAGCGCTCATAGGTCTCCGGCGCCGTGAACAGGGCGTAGAGGGCGCATAGCCCGCCGGCCGACATGCCGAGCAGGGTCTCGTCGTTGCGGTCCACCGGATAGCGGCCGGCCACGAAGGGCTTCACCGCCGTCTCGATGAAGTCGAGGAAGGCGCCCGCCCCGCCGAAACGAAGGCCGGGCGGCAAACGCCACGCGGCCGGGGCGGCCCGCAGGCGCGCCTCGGTCGGTTCGTCGTTGCAGGGCGTCAGGTCGCGCATCCGCAGCTGGCCCGGACGCAGCCCCCTGCCCCCGTGCGCGCCGTGGTAGCCGATGCCGACGACGAAAGTCTTCGGCAGCGGGAACGGGCCGTACTGCAGGGACCGCGCGATCTGGACGGTCATGGCGAAGGCGGCGTTGCCGTCCAGGACATAGACGACCGGGACCTTCTCCCCCGGCGCCACGGGGCCGATGGGCCAGGCGACCTCGATGAGGAAGTCCTGGCCGATGGCCTCGGAGCGGATGCGATGGCTGGCCGTCCAGTCGATGACGGCGGGGCCCAGGTCTTCGGACTCGAAATCGGACGCGGAAACGTGGTGCGCGCTCATTCAGATCTCCGGATGTGTTCGGAACGGTGGGCGGACGGAGAGCGTCGGGCCTAGGCGCCGAGGGCGGCGGTGGCCCCGGCGGTGATCGTGGCGAGCACCACGATGAGGATGGAGGCGCCGACGTCGAGGATGCGGACGAAGCTGTGGGACATGGGGCGGATCTCCTTGGCGGCTCGAGAGGATTTGGGCTGACGGGTGGTGTTGGCGCGAATGGGGTTCATCCAGGCTCCTTCGGTTGCGCCCTTGCGGGCTGGAATGCGGGCGGCGGCGGGCGACAGGCGATCGCGCGCGAAGGCGGGCCCTCGCGCGGGTTGGCCCTCTAGGGCCTGGATCGAGTTGTCAGACGTGCGCCGCGGACCAGGCGGCACAAAAAAGCCCGCCGGGATTCCTCCCGACGAGCGGCGTATACAGACGCAAAAAGGCGCACGCAACTATTATATTTGCGCACACCTCTGGACCAGGAGAAATTGTACTAAGCGGATGGCAATGTCAACCCCTAAATTTCCGACCCCTTCAAACGCTTGTTTGACGCAGGGGAACAGGATTATCTTGAACCTGCCGTCGGATGTTCCGGCGGTCTACGTTCTCAGGGCGGGGTGCAACTCCCCACCGGCGGTAATGCCCCTCCCCTCGCAAGAGACGGGGACGAGCCCGCGGGCGCCCTCCTAAGCCTCGGCTACGGAGGGGACGAGCAGAGCCGGTGCGATCCCGGAGCCGACGGTCATAGTCCGGTTATGAGAACGGTCGTGTTCGCGAGGGGCGGATTCCGTCACCCGTGCGCGCGGCCTGCCCCCTGAGTCGTGGTCCTTCGAACCCGTCAGGGAGACGAACCATGACCCAAGCTATCGCCTCCAAGCCCACGCTGGAGTTCCCCACCGCCAACGGCGCCTTCCGCGCCGGCCGGATCGCCTTCGTCCATGCGCTCTGGCACGCCGACATCGTGCGCCAGTCGCACGTCGGCTTCGTCGAAGAGTTCGAACGCCTGGGCTTCCCGCCCGAGACCGTCGAACGCTTCGAGACGCCCGGGGCATTCGAGATCCCGCTGCATGCTCAAACCCTGGCCCGCACCGGCCGCTACGCTGCGATCGTCGGCGCGGCGTTCGTGGTGGATGGGGGCATCTACCGCCACGACTTCGTGGCCACCACGGTCGTCCAAGCTCTGATGCGCGTGCAGCTCGACACCGAGACGCCCGTCTTCTCGGTGGTGCTCACGCCGCACAACTACCAGGAGACCGAGGTCCACAACGCCTTCTTCCACGACCACTTCCGGCTGAAGGGCGCCGAGGCCGCGCGGGCCGTGCAGGGCACGCTGGAAAGCCTGGCCCGTCTGGCGGCCGCGTGACGCCATGGACCAGATCCTCGACGTCCCGGAAGGGTTCGAGCGGCATGACCGCAGGAGCCCGGTCACCGACCCTTGGGAGCCGCTGTACCGGCGCATCTCGGGCGACACGGTCGTGCTGGGCCTGCGCGCCGGCGCGGCCCACTGCAACAGCCGCGGTTTCGTCCACGGCGGCCTGATCTCGGCGCTGGCGGACAACGCCATGGGCCTGACCTGCGCGCGCAAGCTGGGCGACCTCTCCAGCCTGGTGACGGTGAACCTCACCGTCGATTTCCTGGGCTCGGCGCTGCAGGGCCAATGGATCGAGTGGGACACGGTGTTCGTGAAGCCGGGCGGCACACTGTGCTTCACCCAGGCCTTCGTCACCGCAGACGGCCAGCCCTGCGCCCGGGCGAACGCGGTGTTCCGTGTGGTGAGAAAGCAGGTGGCGGCATGACCCACTACATCGTCGCTCGTATCGCGATCCACGACCGCGAGCGCTATGGCCAGTACGAGGCCGGCTTCATGCCGATTTTCGCCAAGTATGGCGGCCAGGTGCTGGCCGTGACCGACGCGCCGGAGGTGCTGGAGGGCCCCGCCGACAACCGCCGGCTGGTCATCCTGGCCTTCCCCGTTCGCGACAGCGCGCTGACCTGGGCCGGCTCGCCGGAATACCAGGAGATCGCCAAGCACCGCCTCGCCGCGTCGGACGGCGCGATCGTGATGACGCCGGGGTTCGGCTAGCGCAGCACGATCTCCCGCTCGATCCCGATCGCGTCCACGAAGTCGCGGTCGTGGCTGACCACCAGAAGGGCGCCGTCGTAGCCCGCAAGCGCGGCCTCGACGGCGCCTATGGAGTCCAGGTCCAGGTGGTTGGTCGGCTCGTCCAGGATCAGGAGCTGCGGGGGGCGGTCACCCAGCAGCACGCACGCCAGCGCGGCGCGAAGGCGCTCGCCCCCACTCAGCGCGCGTACGGGCTTCTCGGCGGCCGTGTTGCGGAACAGGAACCGAGCCAGCCCCGCGCGGGCGGCGTTCTCGCTGGAGGCCGGATTGAGTCGGCGGAACGCGGCGATGAGGCTGCCGTAGTCGCCGAGCAGCGCCGTCTGCTGGTCGAGGAAGGCGGCTTCGACGCCCCGGTCGATGCGTCCCACGGTCGGCGACAGCTCGCCGGCGGCCAAGCGGAGCAGAGTGGTCTTTCCCGAGCCGTTCGGACCTGAGACGGCCACGCGCTCGGGGCCGGTGATCCGGAACGACTGCCCGGCGATCAGCTGCGGCCCGTCCCTATAGGCGAACGTCACGTCCTCGAACGCCAACACCGTCTTGCCTGCGGCCAGGCCCGAGGGCGGCAGCTCGAAGGCGAGGCGTCGGACACGCTCGACGGCCGCGTCGGCAATGACCAGGGCCTCGGCAGCCTCGGCCTTCAAGCGTTCCCCGACCGCGCGCTCCCGGCCACCGCTGGCCTCGGCGCGCCCGGCCTTGAAGTCCAGCATGATCTTGGGCTGGTCGCCCCTAGCCCGCGCGCGCTTCCCGGCCGCATCACGGCGGGCCTTCCGTTCGGCGGCGACCTGCACTTCGCGGGCGATCCTCGCGGCGTCCTTCTGGGCGTCGGCCAGGTCGCGGGCCGCCGCGGCCTCCGCTTCAGCCTTGCGCGCCGCATAGAGGTCATAGCCGCCGCCGTAGACCTGGGCGCCGAGGCCCGTGAGTTCCACGATCCGGTCCATCCGGCGCAGCAGCCCACGGTCGTGGCTGACGACGATGGCCCCGCCCTTCCAGCGATCCAGCACCTGCGCCACGCGCTCGCGCGCATCGGCGTCGAGATTGTTCGTGGGCTCGTCGAGGATCAGCACCTCGGGTTCGGCGGCGAGCAGGCCCGCCAAGCTGGCGCGCGTGACCTGGCCGCCGCTGAGGGTCGCCGCCGGCCGGTCGAGGTCCAGGCCCGCGAGGTCCACCTCGGCCAGCGTCGCCTCCAGCCGACTCTCCAGCATCCAGTCGGCGTCGGCCAGGTCGTCCTCGCTGCCCTCCCCAGCCTCTATGCGACGCAACCGCGCCACGCCCTCCGCCACGCCCATCAGCTCGGCGGCGGTGGCGCCCGGCGGCGGGATCAGGGCCTGGCGCAGGACGCCCAACCGACCGCGCACGCTGACCGCGCCGGAAGTGGGTGCAAGCTCCCCGAGGATCAGCCGCAGCAGCGTGGACTTGCCCGCGCCGTTGCGCCCCACCAGGCCGGTGCGTTCGGCCCCGAAGGCCAGGGTCAGGTTGTCGAGAAGGCTCCGGCCGTCAGGCGTGGAATAGCCGAGGCTGTCGAGCGTTACGAAGGCGGGCATGGGCGGACTCGGTGGCGTGGACACAACGGGTGATCGGGTTGTCCAGCGCGAGCCGCATCGGCCTGCTCCTTCGAGTTGAGGTCGGCTATCTAGGCGCGGAGCAGGTTTGGCGCAATCCGGACATGCCATGGCCGCGCCGGGTTGGCGCCGGGCCGCGAGGCGGCCATCTCCGGCGCATGATGCTGCAAGACATCCCGTGGGACATCGCCGAGCGCGAGCTCAACGCTCATGGCTGCGCCGTGCTTTCCGGCCTTCTGCCACCCAGCGAGTGCGAGGCCATGGCCGCCCGCTACGACGGAGCCGGCTTCCGCTCGACGGTGGTCATGGCGCGCCACGGCTTCGGCCAGGGCGAATACCGCTACTTCGCCTATCCGCTGCCCGAACCGATCGCCGATCTGAGGGCCGCGCTCTATCCGCCGCTCGCCGAGATCTCCAACCGCTGGAACACGGCGCTGGGCGAGCGCGTCCGCTATCCTCCGACCCATGCCGAATATGTCGCTCGTTGCCATCAGGCCGGCCAGGTGAGGCCCACGCCGCTCCTGCTGCGCTACGGCCCCGGCGACTACAACTGCCTGCACCAGGATCTTTACGGCGAGCACGTCTTCCCGCTTCAGGTCGCCGTGCTGCTGTCCGAACCGGGACGCGACTTCGAGGGCGGCGAGTTCGTGCTGACCGAGCAGCGGCCGCGGATGCAGTCTCGGGCCGAGGTCGTGCCCCTGCGCCAGGGCGACGCCGTCGTCTTCCCTGTCCACCACCGTCCGGTCCAGGGCGGACGAGGGATCTATCGCGTGAACCTGCGCCATGGCGTGAGCCGGCTCCGCGCCGGCCGGCGGCACACGCTGGGGATCATCTTCCACGACGCCCAATAGGCCCTACCGGCTAGCGGCTTTCGGCCATGTGTTGGCTTCGACACATTGGCTCGGGGTCCGCCCAGGCCGATCCTCGGATCAACAGAAAGGACACCCCATGTCGTTCATCGTCAGCGCCCTGCCGGTGGCGCAATTCGAGCCCCTCTTCGCCTTGTCCGACGCCGAGTTGGCCCAGCGGGGCATCGTCCGGCGCATCGTCGATGGTCCCGGCTCGCCATGCCGTGTGACGTTGGCGGACGCCGAGCCCGGTGAGACCGTCCTGCTCATGAACTACGAGCATCAGCCGGCCGACACCCCGTTCCGTTCGCGCCATGCGATCTTCGTGCGGGAAGGCGCGGAGGACCGCAGATTCGCGGAGGGCGAGATCCCACCGGCGTTCCGCGCGCGCAAGTTCCTGTCGCTGCGCGCGTTCGACGGCGACGGCATGATGGTCGACGCCGACATCACGCCGACCGCCGACCTGCCGGCCGCGATCGATCGGCTGCTAGCCGATCCGCGGGTGGCCTACCTGCACGCCCACTACGCCGGCGCCGGCTGCTATGCCGCGCGCATAGAGCGGGCCTAACGGATCGGTGATGTAACAACGTGAAACCAAAGTGATCTGAGGGGGTTCTGCCGGTCGGTTACACGCTGGAGAGCTTGAATTGGACCGCCTGCCGAAGCTCCTGATCGCCGCCGCCGTGGTGGTCTCGGCCCCGCTTCCCGCCGCCGCCCAGGGATGGCCCGCGACCGTCGTCGCGGGCGCCCCGCAGATGACCGCGCAGAAGCGCCTGCCCATGACCCTCGGCCGCGAAGCCTCCGCGCGCCGCATTTGGAGCGCGCCCCAAACGGCGTACAGCCCCGCCGCGGCCCCCGTCCTTAAGCTGTCCGCGCGGCACGAGCTCGGCCAGGTTCCCGACGTAGACGTGCCGGCCAAGGATGAATGGACCGACGACCAGGGTTTCCGGGTGGGTCCGACGAAGCTAGCCTTCAAGCGCAGGTTCTGAACCCTGCGCCGGACGACGCCCGCAGGATGCTGAAATCCCTGACGCTCGCGCTGAGCCTCGCCGCCGCTTCGTCCCAAGCCCAGGCGCTGGCGACGACGTGCCAGCCGACCCGCGCCGATACCGAGCGGTTGTCCCGCCTGGACCAGGCCTGGAAGGCGGGGCGCGCGGACGCCATTCGCGGTGGAGCCGGCGACGAATTGCGACGGCTCGGGCCAGTGGCCGACCCCCGCGTCGACCTCAACCGCCCGCAGCCCACCCCCGGACGTTACCAGTGCCGGACAATCAAGCTGGGCGCGGCGACGGAGGGAATGCTGCCCTACATCGCGTACGGCTGGTTCAAGTGCCAGGTGACGCTTACGCCTGGCGGCGACCTGATCCTGCGCAAGACGACAGGCTCGCAGCGGCCCGTGGGCCTGATCTGCCCCGACGAACGACGCGCGGCGCGGTTCGTGGGCGTCCTGGAGCTGGGCGATGAGACCCGGACGCCGCGCTACGGCGCCGACGCCGACCGCGACCTCGTCGGTGAGGTGCGCCGGGTGGGAAACGAGCGTTGGCGGGTGGCTTTCCCGTGGCCGGCCTACGAGTCCAAACTGGATATCCTGGAGCTGCGCCGCACGCGCTAGAGGTTGCTTGAGCGTCGGCCCGGGTCGGGCTCTAACTCCAGCAGCGACTCCAGGGGCATTTGCGTGACGGAACAGGCGGCGGCTTCGGCCAAGCGGGTAGAGCTGACGGTCCGGGGCGTCATCCTGGGCGTGCTGATCTGCCTCGTGTTCACGGCAGCCAACGTCTACCTGGGCCTCAAGGTGGGGTTGACCATCGCGACGTCGATCCCGGCGGCCATCATCTCCATGGCCCTGCTCCGCGCGTTCAAGGACGCGACGATCTGGGAGAACAACATCGTCCAGACCGTGGCCTCGGCCGCGGGGGCCATGGCCTCGGTGATCTTCGTCCTGCCGGGCCTGGTGATCGTGGGCGCGTGGAACGGTTTTCCCTTCTGGTCGACGTTCGGCCTCTGCGCGATCGGGGGCGTACTGGGCGTCATGTACACCGTGCCGCTGCGCCGGGCGCTGGTGACCAACTCGCCCCTGCCCTACCCCGAAGGCGTCGCCGCCGCCGAGGTGCTGAAGGTGGGTTCGGGCGTGCGCGGCGAGAACCCCGAGACCGAGGCCGACGGCCGCCGCGGCCTGATGGCCATCGTGCTGGGCGCCGCCGGGTCGGCGCTTTACGCGGCGGCGGTCGGGACCCGCGCCTTCGCCGGAGAGGTCGCGACCTATTTCCGGGTCGGCGCGGGCGCCACGGGTTTCGGCGCCTCGATGTCGCTGGCCCTGTTCGGCGCCGGCCACCTGATGGGTGTGGCCGTGGGGATGGCGATGCTGGCCGGCGTGGTCATCGCGTGGGGGATCGCGGTGCCGGTCCTGACCGTGATGTATCCCGACGCGGCGGCCTCGGCGGCCGACGCCGCGGGGGCGATCTGGACCTCGAAGGTCCGGTTCATCGGCGCCGGCGCCATCGGCATTTCGGCGATCTGGACACTGGCCAAGCTGGCGGCCCCCGTCTGGAACGGCATCTCGAGCGCCCTCGCCGCCCAGGCGCAACGCGCCGCGGGCGCCGGTTCGGGCCTCGACCGCACCGAGCAGGACATCCCGATCGGGGTGGTGGCGGGCGTGTCGGCCGTCTGCCTGATCCCCATGGGCCTGCTGATCCACAGCTTCGTCGCGACCGGAGAACTGGCGCCGCTCGCCATCCCGCTCACCCTGGCGGCGCTGGCCTACATCGCGGTCATCGGCTTCGCGATCGCCGGGGTCTGCGGCTACATGGCCGGCCTGATCGGTTCGTCGAACAGCCCGGTGTCCGGCCTGGCGATCCTGGCCGTCCTCGGGGCGTCGCTGATCGTGGCGGCTATCTGCGGCGGCATGGTGCTGGGCGACGCCAAGCCGGCCATCGCCTTCGCCCTGCTGGTGACCGGGGCCTTGCTGGCCGTGGCCGTGGCCGCCAACGACAACCTGCAGGACCTCAAGACCGGCCAGCTCGTCGACGCCACGCCCTGGCGCCAGCAGGCCGCGCTGGTGGTGGGCGTGATCGCGGGATCGGCGATGATCCCAATCATCCTGGACCTGCTCGACCGTTCGAACGGCTTCGCGGGCGCCGCCAATCTGAACGCCATCGCCGACGATCCCCTGCCCGCGCCGCAGGCGACCCTGATCTCGACCATCGCCAAAGGGGTGATCTCGGGGGACCTGGACTGGGGGCTGATCGGAGTCGGCGCGCTGGTCGGCGTCGGACTCATCGTCGTCGACGAGCTGCTGCGGCGGACTAAGAAGTACAGCCTGCCGCCGCTGGGCGTGGGCATGGCGATCTACCTGCCGGCCACGCTGATCCTGCCGGTGGTGGCCGGCGCCGTCGCGGGCTGGCTCTACGACAGGCGGGCGGCGCGGCGCCCCGACGGCGAGGCCGCCAAGCGCCTGGGCGTGCTGGTGGTGTCGGGCCTGATTGTCGGCGAGAGCCTGTTCAACGTCGCGCTGTCGGGCCTGATCGTGGCGACAAACTCCGGCTCGCCGCTGGCCATCGTGCCCGAGGGCTTCCCGCCCGCGCCGGTGCTGGCGATCGTCGGCTATGTGGCGGTCACGGGCGGGCTCTACGCCTGGGCCGCCCGCCGAAGGGCCTAGCCGCTTGGCGGCAGCGACGGCCGGAACCCCGTTAAGCGGGCTCGCGCGTCTCAAGCTCGGCGTCGGTGGCCACCAGCACGAACGGGCGATCGTCGACAGGGCCGTCCCTTGCTTCGGCGCCGGTCCCCTGCAGGTCCGAGTCGTCGGCCGGACCTGCGATCGCGATCCGGTAGCCCTGCTGCAGCAGGCGCCGCCCCTGGTCGGCGGCCGCGGCGGCCGTCGGGTGAAAGCTCACTAAGGTCTGGGTCATTCCCCACCCTATTTGCTGATGGCCGCCAGCGCGTTGGCCAGCGTACCGGGATCGATGAAGTCGATGGCCTGGCCCGCGTTGAGGCGCTCCAGACACTGGGCGCGGGACTGGCCGTTGCAGCGCGCCACGATACTGCCGCGCGCGCCGGCCGCCGCGTCGAGCGCGGCGAGCTTCGGCTGGAATTCCGCATCCGGCAGCCCGCCCAGATAGGTGACGACCTTGCCCCGGAGGGCGGTCGACTGTTCGGCCGCCGCCACCGCCGCGGCGACGCGCTTGGGGTCGTCCAGCAAGGCGGCCAGTTCCCCGGTCGCCGGCGTGGCCGCCGCGCTGTCGGCGGCCTCGCTGGTGGCGACCAACGCCGCGCCGCCCTTCAGCGCCAGCATCTGGGCAGCCAACCCGGTCGCGAAATACTGCGCCACGCCGCCGCTCGCCGTGGCGTTGTTGCCGCTGCCGTTGAACTTGGCCCCGAAGCTGCCCAGGACCGAGTAGGTGTCGAGGCTATCCCCGCGCCGGCCGACCAGGATGCAGGGTGGCAGGTCCGTGGCGGTCATGGAGGCCTGCACCGCGGGGCTCACGGCGCAAGGCTGCAGATTGCCGTTGTCGTCGGCCTTCACATTGGCCACCAGGGGCATGACCACCGCCTCCTGACGCTCGTACCCCACGCTGACCGAAGGCACATTGGAGGCGGTCGTGCCGGCCGTGATGCCGAAGCTCGTATTGGTCGCGAAGATGAGCGTGTTGGAATGACGCGTCATCTGTGCGCAGCCGCTGAAGGCGGCGGCTGCGACGGCAAGGGCGGCGAGGCGCCCGAAAAATTGGCGATGCAAGCTGGTCGCTCCCCGAGTTCAGCGAGAATCCTGGCGGCCTGGGCGGCCTCCACCGTGGACCGAATGATCACAATCAACTGGCACTGGGCCGGGTCGGCAGAGACCTCCTCCGAGCGGCGCCAGCCGACGAATCCGCCAGCGCCCCAGCCGAGGCCCAACACGCGCCGATCGACGGCTCGGATGTCGCCGACCTTTTCGACCGGCTTGGTCTGCATCACTCCCAGCAGATAGCCGGGGCGGTCGTCGCCCGCCTCCACGGCCGCGCACCCTCCCAAGGAGAGCGCGAGCGCCAGGATCGCGAGCATCCGCATCATAGTTAAGCTTATACCTTAGGTCGCGCCCCGACAAGCCACAGCCTTTTGGCGATCCGACAGAGCGGAGACTCTGCTGCCACCATGGTGTCAGCAGCCTACGCGCGCGCATGGTCGCAGGCGCTTTGTTCGCGGTCCGTTCCCGTGTTATCCCTGAGTCCCGTCACCTACATTAGGCGGCCTCGCGAAAGGACCCTTTCGCGGGCTCTCCGTGTTTCCGGGACAGTATGGCCGACCAGCACAACCTCATCCGCGTGCGCGGTGCGCGCGAGCACAATCTCAAGGACGTGAGCGTCGACATTCCGCGCGGCGAACTCGTCGTCATCACCGGGCTGTCCGGCTCCGGCAAGAGCTCGCTCGCCTTCGACACGATCTATGCCGAGGGCCAGCGCCGCTACGTCGAGAGCCTGTCGGCCTATGCGCGACAGTTCCTGGAGCTGATGAGCAAGCCGGACGTGGACCTGATCGAGGGCCTGTCGCCGGCCATCTCGATCGAGCAGAAGACCACCAGCCGCAATCCGCGGTCGACCGTCGGCACGGTCACCGAGATCCACGACTACATGCGCCTGCTGTGGGCGCGGGTGGGCGTGCCCTATTCGCCGGCCACCGGCCTGCCGATCGAGAGCCAGACCATCTCCATGATGGTCGACAAGCTGAATGCGCTGCCGGACGGCACGCGCCTGAACCTGCTGGCCCCCGTCGTGCGCGGCCGCAAGGGCGAGTACCGCAAGGAATTCGCCGAGTGGCAGAAGGCGGGCTTTCAGCGCGTGAAGATCAACGGCGAGCTGATGCTGATCGAGGACGCGCCTGCCCTCGACAAGAAGTTCAAACACGACATCGACATCGTGGTGGACAGGATCGTCACCAAGGCGGGCCAGGAGGCTCGCTACGCCGACAGCCTCGAGACCGCGCTCAAGCTCGCGGACGGGATCGCCGTGGCCGAGTGGGCCGACAAGGACCCGACCGAGAACGAGCCCAGGCGCATGCTGTTCTCCGAGAAGTTCGCCTGCCCGGTCTCCGGCTTCACGATCACCGAGGTCGAGCCGCGGCTGTTCTCGTTCAACAACCCGTACGGCGCCTGCCCGGTGTGCGACGGCCTGGGCGCCAAGCTGGCGTTCGACGCCGACATGGTCGTGCCCGACAAGGACAAGAGCCTGCACAAGGGGGCGATCTCGCCCTGGGCCAAGGGGCCCTCGCCGCTCTACACCCAGACGCTGCAGGCGTTGAGCCGCCACTACGGCTTCTCGATGGACGAGCCGTTCTGGAAGCTTAGCGACCCGGCCAAGAACGTGATCCTGTACGGCTCGGGCGCCGAGAAGATCCGGTTCGTCTACGACGACAACGCCCGCAAATACGAGGTCAACAAGACCTTCGAGGGCGTGCTCCCGAACCTGGAACGCCGCTGGCGCGAGACCGACAGCTCGTGGGTGCGCGAGGAGCTGGGCCGCTACCAGTCCGAGACGCCCTGCCTGGCCTGCGAAGGGTATCGCCTGAAGCCCGAGGCCCTGGCGGTGAAGATCGCCGGGCGGCACATCGGCGAGGCGTCGCGCCTGTCGATCCGCCACGCCCAGGAGTGGTTCGAGGGGCTGGAGGCCCAACTCACCGACAAGCAGATGGAGATCGCCCGGCGGATCCTGAAGGAGATCAACGACCGCCTGCGGTTCCTGGTCAACGTGGGCCTGGACTACCTCAACATGTCCCGCTCGTCGGGCACGCTGAGCGGCGGCGAGAGCCAGCGGATCCGGCTCGCCAGCCAGATCGGCTCGGGCCTGACGGGCGTGCTCTACGTGCTGGACGAGCCCAGCATCGGCCTGCACCAGCGGGACAACACCCGCCTGCTGACCTCGCTGAAGGGGCTGCGCGACCTGGGCAATTCGGTGCTGGTGGTCGAGCATGACGAGGAGGCCATCCTCACCGCCGACCATGTGATCGACATGGGTCCGGCGGCCGGGGTGCACGGCGGCCAGATCATCGCCGAGGGCAAGCCGGCCGACATCATGGCCAACCCCAAGAGCCTGACGGGCCAGTATCTGGTCGGCTCGCGCGAGATCGCGGTCCCAGACGACCGCCGGCCGATCGGCAAGAAGAAGCTGCGCGTGGTCGGGGCCACGGGCAACAACCTGAAGAACGTGACCGCCGAGATCCCGGTGGGCACGTTCACCTGCATCACGGGCGTCAGCGGCGGGGGCAAGTCGACCTTCACCATCGAGACGCTCTACAAGGCGGCCGCGCGTCGGCTGCACAACGCCTCGGACGCGCCGGCCCCGCACGAGCGGATTGAGGGGCTGGAGAACTTCGACAAGGTCATCGACATCGACCAGTCGCCGATCGGCCGCACGCCGCGGTCCAACCCGGCCACCTACACCGGGGCCTTCCAGCCCATCCGCGATTGGTTCGCCGGCCTGCCGGAAGCCAAGGCGCGCGGGTACGGCCCCGGCCGGTTCAGCTTCAACGTCAAGGGCGGCCGCTGCGAGGCCTGCCAGGGCGACGGGCTGATCAAGATCGAGATGCACTTCCTGCCGGACGTGTACGTCACCTGCGACGTCTGCCACGGCCGCCGCTACAACCGCGAGACGCTGGAGATCCTGTTCAAGGGCAAGAGCATCGCCGACACCTTGGACATGACCGTCGAGGAGGCCGCCGAGTTCTTCAAGGCGGTGCCGCCGATCCGCGACAAGATGGAGACGCTGAAGCGCGTCGGCCTGGGCTACGTGAAGGTCGGCCAGCAGGCGACCACCCTCTCGGGCGGCGAGGCGCAGCGGGTGAAGCTGTCGAAGGAGCTGTCGCGGCGGGCGACCGGCAAGACGCTGTACATCCTGGACGAACCCACCACCGGCCTGCACTTCGAGGACGTGAAGAAGCTGCTCGAGGTGCTGCACGAGCTGGCCGACCAGGGGAACACGGTGGTGGTCATCGAGCACAACCTGGACGTCGTGAAGACCGCCGACTGGCTGGTCGACTTCGGCCCCGAGGGCGGCGACGGCGGCGGTGAGATCGTGGCGCAGGGCAGCCCCGAAAAGGTCGCGGCCGAGCCCCGCAGCTGGACGGGGCGCTACCTGGGCGAGCTCCTGGAACGCCACCGCCAGCGCAAGACCGAGCGCAAGAAGAAGCTGGTCGGGGCCTAGGCCCCGACCCGCGCCAGCACCTCCATGGGCATCGGGCCGGCGGCCAGCACCTTTTCGTGCCAGTCGCGGACATCGAAGGCGGCGCCCTGGCGCCTGCGGGCCGTCTCCCGGGTCCTCAACAGCTCCAGGCGGCCGATCATGAAGGCGCAGGCCTGGCCGGGGTAGACGCAGTAGCGGTCGACCTCGCGCTGGGCGGACATGGGCTGTTCGCCCGCTTCGTCGACCATCCAGCGGGTCGCCTCGGCTCGGGACCAGCGCTTGTGGTGCAGGCCGGTGTCGACGACGATCCGCGCGGCCCGGAACAGCGCCGACTGCACCGCGCCGATGCGGCCGAACGGGTCGTTCTCATAGGCGCCGATCTCCACCGCCACCTGCTCGGCGTAGAGCGCCCAGCCCTCCACATAGGCCGAGTACTGCGCGAAGCTCTTGTAGAGTGGCAGGTTTGCGCCGGACGCGGTGCGGAAGACGGCGTTCTGGAGGTGGTGGCCGGGGTCGCCCTCATGGTGCAGCAGGGTCTTGAGCCGCCACGTGGGCCACTCCCCGGTCGACTTCAGGTTGATCGAGATGATCCCCGGCCGTGAGCCATCGGCCGGCGGCCCTTCATAGTAGGCGCCGGGCGCGCCGGCTTCGATGGAGACCGGGATCCGGTCGACGGTGATGTCGCGGTCGGGGAGCGTTCGGAAGGCGCGCGGCAGCAGGCCGTGCAGGCGCGCTAGGTGAGCGCGCGAGTCCGCGAGGATCTCGGCACGCCCGGCGTCGGTGTCGGGCTTCAGGAACCGCGGGTCGTGATCCAGGCCGCGGATCCGCTCGGCCACCGCGCCTTGGGTCAGGCCCTGGGCCCGCAGCAGACCATCCAGCTCGGCCTGGAGATCGCGGAAGACGCTCAGTCCCAGCTGGTGCATCTCCTCCGGCGGCATGCGGATGGTGGTGTTGGAGCGCAGGCCGAGCGCATACCAGGCGTCGCCCTCGGGCTGGCGCCAGACGCCGGCGTCGGATCCCGCCCGCAACCGCAACGACCGCAGGGCCGCGATTTGCCGGTTGAGGGCGGGCATGACGAGCTCGTCCAGGATCCCGCGCGCGGCCAGGGCCACGCCCGGAAGACCCGCCTCGGCGGCGCGGGCGGCCGGTCCGTCGGTCAGGGCAGCCGACGCGCCGCCGCGCAGATCCACGAGCTGGGACACGGTCCGATCGATGACGAAGTCCGGCGGAATCACACCGGCCGCGGCGTCGGTTCGAATCCCTTGGGTCTCGCCGTCCAGCACGCGGGCGAAATCGGCCAAGCGGGACAGGTAAAGCTCCGCATCCGCGCGGCTCTTGATCGGCTCCCGGGCGAAGTCCTGCGGCTGCCAGTAGTAGGCGCCGGTCATCTGGGACACGAGGTAAGGCCCCGGGCGCAGCGCGTGATCCTGGAAGCCGTAGCGCGAGCCCACCTCGTCCAGCATCTCATAGGCGAAAGCGGCGCTGTCGTAGTCGACGAGGCGCGGCGGGCTGAGCGCCTTGCGGTCGATCTTCGCCAGTTCCGCACGCCAGCGTCGCGCAGCGGCCACCGCAGCGGCCTTTCCGGCCGGCGACCGGTCGTCGAGCTTCCCGCGCGCCGCCCGGCCCCTGGCGTCGGTCAGCAAAGAGGCCGCCGCCTCGGGCGACATGGCGAGGTGCTCGTCCATGTGGCGCGACAGGAGGGCGACGAGCGCCGCATCGGCGTCGGGCGCGGCATCGGCCCTCCCGCCCATCGCCGCCAGCGCACCAGCGCCCAAGAGAACGTCGCGGCGATGAGGCATGGCTACTCCGGCACTAGTCGCAAACACTTGTTCGAAATAGCCTAGCCTCCAACCACGAAGGGACGGAACACATGATCCTCTACGGCGCGCCAAATCCGGCGCCGAATCCGCGGCGCGTGCGCATCTTCCTCGCCGAAAAGGGGATCGACCTACCCGAAACGCCGGTGAACCTGATGAAGCGGGAGCACAAGAGCGAGGAGCACAAGGCGCGCAACTCGATGGGCCAAGTGCCGACGTTGGAGCTGGATGACGGGACCTGCATCTCGGAGACGGTCTCGATCTGCCGCTACTTCGAAGCCACCAACCCGACCCCGCCGCTGTTTGGGACCACGCCGGTCGAGCAGGCGCTGATCGACATGTGGATCCGCCGCATCGAGTTCACGGTGATGACGCCGGTCGGCATGTATTGGCGCCACGCCCACCCGCGCACGGCGGCGCTGTTGACCCAGTACAAGGACTTCGGCGAGTCGAACGCCGGGACCTACAAGGGCGCCCAGAAATGGCTGGACCGCGAACTGGACGGCAAGGCGTACGTGGCCGGCGACACCTATTCCATGGCCGACATCTGCCTGCAGTCGACGGTGGACTTCGCCGAGTGGATCGGCCTGCCGATGGAGCCGGAGTTCGCCAACCTCAAGGCCTGGCACGAGCGCGTGAGCGCCCGGCCCAGCGCCCAGGCCTGAGAAGGGCCTAGGCGAAATCGTCTGCCGCGCGCTCGTCGACCAGGACCAGCTCGCGGTAGGCGACCGCAAAGGGCGCGTAGATCATCACGATCTGCAGGACCTGCAGCAGGAGCTGCATCACCAGGGTGATCATGGCGGCGATGGCGGTGAGTGGGGTCAGGCGGCCGATGTCCTGCATCGCCGCCTCGCCGCCCGAGAGCTCGACGACGGCGAAAGTGATGATGCTGAACAGGATCCAGACGATCACGTAGAAGATCACCGCCAGGACGATCATGCCGAACAGCTGCCAGAAGTGGCCCTTGGTCCGCGACCAGGCCAGTCGGAGCGACACCTGGCCGGTCTCAAACACCGTGGGCAGCAGCAGCGAGAGCCGCACGCCGATCCAGACGCCGAAGACGACCACGAGCCCGATGGCGAGGGCCGCGCCGATCGAACCGGCCTGGGCCGCGCCGGCGGTGAAGATGACGCCGACCACCACGGAAAGGGCATAGAGGCCGATGCACAGCAGGTTGGCGGCGGTGAGCTTGAGCTCGGTGCGGCTCAGCTTCAGGTGCGCGAACCCGTGCTCCTCGGGCCGCAGGACCAGGCGCATGACCCCGCCGGTGATGATCGACATCAGCAGCGCCGTCATCAGCAGCACCAGGATGAAGGCGGGCCACGACGCAGCCAACAGGTCGCCCACGGTCTCAAGGTCGGAGCTGCTGAGCTGGCCCTTGCGCGCGAGCGTGATGAACTGAGGCCCGAGCGTGGCCATCATCACCATGGCGATCAGCAGGATGCCGCCGAAGTAGACGGCGCTCCACGCGAGCATCACGCCCGGGTGTTCCTTGGTCAGGCGGAAGCCTTCCATGGCCGCGTCGCTGGGAGAAAACCTGTGCATCCGTCCTGCTTGGTCCGAGTGCGACTCGGCCAGCCCCTTCAGGCCGAACCTTGCCGTGCGCCCTCTTAAGCGTGCAAGGCCCCGCTCGCGATCCTTGGCGTTCGTTGCTAGTACGCCACGCATGACAATCAAACCCATCCACGTGGTCGGCGGCGGCCTGGCCGGCTCGGAAGCCGCCTGGCAGATCGCCGAGGCCGGCGTGCCCGTGGTGCTGCACGAGATGCGTCCCGTGCGCGGCACCGACGCGCACCAGACCGACAAGCTGGCCGAGCTTGTCTGCTCCAACTCCTTCCGCGCCGACGACTGGACCGGCAACGCCGTGGGGCTGCTGCATGCCGAGATGCGGGCGCTGGGTTCGATCATCATGTCGGCGGGGGACGCGCACCAGGTGCCGGCCGGCGGCGCGCTCGCCGTGGACCGCGAGGGCTTTTCCGAGGCCGTAACCGCGCGCCTGGAAGCCCATCCCCTGGTGACGGTCTCGCGCGAGGAGGTGGCCGGCCTGCCGCCCGCCGAATGGGACAGCGTCATCCTGGCCACCGGCCCCCTCACCTCGCCCGCCCTCTCGCAGGCGATCCTGGACCTGACCGGCGAGGGCCAGCTCTCGTTCTTCGACGCCATCGCGCCGATCGTGAACTTCGAGTCGGTGGACATGAGCGTGGCCTGGCGCCAGTCGCGCTACGACAAGGAAGGCCCCGGCGGCGACGCGGCGGCCTACATCAACTGCCCGATGGACAAGGACCAGTACGAGGCGTTCATCGACGCCTTGCTGGCTGGGCCGAAGTCGGAGTTCAAGGACTGGGAGCACGTCCCCTACTTCGACGGGTGCCTGCCGATCGAGGTGATGGCCGAGCGGGGCCGGGAGACCCTGCGCCACGGGCCGATGAAGCCGGTCGGCCTGACCAACGCCCACAAGCCGGAGGAGAAGGCCTACGCCGTCGTCCAGCTGCGCCAGGACAATGCGCTGGGCACGCTGTGGAACATGGTGGGCTTCCAGACCAAGCTGAAGCACGGCGCCCAGACCGAGATCTTCCGGATGATCCCGGGACTGGAGAAGGCTGTGTTCGCGCGCCTGGGCGGCCTGCACCGGAACACGTTCATCAACTCGCCGCGGCTGCTCGACACCAACCTGCGGCTCAAGGCCCAGCCGCGCCTGCGGTTCGCGGGCCAGGTGACCGGCGTCGAAGGCTATGTGGAGAGCGCCGCCGTCGGCCTGCTCGCCGGCCGCTTCGCCGCCGCCGAACGCCTGGGCCGGCCTATCGAGGCGCCGCCGGCCACGACCGCTCTGGGAGGACTGGTGGGCCACATCACGGGCGGGCACCTGGAGCACGGCAAGGGCAGCTTCCAGCCGATGAACATCAACTACGGACTGCTGCCGCCCATGGAAGCGCCGAAGCGCGACGCCGAGGGCAATCGGCTGGGCTCCAAGGAGAAGACCCGGCTGAAGAAGCGAGCCATGGGCGAGCGGGCGCTGTCGGACCTCAAGGCCTGGGCCGAGGGCGCGCCCGCGCTCGAACCGGCGGAATAGGTTTCGAGACGTCAGATCCGGCCGGTGGCGACGGCCGCCGTCAGCCGTAGCCGCTTCCAGAACTCGGACTTCGCCGGTTGCAGCGCCAAGGCCGCGTGGGCCACCGCCGGAAACGCCGCGGCGCTGAGGGCGCGGGCGCCGGCCCGGGCTGGAGCGGCCTCGGCCCTCACCAGGGCGTCCAGGCCTCGCCGCCCGAGCGCCCAGACGGCGCCGCCCGCCACCGCAAGCCCGGCCTCCCCTTGCGGCTCGAGCAACCGCGCCGCGACCTCGGCCGCGCGACCGGCAGTTCCCCTCGCCCACTCGACCGCCTCGAGGTCCGTCATCTGCGACGCGTCCAGTTCGCGGTAGCGGGCGTCGATCATGGCCTCCAGCGGCTCGCGCGGCAGGCCATGACGGTTGATCACGTCCGCCAGCGCCTGCGCGGTCGGATGGTGACGGACGTGGCGGCCCTCATAGACCTCGTCCAGGACCTCACGCCACCAGGTCAGGCGGATCTCGCCCAGCAGCGAGTTCGACGCCACCTTCGGCGCACGGGCCAGTTCGTGATCGTAGGCGTAGATCGCGACGACGTCGGCGCGCAGTCCGGCGTCCCCGATGAACCTGCTGGAGAGCCAGCGGTCGGGGTCGTTGCGGCGGATCAGGTCGTCGAGGTCGTCGCTCATGTGGCTCCAACGAAAAAGGCCCGCCGCGGGGGCGGGCCTTCCCGGGATTTTTCCGCCAGCTAGCCGAAGATGGTCTGCGACATGGTCATCGCAGCCAGCATCGGGATCGACAGGAGAAGATTGGTCCGCGAGCCCAGCATGGCCATCTTCGCGGCCTTGGCCTTGGTGTCGGCATCGGCCTCGACGATGCCCAGCGCGCGCTTCTGGTTCGGCCAGATGATGCCCCAGACGTTGAGCATCATGATGATGCCCAGCCACATGCCCAGGCCCAGCAGCGTGTACTGGCGGTCGAGCGCCGGGTCATAGCCGCCGGCCAGGCCCAGCGAGAGCGTCTCGGCCGAGTAGCCGCGCACGCCCGCGATCGCCAAGCCCATGATGACAGTGGCCAAGGCCGACCAGCGGAACCAGAACAGCGCCTCGGGGGCGATGTACTTCGACACGGCCGGCTTCAGCTCGGCGGGGATGTCGGGCATTTTCCGGATCTGGACGAAGTTGAAGTAGTAGAGCAGCCCGATCCACAGGATGCCGAAGAAGACGTGCAGCCAGCGGAAGACCGCCTGCCAGTAGGCCGGGCCCGTGCCCTGCGGACCGGCGGCGTAAGCGCCCACCATGATCAACGCCAGGATGACGCTGACGATGATCGTGTTGCGAAAATTGGCGAGTAGTCCAGCCATGTAACTAACCCTCTGAGTCCCTGCCCTGGCCGAGGTATAGGGCGTTTCGTTTCAGGCTGGAAGCGACGGGGACTTGGGCCTCAGACCGCGATCAGCGCGGCGGCCAGGCGACGACCTTCGGCCGTCAGCAGGTTGTAGAGCTTGGCGGCCGCCGGAGTATCCATGAATTCCAGGCCGATGCCCGCGGCGCGCAGGCCGTCGCGGATCTCGCGCGGCGGCATGGCGTTTCGCGCGCCCACCCCCAGCAGGACGAACTCGACCTCGGCGGAGCCCGCGTCGAGCACGGGCTTCAGCGAACCGAGGGTGAGCTCCCCCAGGCTGGTGACCTGCCAGCTTCGCGCCTCGTCGGCGAGAATCAGCACCGAGCCGTCGTGCCTCTGACCCGCGAGGCGGAAGCCGCCGTCGCCATAGGCGTCGATGCTCGGCGCATTCCTGGCCACCGGCCGCGCCCTACGGCCGGACGCTGGCGGGCTTCAGCGGTTCGGCCGGCTCGTCGTTCCGCTTCACGCCCCACAGAAGGATGATCGGCAGGGCGACGTAGACCGACGAATAGGTGCCGATGACGACGCCGAACACCATGGTCGAGACCAGCGGGAAGAGCACCGGACCGCCCAGGAACAGCGCGCCCGACAGCGCCAGGATGGCGGTCGAGCCGGTGATCAGCGTGCGCGAGAGTCGCTCGTTCTCCGACCGGTTGATCACCTCGCGCAGCGGCGTGGTCTTGTACTTGCGCAGGTTCTCGCGAAGCCGGTCGAAGGTGATGACCTTCTCATTCATCGAGTAGCCGATGACGGTCAGCAAGGCCGCGATCGAGGTCATGGAGAACTCGATCTGGGTCAGCGACAGCAGGCCCAGGGTGAGGATCACGTCGTGGATGACGGCGACCACGGCGCCCAGGCCGAACTGCAGCTGGAAGCGGAACCAGATGTAGCCCAGCATCAGCGCCATCGCGATGCCCAGCGCCATGAAGCCCCCGCTCATGAGCTCGCTGGAGACCTTGGGCCCGACCACCACCGGCGGCTTGAACTCCATGCCCGGGAACCTGGCGGCGAGCTTCTGCTTCACCTGCTCGGCGGCGACGAAGGTGTTCGCCCCCTCGGTGCGGAAGCGGACGATGGCGGTGTCGGGGCGACCGAAGCCCTGGACCTGCGCGTCGTGGCCGCCGGCGGCGGGAACCGCTGCGCGCAGCTCGCCCAGGGGCACCGGCCCCTTGGTGCGCACCTCGATGGCGGTGCCGCCCACGAAGTCGATGCCGAAGTTCAGACCCCGGACGACGAACGAGCCGATCGAGCCCGCGATGAGGATCGCCGAGATGACGGCGGCGAAGGGGGCCAGCCGCACGAAGTCGATATGGAATTCGCGCGGCAGGAGGCGGATGAGGGGCCACTTCATGGGACTACTCGATCGGCAGGCTCTTCGGCTTGGTCGCGCGGAACCAGAAGCCGATGAGCACTTGGGTGATGACCACGGCGGTGAACACCGAGGTGACGACGCCGATCAGGAGGGTCCAGGCGAAACCGCGGATCGGCCCCGAGCCGAACTGGAACATGATGATGGCGGAGATGGCGCTGGTGATGTTGGCGTCGAGGATCGACACCAGGGCGCGGCTGTAGCCGTGCTCCAGGGCCATGATGGGTGTTCGACCAGCGTGGGCCTCGTCGCGGACGCGCTCGTAGATCAGCACGTTGGCGTCGACGGCGACCGCCAGGGTCAGGATCAGGCCGGCGATACCCGGGAAGGTCAGCGTCGCCTGGGTCATCGACATGATGCCGAGGATCAGCAGCACGTTCACGATCAGGGCCAGGGCCGCGAAGACGCCGAACAGGCCGTAGGCCAGGACGATGAAGATCACGATCGCGATGCCGCCGATCACCAGCGAGATCGCGCCGGCCCGGATCGCGTCGGCGCCGAGTTCGGCCGATACCGTCTGCTGCTCCTGGATCGTGAGCGGCGCCGGCAGCGCCCCTGCGCGGAGCAGGATGGCCAGGTTGTTGGCGCTCTCGGTGGTGAAGTTGCCGCTGATCTGGCCCGAGCCGCCGGTGATGGGCTCGTTGATGCTGGGCGCGGAGATCACCTTGTTGTCCAGCACGATGGCGAAGCGCTTGCCGACGTTCTGGGTCGTGGCGTCGGCGAAGCGCCGCGCCCCCTGGCCGTTGAACCGGAAGTTCACCACCGGGCGGCCCGTCTGCGGGTTGAACCCGCCCTGGGCGTCGGTGAGCATCTCGCCGGTCACAAGCGCGCGGCGCTTGATGACGTAGAAGGGCTGGAAGTCGTCGCCTGGCACGAGGACCGATCCCGGAGGCACGCGGCCCTGCTGGGCCTGGGCCAGGTCGGCGGTCTCGTCCACCATCTGGAACGTCAGCTTGGCGGTCTGGCCGACGATCGCCTGCAGCCGCTTCGGGTCGCTTTCGCCCGGAGCAGCGATCGAGATCCGGTTGGCGCCCTGACGCCGGATGTCCGGCTCCTTGGTGCCCAGTTCGTCGATCCGGCGGCGGATGACCTCGATCGACTGGTCGACCGCCTTGGCCGCCTGGGAGTCCAGGGCCTGGGGCACGAACGCCACCCGGATGCGCTGGTCAGGGGCCGTACTGACGGTCACGTCGCGCCCGCCCGTAGCCATCACGGCGCCCAGGGATTCGCGCAGCGCCTTCGTCGCCTGCTCGACCTTGGTCGCGTCGTTGATCCGCACGCTCACCTCGCCGTTCACGACGCCGAGGCCCGTGAAGTCGATCTGCGCTTCGCGCAGCGTGGTGCGGCTGTCCTCGACGAGGTTCGTCAGCAGCTCGTTGCGCAGGGCCGCGGTGTCGACCTCGTAGAGCAGGTAGGATCCGCCTTGCAGGTCCAGGCCCAGGTTCAGGGTCTGCTTGGGGACGAATGACGGCAGGCTGTCCCGGACGGACTGGGGCAGCACGTTCGGGAGCGTGAAGAGGATCCCATACAGCGTCGCCAGGACGACGAGGATGACCCTCCAACGGGAGACCGTGATCATCGAGGGGGTGCTTTACGCCTTGGTGTCATTGGCCGCGGCGGGTTCGCCGCGGGCCCGCACGTCGGAAATCATGCCCTTCACCACCTTGACGGTGACGCCGGTGGCGATCTCGACGCCCACTTCCTTGTCCTCGACGCGGACGATCTTGCCGATCATGCCCGAGCTCAGCACCACGGTGTCACCGCGCTTCAGGGCGCCCAGCATGGCCTGGTGCTGCTTCATCCGCCGCTGCTGCGGCCGGATCATCAGGAAGTAGAAGAGCACGACCAGGGCGACCAGCGGCAGGAACTGCAGCAGCATGGCCTCGGGACCGCCCGCGGCGGCGCCGCCGACGGCTTGGGCATAGGCAGGGGTGGCGAACATGGCCTCTCCAGAAGTGGGCGTGCGAGCGCCCTCTCACATGGGGGCCCGCCAAAGTCGGCGGAAGCTATGCGGAGAGGCCTGCTTTTGCAATGGAACGCCTACGTGTATGGCCTGCGGCCGATGGAACCCGATCTGACGCCCCTGCTCGTCCGCATCGCCGAGGCCCTGGAACGGCTCGCGCCCCCGGTGGCGGCCGCCCCCAGCTTCGAGAGCGCGCGGCTGTTTCGGCATGATCCCGACACCGGGGCGTTCCACCCGGCGCCCGACTATCCGCTGACCCTGGACAACCTCGTGGGGGTCGATCGCCAGAAGGCGCGGTTCCTCGAGAACCTGGAGCGGTTCTCGAGTGGTCTCCCCTACAACCACGCTCTGCTGTGGGGCGTTCGTGGCACGGGCAAGAGCTCGCTGGCCAAGGCCGCCTTCATGGCCGCGGCCGAACGGTCACCCGAGCTGAGGCTGGTGGAGGTGGATCGCGACCAGGTCACCGCCCTGCCCGCCCTGTTCGACGTGCTGCGGACGCGCCCCGAGCGGTTCGTCGTGCTGTGCGACGATCTCTCGTTCGAGGAAGGCGCCGCGGCGGCCAAGGCGCTGAAGTCGGCGCTGGAAGGCGGCGTTTCGGGCCCGCCGGCCAATGTGCTGTTCGTGGCCACGTCCAACCGTCGCCATCTGATGCCGCGCGGACACCAGGAGGACCGGGGCCTGCTCTCGGCCGCAGAGGATGCTGAGGAGGAGGTCAGCGTGTCGGACCGCTTCGGACTGTGGATCGGATTCCCGCCCATGGACCAGCCAACCTATCTGGCGGCGGTCTCGGCCTACGCGGCCAAGTTCGACCTCCAGGCGCCGGACCTCGAACGCCGCGCGCTGCAGTGGGCGCAGCTCCGCGGCTCGCGCTCGGGCCGCGTGGCCTGGCAGTTCATCCGCGACCTGGCCGGCGAGCTCGGCAGGCCGCTCCCGCTTTAGGCAAAGAAAAAGGCCGGCGCATCGCACCGGCCTTTCGCTTTTCGGTAGCTGCGAGCCTTAGACGGCCTGGAGCTGGCCGGCCGAGTTCTTGCCGCTGCGCTTGTCGCGCTCCAGCTCGAAGCTGACCTTCTGGCCTTCGTTGAGGCCGCCCAGGCCGGCCCGTTCGACGGCCGAGATGTGCACGAACACGTCCGCGCCGCCATCGTCAGGCTGGATGAAGCCGAAGCCCTTGGTCGCGTTGAACCACTTCACGGTGCCTACTGCCATTTTGTTCCCTTTCCGGGTGCAAATATCTTGCGCCGACCATCGACGCTTGCATCAAATTCTCGGAGAGGTCGGGGTAGATCCGCGGGTCAGACCTTCAAGAGGCCGAAGCGGAATGCTCGCGATCCAGTGCGATATTCGATCGCTTGAACATAAGTTATTCTAGCGTTCGCGCAAGCTTGGCCGCAGATAATTTGACCCTACCCGCGACAAGTCCTTAAAAAAACTGTACTCTATCCGCTTGTCTTCATAGCGCGGCGCCCAGACGTGGCGACGCCACAGACCGGATTGGAAAGCCTACACATGCGCAACGCCCCCGAGAGAGCCGTCTTCACCGTCCTTCGCCACGAGGACGGCTGGGCGGTGGAACACGAAGGGCAACTCTCCGATGCGAGCCCCGACAAGGAGGTCGTGAAGGCGGCCGCCAACAAGCGCGCGCGCGCCGCGCAGGACGCGGGGCAGCCGTGCCAGGTGCGCATCGTCGGCGAGCACGGCTTCTTCAACGCCGCCTAGGCCGGCGATCTCGCCCTACTTCGGGAGGACCAGCGCCGGGTCGATCGGCCGGGCGCGCTCCTGAGGCGTGGGCGCGTAACGGATCTCGAAGTGCAGCTGCGGCTCAGAGACGCCGCCTGACGAGCCGGCCTGGCCGATCTGCTGGCCCTGCTCGACCTTCTGCTGCATGCGCACGTCAACCCGGCTCAGGTGGCCATAGGCCGTCACCCAGCCGTCGGCGTGCTTGATGAGCACGAGGTTGCCGAAGCCCGGCACCTGATCGCCGGCGTAGACGACGTCGCCCGCCGCGGCAGCGCGGATCGGATCCCCCGTATTGGCGCGGATATTCAGGCCGTCGTTGCGGACGCCGGTTCCCCGGCTGCCGAAGCCGGAGATCACCTGACCCTGCAGCGGCCACGCGAAGACACCGCGGCCCATCTGGCTGATCTGGGCGTCCGACACCTGCGGGCTGGCCGTGGGCGCGCCGGGCACGCCGCCAGGAGGCGCGCGGTAGGGCTGCGGCTGGTCGGGCATGACCACCGTCGGCGGTCGCGGCGCGGAACGCGGCGGCGGCAGAACCTGGCCCACCGGCGGCGGCGTGTCGAACGACGACGACGGCCGTTGGGTGGGCCGGTAGGGTTGCGGCGCGGACGGGGTCGGCGTCGGCGGAGCCTCGCTGCGCTCGGGAACCTGGGTGGTGGTAGTGAGCGGTCCGCGGTCGCGGTAGCCGGCCGGCAGGCGCAGCTTGCGGCCTGGCGCGACGGCTGCGCCGCGGCGCAGGCCATTGGCGCTGCGCAGCTCGGCCTCGGTCACGCTGAAGCGGCGGGCGATCTCCGAAAGCGTGTCGCCGCGGCCGACCACATAGGCCTTCGCCGTCCCGCCCGGGCCGCGGATCGTCTGGCCGGGCTGAAGGCGATAGGGCTTCTTCAGCTTGTTCAGCTTCGCCAGCTCGGCCACGTCGCTGTCGAGCCGGTTCGCCACGCGCTCCAGCGTGTCGCCCTTCTTGACCTTGTAGCTTTTGCCGCCGGTCGAGACGTCGACCACCCGGCCCGTGACCTCGCGGCTAGTGACCGTGCGGCCCTCGGACTCGGATGCGCGGGTCTGTGGCGGCTCGGCCTGGGGCCGGCGCGTGGACGCCCGCGGACGCTCGGCGGGGGCGACGTCGTCCTCGGCCGCCTCGGCGACTTCCTCGGCCGCGCCGCCGGCCAGCTTCAGCTTCTTGCCGGGCATCAGGGACGAGTTGCGGCCGAGGCCGTTCAGCTCGCGCAGGGCGTCCACGGTCATGCCGTTGCGCTGGGCGATCCCGAACAGGGTGTCGCCGGAGCGAACCGTATAGGTCTTGGCCTCGGAGGCGACTGCCTTTTCCCTAGAGGACTTGGAGGTCGACGCCGCGGCCTTGGCCTTGGGGTTCTTCAGCACCTGGCCGGGCTGCAGCCGGTAGGGCTTCTTCAGGCCGTTGGCCTTGGCGATGTCGTCGATCCCGGTCCCGAGACGGTCGGCAATCTCGGCGAGCGTGTCGCCCTTCTTGACGGTGTAGGTGGCCGCGGGCCCGCGCGACCGGGCGCGGGCGAAGGCGTCTTCGGCCGGCGGGGCGATGGCGCTGAGGGGCGGTTCAGGCGTCGCCTGCGCCAGGCTTGGGCGCGGCGCGAGCGGCAGAGGCGGAAGTTCGGTCTTGTCGACCTGCGGCGTCGGGCGCGGCGCCACGGCGGGCGCGTCCTGAGCCAGTCCGGCGAGCTGCTGAGGCGCGGCCTGGGCCGCCGGCGCGATCGTCGGAGCCGCGGCGGGGGGCAACGGCAGGACCGGAGCATTCACCGCGTAGCGTGGCGTGCCGCAGGCCGTCAGCGCCGTCCCGGCGAGCAGGATCAGGGCGGTTCGTTGGAAGAGGTGCGTCATCGCCGCTCCGGGGTAGCTCAAGCCAGAATCATTCGGGGCGTGAAGTGGGATGATGGCGGCGAGCCGACGCCCGCGCCAACCCGCAAAAGCCCTGCAACACGAAAAGGTCAAAGCTCCTTGGCCACGCCGTCCAGCAGCGGGACGAAGCGGACGTCGATCAGGTCTTCCACCTGGAATCCCCCCTGCCCGTCGCCGGTATAGCGGCGCAGCACTTGGACCGGACCCTTGCCGATCGGAGCCACCAGGACGCCGGTCGGCTTCAGTTGCGAAAGCAGAGCCTTCGGCTCTCCCGGCGCCGCGGCTGTGACCATAATGCGGTCAAAAGGCGCCTGCTCGGGCCACCCCTCGCCGCCGTCGCCGAAGCGGGTGATGACGTTGGTGAGGCCCAGCTCCTTGAAGCGCGCCTCGGCCTCTCGCATCAGGGTGCGGTAGCGCTCGACCGTATAGACCAGCCGGGCCAGCTTCGAGAGGATCGTCGTCTGGTAGCCGCTGCCGGTGCCGATCTCCAGCACGCGGTCGCGCCGGTCGATCTTCAGGGCCTGGGTCATGAGCCCGACCACGAACGGTTGGCTGATGGTCTGCCCGCACGCGATCGGCAAGGCCGAGTCCTCGAAGGCGCGCTCCTTGAAGAGCTCCTGGGTGAACAGCGGCCTGGGGGTCGTCTCGATGGCCGACAGCACCTTGGCGTCGGTCACGCCCTGCGAGCGCAGCGCCAGCAGCAGGCGCGCCATCCGGGTCTCGGGCGTGTCGTCCGTGTCCGCCATGTCAGGCCTTTGGGGGCGCGCCGCCGAGCACGCCTTTCAGGTCGTGGACGGTCTGCATATGGGTGAGATCGATGTGTAGGGGGGTCACCGAGATCTTGCCGTCGTAGAGGGCGCGCAGGTCCGTGCCATCCGGCGGGCTGGATCGCAGCTGCCGGAAGCCGACCCAGTAGTATTCGCGCCCGCGCAGATCGGTGCGCTTCTCGTTGTGGCGGATGTGGAAGTCGCGGAACCCCTGGCGGGTGACCTCCACCTCGGTGATGCCTTCGACCGGCCCGTTGGGGAAGTTGATGTTCAGCACCACGTCCTTGGGCCAGCCCAGCTCGACCAGGCGCTTCACGATGCCGGGGCCATAGGTCTCGGCCGCCGCGAAACTGGTCCCCTCCTCATAGAAGCCCATCTGCGACAGGGCGATGGACGGGATCCCCAGGGCCATGCCCTCGATGGCGCCGGCCACGGTGCCGGACATGGTCACGTCCTCGGCGAGGTTCGCCCCGCGGTTCACGCCCGACAGGACGAGATCGGGCTTCGCACCCGGCACCAGGTCGTTCACCCCGAGCATCACGCAGTCCGTCGGGGTGCCGGTGGTGGCGAAGCGACGCTCGGACAGCTGCCGCACGCGGATCGGATCCGCCAGGGTCAGCGCCCGGCTGGCGCCCGACTGCTCATATTCCGGAGCCACCACCCAGACATCGTCCGAGAGCGCCGCGGCGATGCGCTCCAGCGCCTCCAGGCCGTCGGCGTGGATGCCGTCGTCGTTGGTGATCAGGATCCTCACGCGGCGCCGCCGATGTGCGTCAGGCCCGGCAGGTAGGGATGCAGCGCCTGTGGGATGGCGATGCGGCCGTCCTCGTCCTGGTAGTTCTCCATGATCGCCACCAGGGTGCGGCCCACGGCGAGGCCCGAGCCGTTCAGCGTGTGGACGAAGCGGGTGCCCTTCTCTCCGGCCTTTTTAGCGCGGGCGTCCATGCGCCGGGCCTGGAAGTCGCCGCAGTTCGAGCACGAGCTGATTTCGCGGTACTTGCCCTGGCTGGGCAGCCAGACCTCGAGGTCATAGGTCTTGCGCGCGCCGAAGCCCATGTCGCCGGTACAGAGCAGCATGGTGCGGAACGGCAGCTCCAGGCGCTTCAGCACCGCCTCCGCGCAGCCGACCATCCGCTCATGCTCTTCCTCGGACTTCTCCGGGGCGACGATCGAGACCAATTCAACCTTGTTGAACTGGTGCTGGCGGATCATGCCGCGGGTGTCGCGGCCCGAAGCGCCGGCCTCTGAGCGGAAACAGGGGGTCAGCGCCGTGAAGCGCAGCGGCAGCTCCTCCTCGGCCACGATCTGGTCCATGACGAGGCTGGTCAGCGGGACCTCGGCCGTCGGGATCAGCCAGCGCCCGTCGGTGGTCTGGAACAGGTCTTCCGCGAACTTGGGCAGCTTGTCGGTGCCGTAGGCCGCCGCATCATTGACGAGCAGCGGAGGCGCGACCTCCAGGTAGCCGTGCTCCTCAGTCTGCAGATCCAGCATGAACTGGCCGATCGCGCGCTCGAGCCGGGCCAGCTGGCCCTTCAGCACGGTGAAGCGCGCGCCCGACATGCGGACCGCGGCCTCGAAGTCGAGCAGGCCCAGGCCCTCGCCGATGTCGACGTGATCCTTGGGATTGGAGATCGCGAAGGGCTCGCCCCAGCGCCGCACTTCGACGTTGTCGTGCTCGTCGGCGCCCACCGGGACGTCCGGGAACGGGATGTTGGGCAACGAGGCCAGGATCGCCTTCAGCGCCTCGCCGGCTTGGCGCTCGGCCTCGGCATGTTCCGCCTGGCCGGCCTTCAGCGCCTCGACCTGGGCCATGAGGCGCTGGGCTTCGTCCTCGTTCTTCTGGGCCTTGGCTTGACCGATCTTCTTGGAGGCGTCGTTCCGCTCCGCCTGGGCCGCCTGCCCCGCCGTCTGTGCGGCGCGCAGCTTCGCGTCCAGCTCCAGGATCTCCGCCACCTTGCCGGACGAGCCCTTCGCCGCCCACGCCTGCTCGTACAGCTCGGGGGTTTCGCGAATGGCTCGGATATCGTGCATGGGCGCCGCTGGGGATGAGGGAAGCGGTTTCTCTAGAGCGCGTCGGGAGGCGCGCCAACCCTAGACGGTGGCGACGTCGGTTCCCGGAGCGTCCTCATCCTTCTTCCGCCGGAGCTCGATCACCTTCACGCAGCCGATCGAGACGAAGTAGAGCAGCACAATCGGCGTCGCGAGCATGAGCTGGCTGATCGGGTCGGGCGGCGTGACGATCGCGGCCACCACCACCACGGCGAAGACGGCGTAGCGCCACCCCTTCCAGAGCATGGACGAGTTCACGATGCCGGCCAGGCCCAGCAGGCTCAGAACGACCGGGAGCTGGAAGCAGAGGCCGAAGGCGAGCAGCAGGGTCGTCACGAGGGTCAGGTAGTCCGACACCTTGGGCAGCAGCTCGACGGCAACACCGGCGCCCATGATCTGCTGGCTGAGCGAGAACCACAGCACGAACGGCAGGATCATGTAGTAGACGAGCGCGGCGCCCAGCAGGAACAGGATCGGCGCGGCGACCAGGAAGGGCAGGAAGGCGCGGCGCTCGCGCTTGTAGAGCCCCGGGGCCACGAAGGCGTAGACCTGCCACGCCAGCACCGGGAAGGTCAGCACGACGGCTCCGAAGCCCGCCAGCTTCAGCTTGGTGAAGAAGAATTCCAGGGGCGCCGTGAACATCAGGCGCAGGTCACCGGTGGCCGTCGGCGCCTCCTTCAGCCCCAGCAGGACGAATAGCAGGTCGAACGGGCCCGCCGAGTGTCCCTGCTTCGACGCGGCGTACATGGCCGCCGCCATTTTGAAGGGATGAAGGAGGAAATAGTAGATCTGGGGCGAGAACGCGAAACAGACGGCGAAGCCCAGGATGATGGCCGCGACGCAGATGATCAGGCGTTTGCGCAGCTCGACGAGATGGTCGAGCAGCGGCGCTCGCGACGCCTCGATTTCGGCTTCGTCGTACTCGTAGCTCACGCGTCGCCCTCAACGATCTTGCTGGAGCGCTTGCGCGACTTCGGCGTCTGGACGATCTCCGTGGCCCCCTTCGGCTTCGTGGCGCGCTTGGCCGGCGCGGCCTTCGCGGCGGCGGGCTTCGCCGGGGCCGAGCCGTTAGCCTTCTTCGCACGCGGCTTCTTCGCCGGCGCGGGCGCCTCGGAGATCTCCAGCGGCGGCGGGGGTTCGGCGGTGGTGTCGTACTGGTAGCTCATCGGCGGGTGCAGCTGGACGCCGACGTCGGACATGCTGCTCTCGATCTCACCGATCGTGCTGCGCATCTCCTGGTTCAGGTCGGTCGTGTCGCCGAACTGGCCGCGGCGCATGGCCTCGACCTCCTTGCGCAGCTCGTCCAGCTCGGACTGGCGCGCCATCTCGTCGAAGCTGGCCCGGAACTCGTTCGCCATGCCCCGCAGCTTGGCCATGAACTGGCCGAAGCGACGCAACAGGATGGGCAGGTCCTTCGGGCCCACGACGATCAACGCCACGATGGCGATGACGATGAGCTCAGACGCGCCGACTTCGGGAAGCATGGCCGTGGCCTAAACAGAAGCGCCGGCCACGATCAAGGCGGCCGGCGCGAATTGCCGTGGAGCGGCGGGCGTTCAGCCCCGCGCGCTGTCCTTCTCGTCCGCGGGAAGCGTCTTCTTGGCCTCCTGCGGGTCGTCCTCGCCCTTCAGGCCGTCGCGGAAGGCGCGGATGCCCTTGGCCGTGTCACCCATGAGCCCGGAGATCTTGCCGCGACCGCCGAACAGGAGCGCGGCGACGACCACGATCAGAAGGATATGCCAGATGCTGAGTGCGCCCATGCGCGAAACTCTCCTTGGGCGAATCTCGCGGCCCCTTGGCCGCACGCCCGTTCTCTTCAGGCCGCTATATAGTCCGTCCGGGCCGCGCAAGCCAACGCGACATGACGCTTCAGTGCGTGGGCTCGTCCTCGCCGAGGAAATCGACGTGGAATTCGGGCGCGTCGGCCTCCAGCGGTTCCTCGTCGGCGGCCAGCGCATTGGGATCGGGCATCGCGAAGTCGGGCGGCAGGTCCAGCGACAGGAGGCCCGCGGCCTTCATCTCCGCCATGCCCGGCAGGTCGGCCAGCGAGGCCAGGCCATAGTGCTCCAGGAACGAATCGGTCGTGCCGAAGGTCACCGGCCGCCCCGGCGTGCGGCGGCGGCCGCGCATCTTCACGAGGCCCAGCTCCAGCAGGACGTCGAGGGTCCCCCGGCTCGCCTGGACGCCGCGGACAGCCTCGATCTCGGCGCGGGTGACGGGCTGGTGGTAGGCGATGATCGCCAGGGTCTCCTGGGCGGCCTTCGACAGGCGGCGCGGCTCGTCGCGCTCCTCGGTCATCAGCCAGGCCAGGTCCTCGGCCGTCTGGAAGCGCCAGGCCCCGGCGACGTTGGCCAGGACCACGCCCCGCCCCTCGTAGAGCTGATAGAGCTGGGCCAGGCCCGCCTCGATGTTCGCCCCTTCCGGCAGACGCTTGGCCAGGTCGTCCACCGTCAAGGGACCAGCGGCGGCGAACAGCAGGGCTTCGATCTCGCGCGCGGTGTCGCTCATGCGGGCGCTCCGCCCTTGCGGGCCCGCAGGTAGATGTCGGCGAAGGCTTCGAGCTGCCGGGCCTCGAGCGCGCCTTCCTTCACCAGCTCAAGGCTGGCCGAAAGCGTGGAGGCCACATAGGACGCCCGACTCGGCCCCGCCGTGGGCGTCCCCATGGGCGCCACCCCGGTGAGCGGCGTCCAGCGCTCCAGGTCGGGCAGCAGGCGGCGCAGGCGGTCGCGGGCGTCCTCGAGCGGATAGGCGGTCGGGACCTGCGGCTTGTAGCTGCGCTGCGCCTCCTTTTGGCGCTGGGCGATATAGGCGCTCATGAGTTCGTAGAGGTCGCCCTCGATCCGGCCCGAGGGGACGATGCGGATGGCTTCCGGGTCGCCGCGCCCGAAGACGTCGCGGCCGAGCTGAGGTCCGTTCATCAGCGTGTCGGCGGCGTTGCGCATGGCTTCCAGCTTGGCCAGGCGGAACGCCAGCCGCTGGGCCATCTCCTCGGCCGGCGCCTCCTCGGCCTTCGGCTGCTCCGGCTTCGGCAGCAGGAGGCGCGATTTCAGGTAGGCCAGCCATGCCGCCATCACGAGGTAGTCGGCCGCCAGGCTGAAGCGGCGACGGCGCGCCTCCTGCACGAAGGAAAGATACTGCTCCGCCAGCTTCAGGATCGATAGCTGCAGAAGGTCGACCTTCTGGGTGCGGGCCAGGGCGAGCAGGACGTGCAGCGGGCCCTCGAAGCCGTCGATATCGACGATCAGGGCCTCGCCGTCTTCGACCGCGTTGTCGACGGCCGCGAAGTCGAGACTGGGCTGGAAACCGCCGCTCATGCCGCCAGCCTACCCTTGAAGGCCGCTTCGAAGCGAGCGCGACCCGCGACGACGTCGAAGGGCTCGGGCGAGCGGGGCCGCCGCGCCAGCGCCGCCCCGGCCCGCCGCTTCGCCTGACCGGTCAACGCCCCCGCGCCGGCCGCGACCGCCCGCATCTCCGCCATGTCGCCGTTGCAGTGCAGGACCACGTCGCAGCCTGCCCGGCGCGCAGCCTCCGCCCGTGCTCGGAAGTCCCCGGACAGCGCCCGCATCGACAGGTCGTCGCTGATCAGCAGGCCGCCGAAGCCGATCGCGCCGCGCACCACGTTGCGGATCACGGTGCGTGAGGTGGTGGCCGGGCGAAGAGGGTCGAAGGCGGCGTAGACGACGTGGGCCGTCATCGCCATCGGCATGTCCGACAGCGCCCGGAAAGGGGCGAAATCGCGCGCGGCGAGTTCGTCGGCCCCCGCCTCCACCGTCGGCAGCGCCTGGTGGCTGTCGTCGCGCGCCCTGCCGTGGCCCGGCACGTGCTTCATGACCGGCAGGACGCCGCCGGCGATCAGCCCCTCGGCGGCGGCGCGACCCAGGGCGGCGACCTCGTCGGGCGTGTCGGCATAGGCGCGATCGCCGATCACCGCATCGCCGTCGGGCGTGGGCACGTCCAGCACCGGCAGGCAGTCGACGTCGATGCCGACGGCGTTGAGGTCATGGGCGATCAGGCGGGCGCCGAGCCGGGCGATCTCGCGGCGGCCGAGCACGCCGTCGGCCGGAAGGTCGCCGTAGGCGCGGCCTGGCGGATAGGCGGGCCAGTGGGGCGGCTTCAGCCGCTGGACCCGTCCGCCTTCCTGGTCGATCAGGATCGGCGCCTCCCTGCGCCCGACCGCCTCGCGCAGCGACCCTGTCAGCGCCCTCACCTGTTCCGGCGTCTCGATGTTGCGCCCGAAGAGGATGAAGCCCCAAGGTCGGGCCTCGGCGAACAAGGCCCGCTCCGCCTTGGTCAGGACCGTACCGGCGCAGCCCAGGATGCAGGCGCCGGTGGTCACCGGACGAAGCAGCTCTTCCCGGAGGCCTGGAGCTTGGCGCAGAACGCCTGGGCGTCGGCCCTGGAGGAGAAGCCCGTGACCGCCGTGCGGTAGAGTGTGCCGCCGTTCTTCTCGATCTTCTCGACGCTCTTACCCTTGCCGGCGCCCAGGCCGGGCGCCGCGGCGATGGCGTCCTTGAAGGCCTTGTCGGCCAGCGCGGTCGACGACACGGCGCCGATCTGCACCACCGCGCCGCCGGACGCGGGCTTGGCCACGGGCGCGGGCTCTTCCTTCTTGGCGGGCGGCGGCGCGGGCTTGGGGGCCGGCGGCGCAGCGGCGACCTTCTGGACCGGGGCCGGCGCGGGCGTCGGAGCGGCAGGGATGGCGGGCTTGAGCGCCTGGCTGGTGGCGGCCGGCGGCGCGGCCTGGACGGGCGGCGCCTGGGTGACCACCACCTTCGGCGTCGGCATCGGCCGCGGGGCCGGCTCCTCGGGCGGCGGGGTGAAGGTCGGCGACGTCTCCATCGGCGCGCTCTCGTCCGAGCGATAGATCTGCAGGCCGGCGGCCGGGTCCTGCGGCTGCGCCTCGGGCGGGGCGGCGGACTTGATGCCGGCCACGGGGGCGCCCACGGTCTGCGGCGCCTGGCCGGCCTGGCGGACGCCCGACTGGTAAAAGACGAAGATCGCAGCCACGAGGGCGGCGAGCACCAGGACGCTGAGGATCAGGGTGAAGGGGATCGGCCGGGCGCCGCGCACGGGCTGGCGCGGATCAAAGCTCAGCGGGGCGTCGGCGGTGGGCGGCGTATAGGCGCCGCGCTCGTGGTCGGACATCGCGAGGGCTCCGAGAGGCTCCAGCGGCGCGAATCGCGCGCGTTCGGGGGCAGTCTATCGGAGCTCGCAAGGACCGGAGTGTGGCGGCCCGCCATTTTCTGTGGGCTATCGGCCCAGGGCTTCCAGGTCGGTCGTGTCCATCCCATAGCGATGGAACAGCGAGCGCAGCTCGCGGAGCTCGTCGCTGGAGGTCTTGCCCGGCCGCAGCTGGATCTCGACGTTGCGGCCGCGGTTCGCGGCGCGCTGGACGGCCGAGATCTTCTTGAGCCACCAGAAGAAGGCGCCTTCATCGCCCGGCGAATGGAAGATCGGCCCACGGACCGAGAGCACGGTCACGGCTCAGTTCCAGATATCGAGGTGGAACAGCTTGCGGTGTTCCTCGATGGCGAAGCGGTCGGTCATGCCCGCGATGTAGTCGCAGACCACCCTCGCCCGTCCCGCTTCGTCGCGCCCCTGCGTCCGGTCGAACCACTCAGCCGGCAAGACGTCGGGCTCGGCCATGAACAGCTGGAACATCTCGGCCAGGATGCGGCGCGCCTGGCTGCGGGTGCGGTTGACCTTCCAGTGGCGGTACATCCGGTCCATCAGGAAGCGGCGCAGCGCGCCCAGGTCCTCGACCATATCGCGCGAGAACGAGACCAGTGCATGGCCCAGCAGGCGCACGTCCTCGGGCGAGGAGACCTTGCCGGCGGCCGCGCGGCGGGCCGTCTCGGTCAGGACGTCGTCGACCATCGCGCCGATCATGCGCCGCACGGCCTCCAGGCGCAGGATGCCGTCCTCGACGTCAGGATAGTCGGCGCGGGCACTGATCACGTGCGGCCCGATCAGCGGCACCTCGGCCAGTTCGTCCAGGTTGAACAGCCCGGCCAGCACGCCGTCGTCGACGTCGTGGTTGTTGTAGGCGATGTCGTCGGCCAGCGCCGCGACCTGGGCCTCGGCCGACGCCCAGGTGTCGAGCCGTAGGCCGTACTGGGCGTCGAACTCGGAGATGGCGCTCCAGGACGGCTTGGCCAGTTGGTCCACCACGGGGCCGTTGTGCTTGATGACGCCTTCCAGCGTCTCCCACGCCAGGTTCAGGCCGTCGAACCGCGGATAGCGGCGCTCCAGCTTGGTCACGACGCGGAACGTCTGAACGTTGTGGTCGAAGCCGCCGAAGCCCTGCATCTGGACCTGCAGCTCGTCCTCCCCGGCGTGGCCGAACGGGGGGTGGCCCAGGTCGTGGGCGAGCGCGATCGTCTCGGCGAGGTCGGGGTCCAACCCCATCGCCGTGGCCAGGGAGCGCGCGATCTGGGCCACTTCCAGGCTGTGGGTCAGGCGCGTGCGGAAGTGGTCCCCCTCGTGCGCCACGAAGACCTGGGTCTTCTCCTTCAACCGCCGGAACGCGGTGGAGTGGATGATCCGGTCGCGGTCGCGGGCGAAGTCTGTGCGCGTGCGACTGGCCGCCTCCGGGACCTTGCGGCCCCGCGACGTGGCGGGATTTTCGGCGAAGGATGCGCGGGGCGGGATAGAGGACGCCATCAAACCATTCTATCTAGGCCTCTTGGTCGAGGCCGCTGGGGCCCTCATATAGTCGCAAGGGCGCAATCGTCTAACAGAGCATGACCACAACCGACGTCACCCTCTCTTCCGCCGCGGCGGACCGGATCCGCGCCATCGGGGCCAAGGAAGGTCGTCCGGTGATGCTTCGCGTCGCGGTCGAAGGCGGCGGCTGCTCTGGCTTCCAGTATCAGTTCGACCTGGTCGAGGCGGCCGGCGACGACGATCTGCGGGTGGAACGCGACGGCGCTGCGGCGCTCGTGGACGTGGTCTCACTGGCGCTGCTGAAGGGCTCCGAGATCGACTTCGTGGACGAGTTGGCCGGCGCCGAGTTCCGGGTGCGCAACCCGAACGCCAAGTCCAGCTGCGGGTGCGGCGTCAGCTTTTCGATCTAGCGAGCGGCCGGCCGGCGCCGCTTCGGCGGGCGCTTCCTGGATCTTCACGCCCGGGGGCGGGCGAAACAGCCCCGGCGGCTCGGGCAGTCCCCGCTCGTAGCTGTCATAGTGGACGATGAGCTTCGGCTGACCATCCTGCACATAGGTGATCATCAGAGGCCGCCCCGCCTGGTCGTCCATCAGGATCGACAGGCTGGCGCCCGCGATCGCATAGGTGTGGATCGCAGCGTCGATGTCGCCCCACCGAACCTTGGACTTGGGGGTGGGCGCGCGGAGCGCGACGAACTCGAGCTCGCAACCATACTCCAGCGCGAGGAATTCGGGCGGCGCGCCGCCCAGGGGCACGATGGGCGCGCGCACTTCCAGCGCGGGATCCTTGTCCAGCGAATGCCGGCCTTCCCGGCTGGCCGTGTCGATGAGCCAGATGTCGGGCTCCGCGACGATCACCAGCGCCTGGCGCGCCATCGGCGTCCCCTTCGCGTCCTGCAACGCGGCCGACACCACCGGCTGTTCGAGGGTGCGGAGGAACTGCCCCCCCTTTCGCCACATCGTCTTGGGCTGAGCCCTCGGATCCACGGCTTGCAGGCCTGGCGTCAGGTTCCGGAAGGTCATGCTCACCAGCGCCGGGGGACGGCAAGGCGGCATCACGGTCGGCGCGGCCGGTCGCGACGGCGCGGGCCTGGGGGATCCCACCTGCGCCTGCGCGGCGCCGGCTGTGAGCGCGGCCAGGATCGCGAGGGAGCGGAGTAGCGTCATGCCGCCAGGGTTCACGGCCGGGCCCGGCGGTCAAGCCGCCGCCACGCCACAGGAGTGGCCGCCGTTCGCGGTTGAGCCGGACGCGCCGCGCCCCTAGGTTCGCCCCACCTTCGCCGGAGCCCTCGATGCGCATCGCCACCTGGAACGTGAACTCGGTCAACGCCCGGCTGGAGACGGTGGTCCGCTGGTTCGAGGAGGCCAAGCCGGACGTCGCCTGCCTTCAGGAAATCAAGTGCGTCGACGAGAAGTTCCCCGCCGAAGCCTTTGAACGTCTTGGCTATAACGTCGCCGTCCACGGCCAGAAGACCTACAACGGTGTGGCCTTGCTCTCGAAGACGCCCCTTGAGGATGTCCGAAAGGGCCTGCCCGGCGACGACGGCGACGAGCAGGCGCGGTATATCGAGGCCGTGGTCTCGGGTCCGGAACCCGTGAGGGTGGCGTCCATCTACCTGCCCAACGGCAATCCGATCGGCACCGAGAAGTTCGCCTACAAGCTCGGCTGGATGGCCCGCCTGAATGCCCACGCGCGCGAGTTGCTGGCGCTGGAGGAGCCCTTCGTCCTGACCGGCGACTACAACGTCATCCCCGAGCCCCGCGACGCCGAATTTCCCAAGAACTGGGTGGAAGACGCCCTTTTCCAGCCCGAGAGCCGGGCGGCGTTTCGGGCGCTGAAGAACCTTGGCTTGACGGAAGCCTACCTGCAGGCCGATGGCGCGCCGGGCGCCTACACCTTCTGGGACTACCAGGCCGGCGCCTGGCAGCGGAACAACGGGATCCGCATCGACCACGCCCTGCTCTCCCCGCAGGCCGCCGACAGGCTGGCGGGCGTTTCCATCCATCGCGACGTGCGCGCCTGGGAAAAGCCGTCCGACCACGTGCCGCTGGTGGTCGAACTGGACCTGTAGCGCCGCTTAGCCGACTCACCGAAACGGCGTAGCCTCGTTACATGGACGAGGTCGCGCGGCTCCTGACGCTGCTCGCACTCCTGGGCGGCGCCATGACGCTCCTGGGCGGCGCCTGCGTGTGGTTCCTTGACGAGTCGCGCCGGATCCAGCGCACCCTCACCCAGGCGCTCGGGACGCCGCCGCAGCCGATGCTGGTCGCGCGGGGCCGTGGTGTGGGCATCGGCTTCGACCTCGCCCGGCAACTGGTCGTGGTCACCTGGGACCGGGGCGGCTGGCAGCTCACCTACAGGCTGGACGAACTGGTCGGCGTCGAGCTGGTCGTCGATCGCCAGGTGGCGGCGCGCGCCTTCCGCGGCGAACCGCGCCGGGCGCTGGATCAACTGGCCGACCCGCAGGAGGGCGTGCGGCTGCGCTTCGTGTTCGACGACCCCGGCCACCCGGACTTCGAGATGGACATCTGGGTTCAGGAAGACGACGGCCGGCGCGGCCGGCTATACGCCGACGAGGCCCTGCGCGAGGCCAATCGCTGGATGGCGCGGATGGAATCGATCCTGCGCCGTCCGGTCACGAAGCCGGCCCCCGCGCCCGTCGCCGCGTCGCCGCCCGCCCCCGAGCCGCAGCCGCAGCCGCACGACTTTCCGCCCCAGGCCCGCCCGGCGGCGCGCCAGCCGGCCGGCCCCCTCTTCGGCGACGAGGTCTTCGACGATGACGAGGAGGATCCCGTCCGCTGACGGCGCTCAGCCCAGGGCGAAGTCGACCGCGGCCTCGCAATGGGCCACGGCGGTGTCGACGGTGGGCAGCGGCATGTCGGCAGGATCCAGCAACAGCCCGATCTCGGTACAGCCGAAGATGATCCCGTCGGCCCCGGCCGCGCGGCCCCGCTCGATCATCTCGAGAACCACCGTCTTGGACTCGGGCCGGATCACGCCCTGGCAGAGCTCATCGTAGATGATGGCGTGCAGACGGTCGCGGTCCGCCTTCTCCGGCGTCAGCGCCGGCAGGCCCAGCTCGGCCAGGCGATCGCGATAGAACGTCTTCTCCATCGTGAAGCGGGTGGCGAGCAGCAGCGGCCTTGTCACGCGCCTGGCCTTCAACGCCACCGCCGTGGCGTCGGCGATGTGGATCACCGGGGCGGACACCGCCGCCCGGATATGGGGCGCATTCAGGTGCATCGTGTTGGCGCAGATCACGATGGCCTGCGCGCCGGCCGTCTCCAGCTTTCGCGCGGCGTTTGCCAGGATGGCGCCGGTGGCCTCCCAGTCGTCCTCGGACTGCAGCGCCGCCACCGGCGCGAAGTCCACCGACCACATGACGAGTTCGCACGAGTGCAGGCCGCCCAGCCGCTCGCGCACCAGACGGGTGAGCTCGCGGTAATAGACGGTCGTGCTCTCGGCGCTGATCCCGCCGATCAGACCCAGCGTCTTCACGGTCAGATGTCCGCGTAGACGTGGGTCTCGGCCTCGGCGCCGGGATGGGTCACCGCGCCCAGATGGGCTGGACCAACCCCTTGCGCGAACTTCCAGATCGCGCCGGTCTGGTAGTTGGTCCTGCGAGGCTCCCAGTCGCGCGCGCGGTGCTCCAACTCGATGGGGTCGACCTCAAGCTCGATGGTTCCGGCGTCGGCGTCGATGGAGATGATGTCGCCATCCTTGACCAACGCGATCGGCCCACCGGCCTGAGCCTCGGGCCCCACGTGGCCGATGCAGAGGCCCCGCGTCGCGCCCGAGAACCGTCCATCGGTGATGAGCGCGATGTTCTCCACGCCCTGGCCTTTGATCGCGGCGGTGGTGGACAGCATTTCGCGCATGCCGGGACCACCCTTCGGGCCCTCGTAGCGGATCACCAGGACGTCGCCTTCCTTGTAGTCGCGCGCCTCGACGGCGGCGAAGCAGGCCTCCTCGCCGTCGAACACGCGGGCCGGCCCGCGATGCTTGGTATGCTTCAGGCCCGCCACCTTCACGATGGCGCCGTCCGGGGCGAGCGAGCCCCACAGCCCCACAACGCCGCCGGTGGGCGAGAACGGATTTGAGACCGGCCGGATCACGTCCTGGTCGGGGTTCCAGACCACGCCTTCAAGGTTCTCGCGGATGGTCTTGCCCGTAACCGTCATGCAGTCGCCATGGATCAGGCCTGCATCGAGCAGCGTGCGCAGGAGCATCGGCACGCCGCCCGCCTCGCCCATCTTCTTGGCCGGATATTTCCCGCCCGGCATCAGGTCGGTGAGGTACGGCGTCTTCTTCATGATCTCGGCGACGTCGCGGAGGGTGAAGCTGATGCCGCACTCGTTCGCCATGGCCGGCAGGTGCAGGCCGCCGTTGGTGGAGCCTCCCGTGGCGGCGATCACGACGGCCGCGTTCTCGAAGGCCTCGCGCGTGCAGATGTCGCGCGGACGGATGTTGCGCTCCAGCAGCGCCATCACAGCCTCGCCCGTGGCGACCGCGTACTGGTCGCGGTCGAGGTAGACGGCCGGCAAGGCCGACGACAGCGGGAGGGCCAGGCCGATGGCCTCGGACACGCAGGCCATGGTGTTGGCGGTGTACTGGCCGCCGCAGGCGCCGTCGCCCGGACAGGCGTGCTGTTCCAGGTCGCAGAGGTCGTCCAGGCTCATGGTCCCGGCCGAGTGCGCGCCCACCGCCTCGAACATGTCCTGGACGGTCACTTCCTTGCCGCGCCAGACGCCGGGCAGGATCGAGCCGCCATAGATGAAGGCCGAGGGCACGTTGAGGCGCAGCATCGCCATCATCATGCCGGGCAGGCTCTTGTCGCAGCCGGCGACGCCGACCAGGGCGTCGTAGGCATGCCCTCGCATGGTCAGCTCAACCGAGTCGGCGATCACCTCGCGGCTGACCAGCGAGCTGCGCATGCCCTCGTGGCCCATGGCGATGCCGTCGGTCACCGTGATGGTGCAGAACTCGCGCGGCGTGCCGCCGGCCCGCTTCACCCCCTCGGCAGCGGCGTTCGCCTGGCGCATCAGCGCCGTGTTGCAGGGCGCGGCCTGATTCCAGCAGGACGCCACCCCGACGAACGGCTGGGCGATCTCGCGGCTGCCAAGGCCCATCGCGTAGTAATACGACCGGTGCGGCGCGCGCGCCGGCCCCTCGGTGGTGTGGCGGCTAGGCAGGTGGGTCTTGTCCCAGGATCCGTCCGGCTTGCGATGCATGCGAGGGCCTCCGACTTACGCGCGCGCCCTCTCTAAGGTCCGCTGGCGCAGGACGGAAGAGCCGAAGCCGCCAAGCCTCAAAACTCCACTTTGACGTGCGCGGCGGCTTGCTGCGCCCCTGAATGCTGCACCGCCGACGAAGCGCCGCCGCTGCATAACAGCGATCCCTTATTTCCTAAGGTTTCCTATCATTTCGCGATTGCGAAATTGCGACCGATTATCGGCCCATTTCCGGCAGCCAAAAACAAAGAAGGCGCGCCGTTCGCGCGCCTTCAGGTTGTCATTGGGATGAACAAAGTCAGAAACCGATGGATGATTGCCTATAAATTCCACTCTTACAAGCCGCCTTCGACATACGACTTCGCTCCATGGGCGGTAGGTGATTCTTATTCAGTTATCGTCCGTCATTTGCATTGACGACCCCTCGTGGCTGCTTCAGCTTTCAGACAAGCGCAGTCAATAAGCGCTCATCAAGCTGCGGGGAGGCAGTTATGAAGTTTAGACCCACTCTGCTGGCGACCAGCGCTCTGCTGGCCGCCACCATCGGCGCATCGGCGAGAGCCCAGACCGTCAGCACCATCGAAGAACTGGTCGTCACGGCCGAAAAGCGGGAGCAAAGCCTGCAGGACGTGCCGGTCGCCATTTCGGCGTTCACCAACAAGCAACGCGACCTGGTCGGCATCAGCACGGTCCAGGACCTGACCAACTTCACACCCGGTTTCACCTACCAGTCGGCCAACGACCGGGCGAGCATGCGCGGCATCGGCCGCCTGACCAACGTCCACTCGGTGGACGGGGCGGTGTCGATCTACATCGACGGCCTGTTCACCACCTCGACCGTGCTCGCCGGCGGCCCGCCGCTGGACGTGGAGCGCGTCGAGATCCTGCGCGGGCCGCAGGGCACGCTGTACGGCCGCAACGCCATCGGCGGCACCGTCAACGTCATCTCGGTGCGGCCGACCGAGGACTTCTACGCCGAAGTCCGCGCCATCGCCGAGAACTACGACTTCACCAACCTCCAGGCAGCCATCTCAGGCCCGATCGCCGACAATCTGCGGTTCCGCATCTCGGGCTACAAGCTGGACCAGCGGAAAGGGTATTACACCAACGTCGCGGGCGGCCCCTCCGAAGGCAGCAAGCGCGACGAATACCAGGTTCAAGCCCAGCTTGAGGCGGACCTGGGCGAGAACGCGGACTGGTGGGTCTCGTACAAGACCCTCGTCTGGCACAACCGGGGCGGCCCCGGCGCGCGGGCGGGCTATCTGAACGGCCCGTACGAGACGGGACGGACCGACCCCAACTTCTCGATCGTCTACAACTCGGCCCACGGCTATTCGCCGGAGACCGGGCTGAACGGCATCGTGCCCGGCAGCCTGCGGCAGTTCGGCAATACCGACATCCGCACGAACCCCGCCCTGCGGGACGCGCGCGACTTCAACACCAACAACCCGCAGCGGGTGCGTCTGCGCGACGTCAACTCGCTGACGACCAACTTCGTCTACCACCTGCCGACCATCGACGTCCGGTACGTCGGCGGCTTCCAGGAATACAAGTACGACCTCTACGGCGACACCGACGCGACCAACGTCCAGTCGTTCCAGATCCCGCTGGCTCCGGGCTCGATCTGCGGCACCATCGCTGGGGCGTTCGCCGCCGGGGCTTCGCCGGTCAACTGCCAGCCGCTGACGGTCAACGCCGACAACGTCTACCACTACTTCGAGTATCCGAAGTGGATGAGCCACGAGCTGAACATCTCGTCGACGCACGATGGGCCGCTGCAGTGGATCGCCGGTCTGTTCTACTACAACGAGAAGTACACCGGCACCGGCAGCACGGCCGACTTCTTCCTGCGGGGGCCCTCCACGCTGCAGACGCCGGTCCTCGGCGCGGCGCCGAACCCCTCGGGCACATGGTCGACCGGCAACTATGGCCTGACCACCCGGAGCAAGGCGGTGTTCGGCCAGATCGACTGGCAAGCGACCGAGACCGTGAAGGTCACTGCCGGCCTGCGCTACACCAAGGACAAGAAGTTCGGCACCGAGTACCGGCGCATCGTCTGTAACTCCGATGCCTGCTATCCTGGCCTCTACGCCGCCCTCGGCCTCAGCGGCTTTGGTCCGGGCACCGCCGCCAACTGGGGCAGCCTGCTGGGCAACCTCAATGCGGTGGGTCGTCTGGCCCCCGTGCTGGGCATTCCCGCCCTGGCAGGGCTGAACGGCCTCGGCAACGGCGCCTTCGACCTCACCGACACCCTGGCGCCCAAGAGCACGGCCGGTCCCATCGAAGGCGTGTCCTCGCCCTCCGTTTGCACCGCCGGCGTCTGCCGCCAGTACGTGATCGGCCCCAACGGCGTCGCCAGCCGCAAGCTCAGCGACACCTCGGACGCCTGGACGGGCACGTTCGGCCTTCAGTGGGAGCCGGACGACGACACCATGGCCTATGCCCGCTACAGCCGCGGCTACAAGGCGTTCGGCTTCTCGGCCGGCGGCTTCCTCGCGGTGCCCAAGGCGGACGAGGAAACGGTGAACTCGTACGAGGTCGGCCTGAAGAAGAACTTCTCGAAGGTCCAGATCAACGCCGCCCTGTTCTACCTCGACTACCGGAACCTGCAGGCGCCGGTGACCGTCAAGGTCGGGCCGACGAACGTCAGCCAGTTCATCAACATCGCCAAGTCGCGTTCCAGCGGCCTGGAACTGAGCACGATCTGGCAACCGATCCAGCCCGTGCGACTGACGCTGGACTACGGCTACAATCCGACCAAGATCCGCAAGAGCGTCCCGCTGGTGGACGTCAACGACAACATCAACACCACCGCGATCAGCATCGTGGGCAACCGCCTGCCGCAGGCGCCGAAGCACAAGCTGGCGCTGAACGGGTCGTACACCTTCGACTTCGAGCCCGGCGCGCTCACCCTGGGCGCCACCTACCTCTATCGTTCGGAGGCCTACGCCAACGTCTTCACCCGCGAGTACAACAAGGCTCCGTCCTGGGACCAGGTGGACCTGCGGGCCTATTGGGCGCCGACCGGCGGCAAGTACACCGTCATCGCCTATGTGAAGAACGTGTTCGACACCGAGGGCTACGACGCCGCCATCGCCGGCTCGAACCGCAACAACAACCCGGTCGTGCCGTCGGATCAGTTCGCGACCGGGGCCCAGACCCTGGAGCTGACCCCGCCGCGCATCTACGGCATCGAGCTTCAGTACCGCTTCTAAGGAACCCAAGCCTGGGGGCGTCGCCGCGAGGCGGCGCCCCCCTTATTTTGAAGCCGCCAACACGCCTTCGATCTGCGCTCTCCAGGCGGCCTCGGTCTCCGGGGACCACGCCTTCCCCGCCCGCTCGCGGCACGTCTCCAGCACAATCCAGAAGAACCGGTTGAACACCTCGTTCGGCGTGCCGAAGCCGTCGTGATTCAGCCGCTCGGTCCTGACCAGGTTCGCCTGATAGGGCCCCGCGGGGTTCATCAGGCAGTCGAAGACCATCGTCAGCATCTCGGCCCTGATGGCGCCGGTCACGTCGCGGCTGAAGCGTTCCTGCGTCTCCGGAAATTCGGCGAACAGGCGCGCATAGATGTCGTCGGCCGGATCGCCGACAGCCTCGAGGGACGCGGTGATCAGCTCGGGGTTCAGAGCGCGGCCTCGATCGCGCCGGTGACCTCGCCGTCCAGCGGCTCGGTGCGGGGACCGAAGGCGCGGATCGCCTCGCCGTGCTTTCCGATCAGGATCTTGTGGAAGTTCCAGACCGGCACCGCCGGCTCGCCCAGCTCCTGCTCGGCCCACTTGTAGAACGGATGCGCATCGTCGCCCTTCACGTCCACCTTGGCCGTCATCGGGAAGTCGATACCGAAGGTGGTGCTGCAGAAGGTCTGGATCTCCTCCTCCGTCCCCGGCTCCTGCCCCATGAACTGGTTGCAGGGCACGCCGAGGACCACCAGCCCCTTGTCCTTGTAGTTGGAGTAGAGCTTCTCGAGGCCGTCGTACTGGGGCGTGAGCCCGCACTTCGAAGCGGTGTTCACGACCAGGACGACCTTGTCCTTGAAGGTGCTGAGCGGCAGGTCGCCGCCGGCGATCTTGTCGAAGCGGTAGTCGTAGGCGCTGGACATGGTCGGGCTCCCCGAGTGTTGGCCCGGGACGCTACAGCCCTTACGCGGCGTCTTCCAATGCCTGTTCCACCGCGACAGCCAGGTCGAGGGCCGCGATGGCTTCGTCGACGGTGACGATCGGCCGGGGCGCCTCGCCGCGCACGGCCATCAGGAAACCCTCGACGCTGGCGCCCAGCGGGTCGCTGGCGGCGGGGGTGTCGGCGAAATCGGGGTTCAGGGCGAACGGCGTGGTGTTGCGGAAGGTCCGGGCCATGAAGTCGATTTCGACCTCCCCCGACGGATAGACGATCCGCATCGTGCGCTTGCGCGCCTCGGCCTGGCGGGAGACGTCCAGGATCGCCTGGAAGCCGCTGTCGAAGCCGACCTCGGCGCGCACCACGTCCCAGACGCCGTCGGGCCCCCTCGCCCCGTCGGCCTCGGCGGTGACCGGATCGGCCGCGGCGATCGAAAGGCACAGGTCGATGTCGTGGATCATCAGGTCGAGGACCGCGGTCACGTCGCGGCTGCGGTCCGACGGCGGGCCGTGGCGCAGCGCTTCCAGCAGCACCGGCTGTTCAGGCACGTCCAGCAGGCCCATGGCGCGGAACACCACCCGCTCCTGGTGACCGCAGGCGACCGTCAGGCCCTTGGCGGCGGCCGCCACACGCAGCTTGTCGGCCTCGGCGACGCTCACCCCGATCGGCTTCTCCACATAGACCGGCTTGCCGGCGGCGATGACGGCCAGCGCCTGGTCGGCATGGTGCGTGGCGGGCGACGCCACGGTCACGACGTCGACCTCGGCCAGGAAGGCGTCCAGGTCGGCGAAGGCGCGCCCGCCCAGCGGCATGGCCACCTTGGCCGCCCGGTCGGGGTGGATGTCGTACACGCCGGCGAAGGTGACGCCCGGCAGGCGCGCGTACTGGCGGGCGTGGTAGCCCCCGAAGACGCCCGCCCCGATCACGCCGCCACGCAAGGTCTCGCTCATGGCCGGGCCGTTAGCACGCGCGGCGGCCTCGACGCCACCCGAGCAGGGTCGTACATCTGTTTGAAATCCAGAACACGAGAGGGAACGCCATGACCACGGTTCGCGAGATCCGCCTGAAGAGCCGCCCACAGGGGCTGCCGACCGCCGACAACTTCGAGCTGGCCACCGTGGATCTGCCCGCGCCCGGCGAAGGCGACGTCCAGGTGAAGAACCTCTGGATGACCGTCGACCCCTACATGCGCGGCCGAATGAACGACGTGAAGAGCTACAGTCCGCCCTTCGCGCTGGGCAAGGCGATGGACGGCGGCGCGATCGGCGAGGTCACCGCCTCGAACAGCCCCAGCCTCAAGGTGGGCGACCTGGTGCAGTCCGGCTTCGGCTGGCGCGAGGGTTTCACCATCGGCGCCGACAAGGTCCAGAAGCTGGACCCGCGCGGCCTGCCGCCCCAGGCGTTCCTGGGCGCGGCCGGGATGCCGGGCCTCACCGCCTATGCCGGCCTGCTGCGCGTGGCGTCGCTGAAGGAGGGGGACGTCGTGTTCGTCTCCGGCGCGGCCGGGGCGGTGGGGTCGATGGTGGCGCAGATCGCCAAGGCCAAGGGCCACACGGTCATCGGCTCGGCGGGCGGCGCCGAGAAGGTCAAGTTCCTGAAGGAGATCGGCGTCGACCACGTGATCGACTACAAGGCCACGCCGGACGTGAACGCCGCCCTGATGGCCGCCGCGCCGGAGGGCATCGACGTCTATTTCGACAACGTGGGCGGGCCGCACCTGGAGGCGGCGTTGAACTCGGCCAAGCTGTTCGCCCGCTTCGCGATCTGCGGCATGATCTCGATGTACAACGCCGTGGAGCCCCCGCCCGGCCCGCGGAACCTGGCCCTGCTGATCGGCAAGAACATCCGCATGGAGGGCTTCATCGTCTCGCACCACTTCGACCTGATGCCGAAGTACATCGAGGACCTCTCAGGCTGGGTGAAGGCGGGCAAGGTGACCTGGCGCGAGACGGTCTTCGAGGGGATCGAGAAGGCCCCGGACGCCTTCCTCGGCCTGTTCTCGGGCGAGAACCTGGGCAAGATGCTGGTCAAACTCGCTTAAGCCCGTTGGACCGTCACGGACGAGAGCGTAAAAGCCCTCGTCCTTCCCCCCGTTGAGTTCGGAGTTCGGCCGTGCCGCGCCTGTTTAGCGCCTATGTGATCGTCGACTGGAGCGCGGCGGCAAAGCCGACCACGGGGGCCGACTCCATCTGGATCGGCGTGCTGAAGCGCGACATCCGCTTTCGCATGGCGTTCGAGAGCTTCAACCCGGCGACGCGCGCCGAGGCCGAGACGCGCCTGACGGCGATCCTGGACGACCTGCGCAAGCGGGGCGAACGGTGCTTGCTGGGCTTCGACTTCCCGCTGGGCTTCCCGCGCGGCTTCGCGGCCTCGCTGAACCTGCCCGGCGAGCAGCCCTGGCGCGCGACGTGGGACCAGCTCAACAAGATGGTCAAGGACAAGCCGGACAACACGAACAATCGCTTCGGCGTGGGCTCCGAGATCAACCGGCGGATGACCGGCGGACCGTTCCCCTTCTGGGGCTGCCCGCCGAAGGATGCGCTCACCACCCTGCAGCCCAAGCGCACACGCGAGCACGGACCCGACGACCTGCCGGAGTTCCGCCATGCGGACCTCGCGGCCAAGGGCGCGGCCTCGATCTGGAAGCTCTATTACAACGGATCGGTGGGCGGCCAGGCGATTCTCGGCATCCCGTTCGTGCGCCGCCTGAAGCTGAACCGCGGCGAGGACAAGGTGCGGGCCTGGCCGTTCGAGACCGGCTTTAAGGCGCTGACCGAAGCCGACCTCGACGGCGTCGAGGTGGTGATGGCCGAGGTCTATCCCTCGATGCTGAAGCCGCAGGGCGCGCCGGGCGAGGTGAAGGATCTGACCCAGGTGCGCACCACCGCCGAGCACTTCGCCCGGCTGGACGAGGCGAACAAGCTTGGCCCCCTCTTCGGCCCGCCGAAGACCTCCCCCGCCGACGCCGTGCTGGACGCCGAGCGCGAGGAGGGTTGGATCCTGGGGGCCGGCATCCCCGTCTAGGGCCTAGAGCGCCCGCTTGCTCAGGATCCAGAACCGGGTCAGCAGGAAGCCGCAGGCCAGGAAGCTGGCGGCAACCACCGCCCAGGTGATTCCGATCAGGCCCATCTTCATCGGGATGGCCAGGTACCAGGCCAGGGGCATCATCACCCCGATGTAGCTGGCCAGGTGCGTGGTGGTGGGCAGCCACACGTCGCCGCGGGCGCGCAGTGATTGGGCCGTGACGACCTGCAGCGCGTCAGGAATGAAGAACAGGCACGACAGGATCAACGCCGGCGCCGCCATGGCGATGGTCGCCGCGTCGTGCGTATAGCCGCGCGAGATCAGGTGCGCCGTGGGCCAGATGGCCAGGGACACCAGCACGCCGAAAACGAAGGTCACCACGAAGCAGATTGCGCCCGCGCGGTTCACGCCGGCTAGGTCCCGCGCGCCGTAAGCCTTGCCCACCAGCACGGCCGCGCCGGTCGCCAGGCCCAGCGGGACCATGAACACGATCGCGGCCACATTGAGCACGATAGCCCAGGCCGCCACCGCCAAGCCGCCGATCCAGCCGGCGATGATGTTCATGCTGGCGAAGGCGGCGACTTCGAAGAAGTTGGAGATGCCGGCCCCATAGCCGATGCGGCGCTGCTGGATCGCCGAGGGGCGATCGATGGCGGGCTTGCTGAATACGCCCAGGGCGCGGGCCTCGGGCATGCGGACGATGTAGGCCAGCACGGCGACCGCCAGGAAGGTCCGCGCCCCCGCGGTGGCCCAAGCCCCGCCGACCGCGCCCAGCGCCGGCAGCCCGAACGTGCCGGGCACCAGCAGGAGGTTGAGCAGGAGATTGACGATGTTGGCGCTCCACATCGCCCAGGCGGCCGGACCCGGCTTCGAAAGACCCTCGAGCCAGAAGGTGGCGGCGACGCTGAGGGTGTAGCCCGGCAGCGAAAGCGCGAAGACCAGGAGCGCCCGGCTCGCTCCGTCCGCCAGGTCCTGCTCCAGGCCGATGGAGCGCAAGAACAACGGGCCTCCGGCCATCAGCACCGCCGTCGAGATGATGCCGATCCAGAAGCTGTAGACGAGGCCACGCCTCAGGACCGCGCCGGTGAGGTCGCGCCGCCCCTCCCCGATCCGCCGCGCGGTCATCACCTGCACGCCGGCCATCAGCCCCACGGCCATGGTCAGAATCACGCTGGTCGGGGCCCAGGCCAGGGCGTGGTAGCCGAGCTGCTTCGCTGAGAAGTTGCCCACCACCAGCGCGTCGACGAGGCCCATGGCCATGATGCCCAGGCGCGACAGCACCACCGGCCCCGACAGGGTCAGGAGCTGGGTGAGGTCGGCGCGGACAAGCGAGGGTTCCTGGGCCGCGGCGCGGTCCATGGCGGCAGTTCCGATTGTCAAAGAGGCGCGGAGACTGGCGCCCGCGTCAAAACACGGCAAGCCCAGCTTGACCGCCATCGACCATCGGTCGCCGGTCGTGGCGGCGAAGGCACAGGGACGCGCCCGAAGGCGCGCCCCGACGCATCAGATGTTGACCGCGACGCGCTCGGACAGGTCCACCCGGTCGTCCTTCAGGCGCTCGGCCACCAGGAACGCCAGTTCCAGCGCCTGCTCGCCGTTGAGGCGCGGATCGCAGTGGGTGTGGTAGCGGTCGGCCAGGTCGCCCTCGGTCAGCGCCCGCGCGCCGCCCAGGCATTCGGTCACGTTCTGGCCGGTCATCTCGAGGTGCACGCCACCCGGATGGGTTCCCTCGGCGGTGCAGACATCCACGAACGACTTCACCTCGGAGGTGATCCGATCGAACGGGCGGGTCTTGTAGCCGTTGTTCGCGGTCAGGGTGTTGCCGTGCATCGGGTCGGTGGCCCAGACCACGTTACGGCCCTTGGTGGCGCGCAGCAGGGTCGGCAGGCGCTGCTCGATCTTGTCGTAGCCGAAGCGGCCATACAGCGTGAGGCGGCCGGCCTCGTCCTTCGGATTCAGGACGTCGATGAGCCGCAAAAGCTCGTCCGGCTCCAGGGTCGGGCCGACCTTGACGCCGATCGGGTTCTTGATGCCGCGGAAGTATTCCACGTGCGCCCCGTCGAGCTGACGGGTGCGCTCGCCGATCCACAGCAGGTGGGCCGAGGTGTCGTACCAATCGCCCGAGGTGCTGTCGACGCGGGTCATCGCCTCCTCGAAGCCCAGCAACAGGCCCTCGTGGCTGGTGAAGAATTCCACGCGGTGCATCTCGGGATGCGTCTCGGGCGTAACCCCGATGGCCGCCATGAAGGTCAGGGATTCGCTGATCTTCTCCGAGAGCTCGCGATAGCGCGCGCCCTGCGGGCTGTCGTTGACGAAGCCCAGGGTCCAGCGGTGGATGTTGTAGAGGTCGGCGTAGCCGCCGCCCGCGAAGGCGCGCAGCAGGTTCAGGGTCGACGACGACTGTCCGTAGGCCTGCAGCAGGCGCTGCGGATCGGGCGTCCGGCTCTCGGGCGTGAAGTCCATGCCGTTGATGTTGTCGCCGCGATACGAGGGCAGCTCGACGTCGCCGATCTTCTCGACCGGCGACGAGCGCGGCTTGCCGAATTGGCCCGCCATCCGCCCCACCTTCACCACCGGCTTGCCGCCGGCGAAGGTCAGCACGACCGCCATCTGCAGGATCAGGCGGAAGGTGTCGCGGATGTTGTCGGCGGCGAATTCCTTGAAACTCTCGGCGCAGTCGCCACCCTGCAGCAGGAACGCCTTCCCGGCCGCCACGTCGCCGAGCAGGCTCTTGAGGCGGCGGGCTTCACCGGCGAACACCAGCGGCGGCATCTTGCGGAGCGTGGTCTCGACCCGCGAAAGCTCGGCCATGTCCGGATAGTCGGACGGGATATGCTTGGCGGGCTTCGCTCTCCAGGATGCGGGCGTCCAGTGTTCGGTCATTTGCTGCACTCAGAACCGCCGGTTGTTCGACGGGCCGGGCGTTTTACTCGGAACGGCCGCGGGCGTCGATGCCCTAGGCGGACGCACCCTCCTCCCGGTACCCCAGCGCCGCGACCACGGCCGCGAGCGCGCCCAGCGCCAGCCACCATTCCTGCCAGACCCCGAAATTCACGAGGCCGAACAACAGGTAGACCGTAGCCGAGCCCGCGGTCGCGGCGGCCACCAGACTGCGTTGATCGCGGGCCAGCCGGCGGAAGACGAAGGCCCAGGTCAGGGCGCCCGCGACGGCGCCCAGAACGCCGAGCTCCAACCAGAGCTGGAGCGCGCCGTTGTGCGGGTGGAGCTGGATGTACGGACTGAAGGCGCGGCTGGCGTCGAGACCCCAACCGCGGAACGGGTGGTCGGCGATCCGCTGCATGGCATAGGTCCAGTAGCCGACGCGCTGCTCCCACGAATCCGGCAGCCGCTGGCCAAGTCCCAGGAGGTGCGTCGCCAGGATCAGCAGCGGCATCGCGAGGACCAGCCCGGCGGAGCCCAGCGCCAGCGCCTTCGGCGCCGAGCGGGGCCAGATCCAGACCACGCCCCCCACCAGGATCGCCAGGCCGACCGACAGCACCGGAGCATCCGACAGGAAGTTGTGGGCCAACAGCACCGTTCCCGCCGCCATGGGCGCGGCAAGCCACGCCGGAGCGCCCGCGCGTATGCCTCCGGCCGCCGCCACGGGCCAGAGCAGGGCCAGGACGAAACTGCCCTGGGCGACGTTCTTGCGGCCCAGGTCCGGGCGGATCGGGTCGCCCAGCAGGTCGCGCAAGGTTCGGTAGATGGCCGCGCCGGTGAAGGCCTCGACCAGGAGGACGGCGCCGTAGACCGCGAGCCCCCAGGCCAACACCTGCAAGGCGACGCGCCGCAGGCCGGGATCGGCGCGCCGTGCGCCGGCCCAGGCGGCCCAGTAGAGCGGCAACTGCAGGAGCAGCTTCAGCGCGACGCTGTCCTCCAGCTCGTCCGGCTTATGCGGGCTCCAGAAACCCGAGAACGCCGCCCAGGCCACGGCCCCCAGCAGGACCACCGCCAGCGGCGCCTCGCGCACGCCGATCCGCATGGCCGGCAAGCAGAGCAGGCCCAGCAGGCCCAGCAGCGGCGCGAAGCCAAGCGGGCCCAGCCAGGCCAGCAGCGGAGTCAAGGCGGCGACGCCCACCAGCGCCCAGCCCTCGACGCGGCTCCAAGCGGAGCCAGAGACGGGGGGGGAGTGCGTCGCGGCGGTCATGCGGGCCTCCGGCGCAGGCGACTAGGCCACCTGGCCGAGCGCGGGCGGCATGTGCTTCTCGCGCATGGTCACCAGTTCCTCGGCCAGAGTCGGGTGGACCGCGCAGGTCGAGTCCCACTGGGGCTTGGTCACCCCCATCTTCAGGGCGACGGCCGCCATCTGGATGATCTCGGGCGCGTCGGGCGACACCACGTGGCAGCCCAGGATCTTTTCCGTCCCCTGCTCCACCACGAGCTTCATCAGCGCGCGGGTGTGCCCGCCGTAGAAGGTCTCCTTCATCGGCCGCATGTTGCCAAGGTAGATGTCGATCCGGTTGCCGTACTGATGCCGCGCGTCGGCCTCGGACAAGCCCACCGAACCCACCGGAGGCTGCGAGAACACCGCCGAGGCGACCATCTCGTGATCGAAGCGGGTCGGCTGGTCGTGGAACTCGGTGAGGGCGAACGCCTGGCCCTCCCGGATCGCCACCGGGGTCAGGTTGATACGGTTGGTGACGTCGCCCACGGCCCAGATGTTATCGACGCTGGTCCGGGAGTAGTCGTCGACCTTCACCGCGCCGGCCGCGTCCAGCTCGACGCCGGCCGCGTCGAGGCCCAGGCCCTCGGTGTAGGGTTCGCGGCCCACGGCGAACATGATGACGTCGGCGTTGAGCTTGTGGCCGTCGACGCAGGCGCCCACGAGGCCATCGGCCGTCTTCTCGATGCTGCCGATCTGGGCGCCGAGGCGGATCTTGATCCCGCGTTCCTCCATCTGGCTGGCGACGAACTCGCGCACGTCGTCATCGAACCCGCGCAGCAGGTTGGGGCCTCGGTGGACGATGGTTGTCTCGACGCCCAGGCCGTTGAAGATCCCGGCGAATTCCACGGCGATATAGCCGCCCCCCACGACGACCACGCGCTTGGGCAGTTCCGTCAGGTGGAAGGCCTCGTTCGAGGTGATCGCGTGCTCGATCCCAGGCAGGTCGTGCGGCATCCAGGGCCGCCCGCCCGTGGCGATCAGGATCTTCCTCGCCGTGACGCGGCCCCGACCCTCGACCTCGACGGTGTGGCGGTCGACCAGCCACGCCTTACCGTGGACCAGCTCCGCGCCGGCGTTCTGCAGGTTGCGGACATAGATGCCGGACAGGCGCGCGATCTCGTCGTCCTTGGCCATCAGGAACTTCGGCCAGTCGAAGCTGGTCTCGCCGACGGTCCAGCCGTAGCCGCGGGCGGTCTCGAATTGCTTCGAGAATTCCGACGCATAGACCATGAACTTCTTCGGCACGCAGCCCCGGATCACGCAGGTGCCGCCCACGCGGTGCTCTTCGGCCACCAGCACCTTGGCGCCCGACATGGCCGCTACGCGGGCAGCGCGTACGCCGCCCGAGCCGGCGCCGATGACGAAGAGGTCGTAGTCGTAGTCCGCCACGGAGGACTCCTTAGGGTTCGAGTTCGGCCACGCCTTGGGGCGTGCCGATCAGGGCGCGGTCGGCCAGATCGAGGAACAGGCCATGGTCCACAACGCCGGTGACGCTCTTCAGAGCCGCCGCCAGGGCCGCCGGCTCTGCGATCCGCCCGCAGTGAGCGTCATAGATAAGGTTGCCGCCATCCGTTCTCACCGGCTCGCCATCCTTTCGGCGGAGCATGGGAACGATGTTCAGATCGCATTCCGCCAGCGCGTCGCAAATGCGATCGGCCGTCGTCTTGTGACCGAAGGCGATCACCTCGATCGGCAACGGAAACTTTCCGAGCGTTTTCACACTCTTGGCGGCGTCCGCGATGACGACACATGACTTCGAGGCTTCCCAGACCAGCTTCTCGCGCAACAGGGCCGCTCCGCCGCCCTTGATCAGTGACAGGCCGGGGCCGATCTCGTCCGCGCCGTCGACGGTGAGGTCGATGCCCTTGGTCTCGCCCAGTTCGCCAAGACGCAGGCCCAGACTGGCGGCCAGGTCGGCCGTGGCCTGCGACGTCGCCACGCCCACGACGTCCAGCTTGCGGTCGGCCAGCGCCTTCACGAACCAGGCGGCAGTCGAGCCCGTGCCCAGCCCCACGACCATGCCGCTCTGCACCAGGGCGGCGGCGGCCTCGCCCGCGGCGCGCTTCTGGGCGTCCGCGTCGCTCATTTCTTGGCGGCCTTCTTGGCGATCATCGCCTTACGGAAACGCGCGGCCCAGCCTTCCTTGGCGACCTGTCTGCAGCGGCCGACAGCCAGGGCGTCGGGGGCGACGTCCTCGACAATCACCGAGCCAGACCCGGTGTAGGCGCCGGCTCCGATCTTCACGGGCGCGACCAGGGCCGAGTTCGAGCCGATGAACGCCCCCTCGCCCACATGGGTGTCGTATTTGAAGAAGCCGTCGTAGTTGCAGAAGATCGTGCCGGCGCCGATGTTCGCGCCCGCGCCTACCGTGCCGTCGCCCAGATAGCTCAGGTGGTTGGCCTTGGCGCCCCTGCCCACCGTCACCTTCTTCACCTCGACGAAGTTGCCGATGTGGGCGTCCTCGCCGATGTCGGCGCCCGGCCGCAGGCGGGCGTAGGGGCCGATCAGCGCGCCCTCGCGCACCACGCAGCCCTCGAGATGGCTGAACGCCCGGATCACCGCCGCCGTCTCGACCGTCACGCCCGGCGCGAACACCACATAGGGTTCGACGGTCACGCCCGGCGCGATTTCGGTGTCCCAGGCGAAGAAGACCGTCTCGGGAGCCGTCATGGCGACGCCCTCGCCCAGGAAATGCGCACGGCGTCGCCGCTGGAATTCGGCCTCGGCCTGGGACAGCTGCATCGGCGTGTCAGCGCCCATGACGGCCGTCTCTGGCGCCGTGTGGGCGCGGACCAGCCTCTCCTCGCCCACCGCCTCGGCGACGATGCCGGTGAGGAAGTACTCGTGCTTGGGGTTGTCGTCCGTAAGGCGGGAGAGCCAGCGGAAGAGGTCCGCGCGGCCCGCCAGATACATGCCGGCGTTGCAGAGGCGCACCTGCTTCTCGCCCTCGCTGGCCTCGCTGGGCTCCACGATGCGGATCACGTGACCATCGGCGCCGCGGATTACCCGGCCGTACAGTAGCGGGTCCACAGGTTCGAACGCCAACAGGGCCAGCGCCGCGCCGCCGCGCCGCAGGGTGAACAGCGGCTCCAGGTCTTGGGCGGTGAGCAATGGCGGGTCGGCGTTGACCACCAGGACATCGCCGTCGAAATCGGCGAGGGCCTGTTCTGCGCACATAACGGCGTGACCTGTGCCCTTGGGCGGATCTTGGACGACCAGCGCCTGCTCGCCCAGCCGCTTGACCACCAGATCGCGCACCTCCGGGATCGTGCCGACCACCACGTGGATGCGCTCGCAGCCCGCCGCCTGCACCGTGTCGATGATCCGGTCCAGCAGGGTGCGGCCGCCGACCTTGTGCAGCACCTTGGGCGTCCGTGACTTCATCCGCGTGCCGTGGCCGGCGGCCATGATCACGGCGGCTCTGGCGGTCATTCGGCGCTCCCAAGGCAAGTCGCTGAGTCTTCTGGAGCCTTCCGCTTAGCAAGCCTTGTGAGCCGGCGCGACAGCGGGCTAGCTTCGCGGCCGTCCTTCGGGGGAGTCTCCATGAAAATCGGTTCGCGTCTCGCCACCCTTCTGGCCGCCACGGCGTTGACGGCGCTCGCGCCCGCCGCCGCCCAAGCCGCCGACGCCGCGCTCGAGGCGAAGTTCGACGGGATGATCAGCGACGCCGAAATGGGCGGCTGGCTGAAGACGATGGCGGCGGAGCCAAACCACGTGGGCTCGGCGCACAACAAGCTGAACGCCGATATGACCCTGGCCCAGTTCAAGGAATGGGGCTGGGACGCGAAGATCGAGACGGTCTGGGTGCTGTACCCGACGCCCAAGGAGGTCGCGATCGAGCTGACCAGCGGCGCCGGCGCGCCGTTCAAGGCGACCCTGACGGAGGCGCCCGTGCCCGGCGACGAGAGCTCCAGCCGCACCAAGGACGAACTGCCGGCCTATGTCGCCTTCCAGGGCGACGGCGACGTCACCGCGCCTCTGGTCTACGTGAACTACGGCATGCCGGCCGACTACGACGCGCTGGAACGCCTGGGCGTGTCGGTGAAGGGCAAGATCGTCATCGCCCGCTACGGCGCCGGCTGGCGCGGGCTGAAGCCCAAGCTGGCGCAGGAACATGGCGCGGTCGGCGCGATCATCTATTCCGATCCCCGCGACGATGGCTATTCGGCCGAGGACGTCTATCCCAAGGGCCCGGCGCGGCCGCCGCAGGGCTTCCAGCGCGGCTCGGTGGCCGACATGACCGCCTTCCCGGGCGATCCGACCACCCCGGGCTATGGCTCCAGCAAGGACGCGAAACGCGTGCCGCGCGAACAGGCCGAAACCATCCTGAAGATCCCCACCTTGCCGATGTCGTACGGCGACGCCCAGGTGCTGCTGAAGGCGCTGGACGGCCCGGTGGCGCCCCCCTCGTTCCGGGGCGGGCTGCCGATCACCTACCACGTCGGCGGCGGTGAGACGGCCAAGGTTCACCTGAAGGTGCTGTCCGACTGGAGCCTGAAGCCGGCCTACAACGTCATCGCGACGCTCAAGGGCAAGGAGACGCCGGACGAGTGGATCGTGCGCGGCAACCACCGCGACGGCTGGGTGTTCGGCGCCAGCGATCCGCTGTCGGGCCACGTCGCCATGATGGGCGAGGCCAAGGCCCTGGGCGCCCTGGTCAAGGCCGGCTGGAAGCCGAAGCGGACCATTGTCTACGCGAGCTGGGACGCCGAGGAGCCGATGCTGCTGGGCTCCACCGAATGGGCCGAGACCCACGCCGCCGAACTGAAGAAGAAGGCGGTGGTCTACATCAACTCCGACAGCAACAGTCGGGGCTTCCTCGACGTGGGCGGCAGCCACTCGCTGCAGCACTTCGTCAACCAGGTGGCGGCCGACGTGAAGGACCCGCAGACCGGCGTCGCGGTGGGCCAGCGCCTGCGCGCCGGCCTGGGCGTGCAGGCCGAGGCGCCTGGCGCCAACCCCCGCGCCGTGGCCCTGGGCAAGATCGCCGCGGATCCGGCCAGGGACCTGCCGATCGACGCGTTGGGCTCCGGCTCGGACTACTCCACCTTCCTGCAGAACCTGGGCATCGCTTCGCTGAACGTCGGCTTCGGTGGCGAGGGCGACTCGGGCGGCGTCTACCACTCGGCCTACGACACCTACGAGCACCACAGCCGCTTCGTGGATCCCGGGCACGCCTATGCGGGCGCGCTGGCGAAGTACACGGGCCGTCTGGTGATGCGGATGGCCGACACCGACACGACCGTCCAGCGCTACGGCGACTTCGCCGACACCGTGTCGGGCTACCTGGACGAGGTGAAGAAGCTGGCCGACACCAGCCGCGACCAGGCGGCGGCCCGCGCGCGCCTGCTGGCGGCCGGGGCCTACAAGCTGGCCGACGACCCGACCGTCTCCCGGGGCGATCCCCAGCCGCTCGCCGCCACGCCCAAGCTGGACTTCGCGCCCATGGACGGCGCAGTGGCCAAGCTGAAGGCCAGCGCGGCGGCGTTCGACACCGCCCTCGCCGCCAAGGGCGGCGGCCTCTCGCCCGCCGGAAAGAAGAAGCTCGCGGCCCTGCTGGTCACCCAGGAGCAGCGCCTGCTGCGCGACAAGGGGCTGCCCTTCCGGCCCTACTACAAGAACATGATCTACGCGCCGGGCCGGTTCACCGGCTATGGCGCCAAGACCCTGCCGGGCATTCGCGAGGCGATCGAGGAGCGGCGATTCGACGACGCGGCGACCTATGTGACCCTCACGGCAGAGGCGCTGAGCGACTACGCCGCCGGCCTGGACGCGGCGACCGCGGTGATCAATGGCGGGTAGCATTCTGAACGGCGCCGTCGTCGCCTTCGACCTCGACGGCACCCTGGTCGACACCGCGCCCGACCTGATCGGCACGCTGAATGTGCTGCTGAGGGAAGAGGGCCTCCCGCCCCAACCCCTTGAGGAGGCGCGGCCGTTCATCGGCCGGGGCGCGCGCTGGCTGATCGAGCGTGGCTTCGAGGCGGCGGGCCAGCATCTGCATCCCGCCAGGGTCCAGCCGTTGTTCGAACGCTTCATCGCCCACTATCAGGACCACATCGCCGACGAGAGCCGACCCTTTCCCGGGTGCGAGGCAGCACTGGATACGCTGAGGGCCCACGGCGCCAAGCTCTCGGTCTGCACCAACAAGCTGACCGGGCTCTCGGAATCGCTGCTCGCGGGCCTGGGGATCGCCGACCGGTTCGATGCGGTGATCGGCGCCGACTCGGCCCCGGCCATCAAGCCCGACCCGCGCCACCTGCAGGCGGCCGTGGATGCGGTCGGCGGCGACATGGCCCGGACGATCCTCGTCGGCGACGCGGCGACCGACGCGGGCGCGGCGCGGGCGGCGAAGGCCGGCCTTATCCTCGTCAGTTTCGGCTATACCGAGATCCCCGCGGCCGATCTCAACCCGGACATCCTCATCCACAGCTTCGACGAACTGCCCGACGCCTGCATGCGGCTGTTGGGCGCTTGCGGGGGCGAAGCGGGTCGGTTATAGCCCCCGCCTTCCCGCGCCGTGAGGCGTGACCGGCGGATGCGTAGCTCAGCGGGAGAGCACCTCGTTCACACCGAGGGGGTCACAGGTTCAATCCCTGTCGCATCCACCATTCTTCCCTACACCCGCCCTATCGGCAGAGGCGCTCAGAAGGCGGCGACGCGCATCGTGGCGTTGCGGTCGACGGGCCGGGCGGCTCCGTGCCGCCAAGCGACGCCCGCTTTTGCGGCGCTCTCGAGCTGCGCGCCGATCGAGCGACCGTCGATCTGGCAGATCGCGCCGCCGCCGGCGCCTTCCGCCACGCAGGTGACGTTCTTGCCGAAGGCGACGCTCATCAGCGCGCCCCACGAGGCGGCCTGGGGCGCGTCGTCGAGCCGCACGGCCATCCACTGCGACGGGTCCGTTCCCTTGGCCACGCACAGCGTCTGGCCATCGAGGACGTGCAGGACAGGCCCATGAATCTCGGCGCCCGCAGGCGGGGCTTCGCCACGGCAGGGCGAGGTTTGGGCCGAGGCCCCTCCGACGACGAAGAGGGCGATGGCCGCGCCCAAGGCGAAACGGATCGTGTTCATGGCCGCATTCCCCGCAACTTCCGTGCCGGTCCCGAGGGGTTAACGCGGTAGACCGGGAAACGCTGCGCGGCCTTGATCGAGATCAGCCGTCGGGCAACAGGCCCAGTTGTTTGCCGACGATACGATCCAGCATCCGCTTCGGCAGGTGCTCGCCCATGAAAATGCGGATCATGTCGGGGGCGACGGTGTAGCGGACCTTGGGCTTGGGGAGGGTCAGGGCCCGCCAGATCACTTCGCCGATCCGTTCGGGCGGCAGGCCGGCCCGGCCGAGCTGCAGCATGTAGGCGCGGATGCGGTCCAGGGCGGCCGCGTAGGGTGTGTTGGCATAGCGACTGACGTCCACCTGGTCGGCCTTGTCCCAGATCGGCGTCGCCACCGCCCCGGGCGCGACGACGATCACGTCCACGCCGAACGGCAGCAGTTCGCGCCGCAGGGATTCCGACAGGCCCTCCAGGCCGAACTTCGAGACGTTGTAGGGCGCCATGAACGGATTGGCCGTCTTGCCGCCGACGGACGAGATATTGACGATACGGCCAGGGTCGCGCCCCCCCGACCGGCCCGCACCCAGCAGCGGCGCGAAGGCCTGGGTGGCGATGACGACGCCGGTCAGGTTCACCTCGAGCTGCTGGCGGAATTCGTCGACAGGCAGATAGAGCAGCGGTCCCGCCACGGCGATGCCGGCGTTGTTGACCAGCCCGCCCAGCGTCGCCCCGCCCAACGCCGCCTCCACCTGGGACGCGGCCGCCCCGGCTCCCTCGGCGTCGGTGACGTCGAAGATCAAGGGCGTGAACGCCCCACCGAACTCGGCCTTCAGCCGCTCGCCGTCCGCCGCCTTCCGCACGCTGCCGAAGACATGGAAGCCCTTGCCGATCAGGACGCGCGTGGCGCCAAGCCCGATGCCGGTCGAAACGCCCGTGATGACCACCGATCGCGCCACAACCGCCCCCTTCGCTAGACCTGCGGCAAAGCTCTCATGGCTGGGCTTGCAGGTTCAATCCCCTTCCCTGCAGGGGGAATCGGGGTCTCTATCGCCGCCTTCACCCGCCAAGAGGATCGTTTCACCGCATGAATTCCGCCGAGATCGTGCTCGCATTGGCTGCGGCCTTCCTGGGCCTTCCCGCCCTCTGGTCCCTGGTGATGCTGGTTCGAACCTGGCGGCTTTCGGGTCCGCGCTCGCCCTGGGACCTCGGCTTCAGCCTCGCCTCGACCCTGGCCTATGCGCTGGCGTTCAACCTGATCTTCTTCGTGCAGGAACTGTTCCTGGTGGTCCCAAAGGCGATGACCCCGGGGCTCAAGCCAACCCTGTTCCACAACAACCACGATTGGAGCGGCCAAAATCCGCTGGCCGAGCTCTTCCAGGGAACCGGCGCGCTGGCGACGGTGCTGGTGGGGCTGATGTTCCTGGTCTGGGCGACGCGACGCTCGCCGAGGTCGTTGGGCCTGCGCCTGTTCGTGACCTGGATGGCCCTGCTCGGCCTTCTCGAGGCCCTGCCCCAGGTGCTCATCGGCACGGTGATCCCGCAGAACGACGTTGGTCGGGCGATGACCTATCTGGGCTTCGGCGAGGCCGCAAAGGTCGCCGCCTCTGTCGCCGCCATGGCCGCCATGGCGCTTGCGGCGGGGATCGTATCGCCCCTCTTCCTGACCCTGTCGCCGGGCGCCGACACCCAGTCGCCGCGTGGCCGGGCGCGCACCGTCTTCCGCTACGCAGTGTTGCCGGCCTGGCTGGCGGTCGCGCTGATCATCCCGTTCCGTGTTCCCGGCCCGCTCGTGGAGATCCTGTTCCCGCCGGTCGTCGCCACCCTGGCGGCGAGCACTTGGCTGCAGGCCTGGTCGTGGCACGCGCCCCGGGGACCAGCCGGACCGCCCGCCTCGCGGTGGTCGGTCCTGGCGCTGTTCGCCGCGCTCGGCCTGGTGCTCGCGGCCTTCCATCTCGTACTTCGGCCCGGCGTCGCGTTCTTTTGAAACGCCGGCCGCCGCCCTACATGCGGCATGGCGAAGGGGGACAGGCATGATCCTGATCGGACAGTACGACAGCCCGTTCGTGCGGCGGGTGGCGATCGCCATGCGGCTGTACGGCTTCGAGTACGAGCATCGGCCGTGGTCGGTGTTCGGCGACGCCGACAAGATCGCGCCCATCAATCCGCTGATCCGCGTGCCCACCCTGGTGACCGACGACGGCGAGGCGTTGCTGGAGAGCGCGGCGATCCTGGATTGGCTGGACGACCTGGCCGGCCCGGACAAGGCGCTGATCGCCCGCACCGGCCTCGACCGGCGCAAGGCCCTGAGGATCTGCGCGCTGGCGACCGGCCTCGCGGACAAGGCGGTGAGCCTGGTCTATGAGCGCGCTATCCACGACCGCGTCACGCCGATGTGGATCGAGCGCTGCCGGACCCAGATCGGCGGCGTGCTGAACGCCCTGGAGGGCGACCGCTCGGCCCGCTCGAACGACTGGTGGTTCGGGGACAACATCGGTCACGCGGACATCGCCGCGGCGTGCGTCCTGCGGTTCGTGGGCGAGGCGCACGCCGACGTCGTGGACCTCCAGGACTGGCCCACCCTGGCCGCCCACGCGGCGCGCTGCGAGGCGCTGGCGGTCTTCCAAGCCGTCACCCAGCCCTTCAGATTCACGCCGCCGCCCGAGCGTTGACCCAAGGTCAAGATTCCGGTTCGGCGAGCCTCGCTATGCCCGCTCGTAACATTCGAGGCCCTCGCGCGACGATTTCGTGACAAACGCGCCACAGGGCCCCTGCGTCAGTCGCTCCCAACGCCGCAATCCCTTTGCGCACAAGGGACTGCTGCGGCTAGGCGCGCGCCTCCGAGCGTAGATCCGGCGCCTCCCCATAAGCCGGACCGCTTCGGGGAGAACGAACCGAATGAATTCTGGAATGCTGTTCCGTACGTCGGCGCTCGCCGTCGTGCTGGCGGGCGCGTTTGCGTCCTCCGTCCAGGCGCAGGAGGCCGGCGACCGCGAGATCGAAGAGATCGTCGTCACCGCCCAGAAGCGCGAGCAGAGCCTGCAGGACGTGCCGATCGTGGTGACCACGGTCAGCGGCGAGTTGCTGAAGGACGCGGGCGTGAAGGACATCCGCGACCTGACCGTGCTGACGCCCGGCCTGACCGTCACCTCGACCTCGAACGAGACCATCGTCACCGCCCGCGTGCGCGGGGTCGGCACCGTGGGCGACAACCCCGGCCTGGAGAGCTCGGTCGGCGTGGTGATCGATGGCGTGTACCGCCCGCGCAACGGCGTGTCGTTCGGCGACCTGGGCCAAGTGAGCCGCATCGAGGTGCTGAAGGGCCCGCAAGGCACCCTGTTCGGCAAGAACACCTCGGCGGGCGTCATCAACGTGATCACGGCCGGTCCGACCAAGGACTTCCAAGCCGAAGGCGAGGCCACCTACGGCAACTACGACCAGTTGGGCGTGACGGCCTCGGTCAGCGGACCGCTGAACGACCGCGTCTCGGGCCGGCTGTTCGCCGGTACGCGGCAGCGCGACGGCTACCAGCACATCATCACCGGTCCCGGTCCGCGCACCAAGGCGCGCGACAACGACCAAAACTTCTACACGGTCCGCGGCCAGCTCCAGGTCGAGGCCACCGACGACATCGATATTCGGTTCATCGCCGACTACACCAAGCGCGACGAGAACTGCTGCGTCGGCACTCAGCTGTTCGTGGGCTCGGCCGCCAACAGCCGCGCCAATCTGATCAACGCCGTCCGCCCCGGCTCGCTGGACGCCACGTCCACTCCGTTCGACCGCCAGGGCTACGCCAACCGCGCCACCAGCCAGGACGTCGAGGACATGGGTCTCTCGGGCGAGCTGAACTGGAATCTCGGCAACGGGATGAAGCTCACCTCGATTACCGCGGTGCGCAACTGGCGCTCGGAAACCGGCCAGGACAGCGACTTCACCGCAGCCGACCTGGTCTATCGCCCAGCCGACGGTTCGAACTTCGTCGAGTTCGGCCAGTTCAGCCAGGAAGTGCGCCTGGCCGGCGAGGCCGTGGACGGCAAGCTCAACTGGCTGGTCGGCGGCTTCTACGCGCATGAAGACCTGAAGAGCCGCTCGGTCCTCCGCTACGGCGGCGACTACTACAGCTACTTCGCCGGCCGCGTGCTGAGCGGCGTGCCAGGCCTGATCGGCCTGACCCCCGGTACGATCTTCCAGTCGGGCGCCGGCTCCGACGACCGCTACAAGCAGAAGGGCGACACCTTCGCGCTCTTCACGAACAACTCGTTCCAGGTCACCGAGCAGCTCGAACTCACCGTCGGCCTGCGCTTCACGCGCGACGAGAAGAGCCTGCGCACCCAGTACAACACCACGGGTTCGTCGTGCGACCAGGGCGAGGCGGCGTTCGGCAACCTCGCGCGGCTGCTGGGCCAAGCCACGGCGACCACCGTCGTCGGCGGCCTCTGCCTCAACTCGCAGAACAACGACTTCGACGCGCTGGGCCGCTACACCCAGAAGAACACCGAAGACGAGTTCTCCGGCACGGCCAAGCTGGCTTACCGCTGGAACCCCGACGTGATGACCTATGCGTCGTACTCGCGGGGCTACAAGGCCGGCGGCTTCAACCTGGACCGCGAGCAGGCGATCCTGGTGACGGCGGCGGGCCCGAACTTCACGGCCGACGCCGACACGGGCTTCAAGGGCGAGTTCGTGGACAGCTACGAGCTGGGCGCCAAGACCAGCTGGTTCGATCGCACCCTGCTGCTGAACGTGGCGGCGTTCTACCAGAAGTTCACCGACTTCCAGCTCAACACCTTCGTCGGTACGGCCTTCGTGGTCGAGACCCTGCCGAAGGTGGTGTCGAAGGGCGTCGACCTGGACTTCATCTACCTGCCGCCTGTCGACGGGCTGACATTCCAGGGCGGCGTGACCTACGCCGAAACCGAGATCGGCAAGTTCGACGCCGCGGACCTGATCAACCCGACCCGTTTCAACAGCCTTCGCCGCCTGCCCGGCGCGCGGCTGTCGTTCGCGCCGTTGTGGTCGGCCTCGCTGGCGGGCACCTATGAGCGCGAGCTGAGCAACGGCCTGGTCTTCCGCGCCAACCTCTCGGGCAAGTTCACCTCCAGCTACAACACCGGCTCGGACCTGCACCCCTCGAAGCTGCAGGACGAGATGGTGCTGGTGAACGGCCGCGTCGGCCTGGGCTCGCAGGACGAACGTTGGACGGTCGAGCTGTGGTCCAACAACCTGTTCGACAAGGACTACATCCAGGTCGGCTTCAACGGCCCCTACCAGGTCGACGAGAACAACGACGCCGTCAGCGTCTACGACGCCTTCCTGGGTGCGCCGCGGACCTACGGTGTGACCCTGCGAATGAAGTACTGACCGCTCTGCGTACCTGAGCGTTCGGTGGAGGGGCGGTCCGGAGCAGTCCGGGCCGCCCCTTTCCGTTCCGGCTAGTCCCGCCGCTGATTGCTGACCGGGGCGCTGGGATCGGGGGCCGCCGGCGGCGTGTAGGCCGGCAGTGGGGCCGGCGCAGGCGGCGCGACGGTCGGCGGCGGCGGCAGCGAGATCACCGGCGCGGCGACCTCCACGTCCACAGCGGCCGGCGGCGACGCGGCCTTGCGCGGCGGGACCGCCCGGGCGACCGACCTGGGGGCCGCGGCGGATGGCGCCGGCGCAGGGGCGGACGCCTCCCGGGGCAGGACCGCCGCGGGTCGGACCGACGCGGGTTCGGCGATCGCAGAGCTCGGCGTCGGCGTTGGGGTCACGGCTGCCGCGGCGGGCGTGGGCGGCGGGGCGGCCTTGAGCGCCGCCTCCTGGCCGCGGCTAAGGGCGTAGGCGACGCCGAGGATCGCCGCCAGGCCCGCCACGGTGGCGGCGATGGCGGGGACCGGCGACTTGCGGGGCGCCTTGCGCGCGCCGCTGCCCAGCGGCTGAACGATCACCGGCGCGACCTCGATGAACGGCTGCGGTGGGGGTAGCGGCTCGGCCCGCGGCTCCGGCGCGGCCTGGATTATGGGCGCGGCGACCTCGACGACGGGCGCCAGCGTAACGGCGGGCGGAGGGGCCTGCGTCGGCTGGGGGGGCGGAGCTGGCGGCGCCGCGCGCGGCACGGGCCCTCCCCCCGTCAAGACCGCGGCGGCGGGCGAATGCACCGGCCGCGTGAACGCGGGCGTGATCGTCCGGGGCGCGGCAGGCTCGGTCGGGGCCTGCGCCGGGGTCGGCGCAGCCTTGGGCAGCGGTCCCACGCGGAACGGCGCCTGGGGCATTTTCGGCCAGGCGCTGCTGCGGGCGAAGGGGTTGTCGTCAGGATCCGAAGCCATGCCCCCAATTTCCGTGCGACTTGGACAGCACTATGACCTGCGTCGCGCCCGGCGCGCCATCGCCCGGGCGATGTTGTGTGGAACCGCCAGGCACTCGCGCAGCGCCATCGAGAGGCGGTGGCCGAACGGCGCGGGCTCCGCGCAGGGCCAGGCGAGACTACGGACGCCGTGCAGCGCCAGCAGGATCCGGATCCGCGGCAGGTGATAGGCGTCGCTGCAGGCGATCACCGACAGGTGCCCCCCAGCCCGGACCTGCGCCACCGTCGCCTCGACATTGTCGAGCGTCGACAGGCTCGCCTCGTCGAGGAGCAGCCGGGCGGACGGCACGCCCTCCTCCACCAGCACGCGCGCGATGATCGAGGCCTCGGACGGCGTACCGGGCCGGCAGACGCCGCCGGAACAGAGCACCGGCGCGTCCGGATGCGCCATCGCCGCCGCAGCGCCATGCCGCGCCCGCCGCAGCAACGACGCCGACGGGCTTCCGTCGGGTCGCACCACGGCGCCGAAGACGACGATCAGGCGCGTTGCGTTCACGCCGCCAGGATGCGCTCCGAGGGCCTAGCCGTTCAACGGCGGATGATAGTGTTCGATCAGGTCGGCGCGCTCGGCCTCCCGAATCGCCCGCGTCACGTTGAGGCGCGTCAGCACCGTCGCCTCGGCATATTTGCGCCGCGCCTTCTCCAGGTCGGAGCGCCAGGTCTGGCTGGCGAGATTGTCGGTCTCGCCGGCGTAGACCACGTTAGGGCCCTCTTCCCTGAGTTCGGCGATCACATAGTTCGCGCCGGCCGGCGGCAGGAAGCGCTCCTCGTCCAGCGGGCTGTATCGGTAGCGCGCGCCGGAGGCCCCTGCGAGGTCGATCTGTCGGGTCACTCTCTCCACTCCTACGCAAGCGAGTCAATTTTAGGCGTAATTCGTGATGCTTACCCGCCCGACTTGGACCAAATCTTGGCTGAGCGTGGCCGTAGCGGTGGATGAACGGCTTTCGCTTGTGGGCGGAACAACCTTCGCCATATGAGCGTTCGGGCCCCGGGCTGATCAGGCGAAGGCGCCGTCTTGCGAGGAGGACGAACGGGAACGGGAAGGCTGGACAGCCGCGCCGACGCCCCGGACAACGCCTGTATGGAGAAGCCCGCGCAGTTCCAGATGCAGGCCGCGACGGATCGCCCCACGGCGATCCTCAGCGGAGACTGGACGACGAACCTGCTGGGCGGGGTCGGCGATGCGCTGACGCACGAATTGCGCGGCCGCCAGGACGTCACGCTGGACCTGAACAAGGTGCGCCGGATGGACACCGCGGGCGCCTACGCCATCGTCCGCGCGGTGGGTCGGGGCTTCAGCCTCGATCAGATCGTGGCGCGACCGGAGACCCGCCGCCTGCTGGAGCTCGTGGACAACGCCGTCCGCGTCGAACCGGTGGTGCGACGCGAGCCCAAGGGCTTCCACAACCTCACCATCCGCATCGGCCGCGGCGTGGTGGACTTGGGCATCGAGTTCCTCAGCACCATGGGGTTCCTTGGCCACCTGCTGGTGGTGGCGTTCCGCGCCCTCGCCAATCTGGTGAGCAACCCGCGTAAGGTCCGCTGGGCGCCGATCTTCACCCAGATGGAGCGGGCCGGCCTGGACGCTATCCCGATCGTGGCGATCACCACCCTGTTCATCGGCGCGGTGGTCGCGCTGCTCGGTGTGAACATGCTGCGCCAGTTCGGGGCCGAGGTGTTCGTCGTCGAGCTGATCGGCGTGTCGATGATCCGTGAATTCAACATCGTCATCACGGCCGTGCTGCTCTCCGGGCGGTCGGCGTCCGCCTTCGCCGCCGAGCTCGGCTCGATGAAGATGCAGCAGGAGGTCGACGCGATGCAGGTGATGGGGGTCGACCCGTTCGAGGCCCTGGTGCTGCCCCGTTTCATCGCCCTCCTGGTGACCATCCCCCTCCTGACCTTCGTCGCCACCCTGGCGGGGCTGCTGGGCGGGCTGATCGTGGTTTGGACCACCTTGGGCCTGGGCCCGACCTTCTTCCTCCAGCGCATCGTCGACAACGTGGGCGCGACGCACTTCTGGGTGGCCCTGTCCAAGGCGCCGGTGATGGCCGGGGTCGTGGCCGGGATCGGCTGCCGCCAGGGCCTGCTCGTCGGCGGCGATGTGCAGTCGCTCGGCCAGCGGGTCACCGCCGCCGTCGTCCACGCCATCTTCGCCGTCATCATGATCGATGCGGCCTTCGCGCTCATCTACATGCAGCTCGACATATGACCGACGCCCGCAACGAGAACACCCTCAGCGACGAGGAACTGCTGGACCAATCCGGTCCGGCGATCGAGGTGCGGGGCCTGCGCTCGCAGTTCGGCGATCACGTCGTCCACGACGACCTGGACGTGACCGTGAAGCGCGGGGAGGTGCTGGGCGTGGTCGGCGGGTCGGGCACCGGCAAGTCGGTGCTGCTCAACACCATCATCGGGCTGCGCAATCCCGACGCGGGCACCGTCACGGTCTTCGGCCAGGAACTGAAGCGCGCCTCCCGCCGCCGCTGGAGCGCGCTGGAGCGGTCGTGGGGCGTGTTGTTCCAGGGCGGCGCTCTCTTCTCCAATCTGACCGTGCGCGAGAACGTGGCCGCGCCCATGTTCGAACACACCAGGCTGTCCCGCCGCGAGGCCCATGAGCTGGCCGACCTGAAGATCGCCATGGTGGGCCTGCGCCCCGAGGCGGGGTCGCTGAAGCCGGCGGAGCTTTCGGGGGGCATGAAGAAGCGGGCCGGCCTGGCGCGCGCCCTGGCGCTCGACCCCGAACTGCTGTTCCTGGACGAACCGACCTCCGGCCTCGACCCCATCGGCGCGGCCGCGTTCGACGAACTCATCCGCGACCTGGCCGACAGCCTGGACCTTACGGTGTTCATGATCACCCACGACCTCGACTCCCTCTACGAGATCACCGACCGCGTCGCCGTGCTGGCCGACAAACACGTTGTCGCCACGGCGCCGGTTCGCGAGCTCGAGCGTTCGGATCATCCGTGGATCCGCGAATACTTCCTTGGACCCCGGGGCCGCGCGGCGCGCGACGCCCGAGCAGGGACGAAAGCCTGATGGAAAGAAACGCCAACTACGCCCTGGTGGGGCTTTCCACCCTGATCCTGACGGTCGCGTTGATCGTCTTCGTCGTCTGGCTGGCCCGCGTGCGGATCAACGCCGAGTACGACCTGTACGACATCGTTTTCCAGGGACCGGTCCGTGGCCTGAACGAAGGCGGCGAGGTCCACTTCAACGGCATCAAGGTGGGCGAGGTCACCAAGATCGCCCTCGACAAGTTCAATCCGCGAAACGTCATCGCCCGGGTGCGGGTGACCGAGGACGTGCCGATCCGGGTCGACAGCTATGCGACCCTGGAGCCCCAGGGCATCACGGGCCTGAACTATGTCCAGATCACCGCCGGCACCGGCACGCGGCCACTCCTGAAGGAGGCTGACAAGCCGCGGTGCGAGCGGCTGGGCCTGGGGCGCGACTGCATTCCGGTGATCCGCAGCCAGCGCAGCGCGATCTCCGACCTGCTGGAAGGCGGCGGCACCGTGCTGACCCGGACGATCGAGGCGCTGGACCGCGTGAACCGCGTCCTGTCGGACCAGAACATCAAGACGTTCTCGGCCTCTCTCTCCGACGCCCAGGCGTTCACGGCCGAACTGCGCGAGCGCAAGGCAATCCTTGCCGACGCGCAGAGCGCGCTGCAGCGGATCGATACCGCCGCGGACGAGATCGCCAAGCTCTCGGCCTCCACCCGCAGCGTCGTCGACGGCGAAGGCAAGCGCGCGATCGCCAATCTGGCCGACGCCGCCGAGGAAGCGAAAGCGACCGCTAAGGACGCCCGCGTGATGATCGACCGCCTGCAGGGCCCCACGGCTGACTTCGCGACCAACGGCCTGCCGCAGGTCACCACCGCGGTGATCCAGCTGCAGCAGACGGCCGAGTCGCTGGAACGGCTCATCAACGAGGTCCAATCCAACCCGACCGGCGCGCTCGGCAAGGGCAAGGCCGAGGAAGTGAAGGTGCCCCAATGATGCGACCTGCCGCCCTGCTCCGCCTGACCGCCGTGGCCGCGTCGGCGCTGGCGTTGACCGCCTGCGTGTCGCTGTTGCCCAAGAGCAAGCCGGCGCATCTCTACCGCTTCGGACAGGCCGTTGCGGCGAAGGACGTGGAAGCCGCGGCCGGAACCGTGGGCGTCTTCCGAACCAACGCCACCTTCCAACGAGAGTCCGCCGGCGACCGGCTGCTGACCCTGACCGACGGCAAGGCCGCCTACGTGGCCGAGACCCGATGGATCGCGCCCGCCGCGGTGTTGTGGGACGAGGCCGTTGTCGCGGCCTTCGACGCCGATCCGGGGCATGTGCGCCTGATCGCCCGCGGCGAGCCCGGCGTGGCGGCCTATATCCTTCGTCTCGATGTGCGGAACTTCGAGGCCCACTATGACCACGGCCCCAAGGCGGCGCCGACCATCGTCGTACGCGCGCGGGCCGCTCTAACCGGCGGGACCGACCGTGGCCTCGTTGGCGAGAAGCTCTTTGAGAAGCGGGTGACCGCCAGCGACAACCGCGTCACCGCGATCGTGCCGGCCTACGACCAGGCGGTGCGGGAAGTCCTGGGCGAGGTCGTGGCCTGGACCAACGCGAACGCCAAGCCCCCGTCCTAGGGCTCCAGACCCGCCTGCCGCTTCGCTGCGGTGACGGTGTTCTGGAGGAGGCACGCGACGGTCATCGGGCCCACCCCTTTCGGCACCGGGGTGATGGCGCCCGCGACTTCCAGCGCTTCCTTGTAGTTCACGTCGCCCACCAGCTTGGTCTTGCCCAGGGCGGCCTGTTCGGGATTGTCGAACGGCACGCGGTTGATGCCCACGTCGATGACGCATGCGCCGGGCTTGATCCAGTCGCCTCGGATCATACGGGGCTGGCCGACCGCAGCCACCAGGATGTCGGCGCTGCGGCAGATGCCCGGCAGGTCCACGGTCTTGGAATGGGCCATGGTGACCGTGCAATTCGCCGCCAGCAGCAGCTGCCCGATCGGCTTGCCCACCAGGCGCGAGCGCCCGACCACCACCGCGTGCTTGCCCGTGAGGTCGCCGAGGGTGTCTCGGAGCAGGACCATGCACCCGACGGGCGTGCAGGCCGTCAGGGCCGGCAGCCCGACAGCGAGACGACCGGCGTTGACCACGTGGAGCCCGTCGACGTCCTTGTCCGGATCGATCGCGTCGATGATCGGGCTCTCGTCCAGGTGCTTCGGCAGGGGTAGCTGCACCAGGATGCCGTGGATCTTGGGATCGGCGTTCAGTTCGCGGACGAGCTTCAGCAACTCGTCCTGCGATGTCTCGGCCGCGAGCCGGTGCGTGACTGAGTGCATGCCCGCCGCAAGCGACTGCTCGCCCTTCGACTTCACGTAGGCCTGGCTGGCGGCGTCGTCACCCACCAGCACGACCGCGAGGCCCGGTTGGAGACCATGCTCGGCCTTCAGGCGCGTCACCTCTGCGGCCACCTCGGCCCTCAGGCGCTCGGCGACGGGGAGGCCCTCGATAATCTTCGCTGTCATGGCGCGCTGCTAGCGCCTCAGGCCCGCGCGCGCAATCTCAGCCACGTCACCACCGCCCAGACATGCGATTCCCGGTCCAGCCGCAGCAGAGCCTCGTCAGGAGCGACCCAGACCAACTCGTGATCGTCCTCGATCTTGAGCGCCGGATCCTCGGCTGCGACCCGCCCCGCGAAAAAGGCGCTGCGTGTATTTCGCACCACGCCATCGTTGTGCAGGAAATAGTGGTCGGCATGGACGAAGGGCTCGGCGTCCAGCGCCACGACCAGCCCGGCCTCCTCACCGCATTCACGCACCGCGGCCTCGGCCGCGCTTTCGTCGCCGTCGATGCCGCCGCCCGGCAGGTCGAGGACCAGTCCCCGCGCCTGGCGCTCAACCCGCACCAAGGCCAGCAGGCCGTCCCTTTCGACAACCGCGAAGGCGGCGGGGCGGTCCGGATAGGACGCCCCTGGTTCCGCGCGCCCGAACTGGGGTGTCGTCATCAATCAATGCCATACAGCGACGGATACGGATCGACCTTGCCGTCCAGGACGTCCTTCACCGCCACCGGCTTCCAGCCGATCTTCGAGTTCAGGCTCGCCTGCCAGGCCTCGACGATGACGTCCCGCAGCTCCGAGGCCCCCACGGCGAGCCGCTCGGTAGCCATCGCGGTGCCGCGCGGGTCGCCGGGGGCCATGCCGCCGGCCTTCTCCATTTCGTAGAACGGAATCACCTGCTTCCCTGTGGCGCTGAGGTAGTCGGACACGCGCTGCTCGATGGGGCAGTTGCAGAGGCGCAGCGGCGTGACCTTGGCCGCGACCGCCGCCGGCTTGACGGTGGCCTGGACCAGGTCGCTCTCGAACGGTCCGTGCAGGCGGGCCTTGGAATAGTTGTTCGGGTTCGGCCCGTCGCCCCAACCATTGTAGTGACTGGTCACGTGCAGCGGCTGGCTGCCGTCGCCCACGAAGTGACTGAGCTCGCCGATGCCTTTCAGGATCAAAGCCTCGCGGCGGACGCGGTCGGCGGTGAACCAGGCGCGGTGCGCCTTCCACTTCGGATTGGCTTCAGCCGCGTGCAGGACGCGCCAATAGGCGAAGTCGGTGGTCAGCTGCTGATAGCGGTCGATGATCGAGTACGGCAGGTAGCCGACCTTCCACTGGTCCAGGTTCGCGGCGCGGAGCTGGGTCTCGAACTCGGCGCGGGTCGCCGCCAGCGGCAGCATGGGCGGGCCGCCCAGCAGCTTGCCGTCCTCGTCCAGGTCGATGAAGTGGCCGGGGTCGCGGTCCTGATCGTGCAACTTGCCCGCACCCTTCGACCGATCCGGCTCCCGGGAGAATTCGCCCACGTCGATGACGGCCCGTTTCGTGCGGAGGAAGGCCGGCACATCCGTCGGCAGCGCGCGCATGGCGATCTCGCCCAGCATGCGGTGACCGGTGTTGCCCCAGGCGAAGAGCGAGCTGGGGGCGGCGGCGAGCACGGCGGCGAGCGCCAGGGCGGAAAGGCGTTTCATGCCCCGCTTTTCCCGCCCGCCCGTGACAATGGCAAGCGCGCTCGGGGAGGATCTCAGCCGATGCGCAGGGTCTGCTCGACCCGGGCCACCCAGGCCTTCACGGCCGGATAAGGATCGAGGCTGAAGCCGCCTTCGTGGGCGACCCGCGTGTAGGCCACAACCGCCACGTCGGCGAGGCTGAGCTTGTCGCCCACCAGGAACGGCGACTGGGACAAGCCCAGTTCCAGCCGTTGCAGCGCGCCATTCCCGCGTTCGACCAGGCGAGGCTCGAGGTCCGCGACCGCCTTGCCCAGATAGAGAACCTGGAACCGCGCGACGGCCACGTAGGGCTCGTGGCTGTACTGTTCCCAGAACATCCACTCCAGCATGCGCGCCCGCTCGTAGCGGTCAGCCGGGATCAGCTCCGAGCCCTCGGCGAAATGCAGCAGGATCGCGTTCGACTGGGCCAACGGCCGGCCGTCGTCCAGCACCACCGCGGGGACCTGCCCCGCCGGATTCATCGCCAGATACGCCGGCGTGCGCGACTCGCCCTGGAGGATGTTGGTCTCGATCCAGTCGTACTTCAGGCCCAGAAAATCGGCCGTCCACTTCACCTTCAGGCAGTTGCCGGAGATGCTGTCCCCATAGATTTTCATGCGCCGCTCTCCGGTTGCTGGAGCGCGGCTTTGCGGCGAAATCCCTTGGCGATCAAGCGATACCGGCTGACTTCAACTGTTAGGGAAACTCACAGGCCGCGGCCAATCGCCCTTCCGGGGTTGCCCCGCAGGAGCTCAGCCGGTAGGACTCCGGCCACCAGTTCAACGACGAAGGAGGACGCCGTCCATGCGACGCCGCCTCGCCGCCCTGGCAGTGCTTTCCGCCCTCGGTATCGCTTCCAACGCGCAAGCCGCGACGAACGATCCCGTCGGCGATCTTGTTTCCTCGATCATTTCGGGGGCGCTTCCCGGCTCTGCGGTCTTCAACGTGAAGGCCACGCTTTATCACGCCGGCGCTAAGGGCGTCGGCAGCCTGGACAGCCTTGGCTGCCGCGTGGTGCCGATGCGCACCCTGGCGGTGGACAAGAACATCATTCCGCGCCGCACGGTGGTCTTCATCAAGGAGACCGTGGGACTCAAGATGCCCAACGGCCAGGCGCACGACGGCTACTGGTACGCCTCCGACATCGGCGGCGCGATCAAGGGCCAGCGCATCGACCTCTACACGGGGCACAATGCGGCCTCGATGAAGACGCTGCAGAAGCTGAACCTCGGCACCCTGACCGCGATCAAGGTCGGAAATTTCACGGGCTGCCCGCCCAAGTGACGGGCTAGCCCTCGTCCCTGGGGGCTCCCATCCAAAAACCCAACTTCTTCGTCCTCACCGGCGGCCCCGGCGTGGGCAAGACCACGCTCATTCGCCATCTGCAGGCGATGGGGGAGCTGGTCGTCGAGGAGACGGCGCGCGCCGTGATCCGGGAGCAGCTCGAGACCGGCGGCCGGGGCGCGCCCTGGCCGGACAACGACCTATATGTGGCCCTGTGCTCGGCGCGGGACATCGCGATCTTCGACGCCATGGCCGGGGAGACGCGGCGGGTCTTCTTCGACCGCGGGATCATTGACAGCTACGGCGCGAACGGCTCGACGCCCTCCCCGGCCCTCGTCGAAGCCATCCGGACGCGGCGCTACAACAGAACCGTCTTCGTCCTTCCGCCCTGGCCGGAGATCTACGAGACCGATGCGGAACGAAGGCAGGCTTGGGAAGAAGCCGAGGCGACGTTCGGGCTCATCCAAGGCAGGCTACCGACCCTCGGTTACGCCCCCGTGGTCGTGCCGAAGGCGAGCGTGGCGGATCGGGCGGCCTTCATCCTGGAAGCGGCAGAGGCCACGATCAGCCGATAAGCCGCACAACGACATAGGCGATGGCGGTCCACAGACCCAGCGAGACCACGAGACCGAGGCCGAGGCCGATGCCCGGCGGCAGCGCAGGGGCGGCCTTGTGGGTCGCTTCCGACGCATGGGCGGGGATCGCGGCCTGCGGCACGATGAATTGCGACGACGCACTCATTGCGCAGGCTCCGAAGGCAGGCCCAGCGCGCCGAGGCTGTAGACCCATTGCTTCTCACTGCGGCCGCGCAGGGTGAGGCGGCCGATTTCGGCGAGGCCGGCGTCGGCCGGCAGGCGGCGGGCGGTCTCCTCACCGATCAGCAGAGGGATGTCGTAGACCTTGCACAGCTCTTCGATGCGCGAGGCGACGTTCACCGGGTCACCGAGGACGGAATAGTCGAAGCGCCGGCGGGCGCCCACATTGCCTACGACGCATTCACCCGAGTTGATCCCGATCCCAATCCGGATGGGCGGCAGGTCGACCTCGGCGCCGAACGCGGCGCGCACACGGCGATCGATGTCGTCCACGGCGCCCAGCATCGCCTGGGCGGCCTCGAAGGCGTGGGTGGCATGGTCCGCATCGTCCAGCGGAGCGCCCCAGAAGGCCATCACGCAGTCGCCCATGTACTTGTCGATGGCGCCGCCGTGGGCCAGCACGATCTCGGCCAAGGGGTCGAGGACGGCGTTCATCAAGTCGCTGAGGCGGCGCGGGTTGTCCTTGAGGGCCTCGGCGAGCGCGGTGAAGCCGCGAAGGTCGGCGAACAGCACCGTGACGTCGCGAGTTTCACCGCCCAGGGTCAGGCCGCTCGGGTCGGCCATCAGCCGGTCGAGCACCTGGGGCGAGACGTAGCGGGACAGGGCCTGGCCGGCGCAGCAGCTGCAGGCGCCGGTGGCGACGCTCGGGGCCGAATGTCGCTGGCGCGCCGCGCCCCTAGGAGCCTCGGCCGTCGCGCGCCGACGCGCGTCACGGAACCAGGTCGCAATCTGGGCTACGAGCGTCGGTTGTGCTTCGGGCGTTTCGAAGTAGGTGGCGGACACGGGGGGCTCCTCCAAGCCGTGTCCTCATCTAAGCACGCCCGAATTATGGTTAAAATTTCGGACGAACACCTACGTAGATTCGCTTATGTGTATCCCCGATGACTCCACCATGGGGTTTCCGAAATCTTACTGCACCGCAGCGGACTTCTACGTCTCGACGAACGCCTTCTCGAGAACGAAATCTCCAGGCTGTGCTATGGAACCTTCCTCGTACCCTAGGTCCACCAGCTGTTTCTTAAGATCGGCCAGTACAGACGGGCCACCGCACAGCATCACGCGATCCTCCGCCGGGTTGAACGGGGGTAGGCCCAGGTCGGTGAAAAGCTGGCCCGAGGCGATCAGGTCGGTGATCCGACCCTTGGTACGGAACGCCTCCCGCGTCACCGTCGGATAGTACTTCAGCTTGTCGCCGATCAGCTCGCCCAGGATTTCGTCCTTGGGCAGTTCGTCGAACAGCTCCGCGTAGTTCAGGTCCGCCACCTCGCGCACGGTATGGGTCACGACCACCGTCTCGAAGCGCTCATAAACGTCCGGGTCCCGGGCGAGCGACAGCCAGGGCGCCAGGCCCGTGCCGGTGCCCAGCATGTAGAGCCGCTTTCCAGGCTTCAGTCCGTCCAGCACCAGCGTGCCCGTGGGCTTGCGGCCGATCAGGACCTGGTCGCCGACCTTGATATTCTGCAGCCGCGAGGTCAGCGGACCATCCGGCACCTTGATGGAGTAGAACTCCAGCTCCTCGTGCCACGACGGCGAGGCGATCGAATAGGCGCGGACCAGCGGCTTGCCGTCCTCCTTCTGCAGACCGACCATCACGAACTGCCCGCTGGAGAACCGCAGCGCCGGGTCGCGCGTCGTGCGGAATGAGAACAGGGTCGAGGTCCAGTGGTGCACCCACGTCACGGTCTCGACGAAGAAGGCGCCGGACGCCTTCAGTCCGGCGCTGGCAGCCGGCTGGGCCAAGGTCACGTCGTTCATTCCTGAAAAGCCTTAGATATCGCCGCCGACGTTGTCAGGCGTCCCGGGCGCACGCGCCAGATGGATTCCGCACTCGGTCTTGTCCAGACCCTTCCAGCGCCCGGCGCGGACGTCCTCGCCCTCCTCCGCCGGTTGCGTGCAGGGCCAGCAGCCGATGGAGGGAAAACCCTGGGCGACCAGCGGATGGGCCGGCAGGCCATGTTCGGCGGCATAGGCGTCGAGATCGGCCTTGCCCCAATTGGCCAGCGGATTGAACTTGATCTTCCCTTCCGACGGCTCGACCACCGGCAGGTGGAGGCGGTCGCCGCCGTGGAAGCGCTTGCGGCCGGTGATCCAGGCGTCGAACTCGCCCAGCGCCTTGTCCAGCGGCAGCACCTTGCGCACGTGGCAGCAGGCGTCCGTATCGCTCTGCCACAGCTTGGCCTGTGGATCGGCGGTAGCGAGGTCCTGGTAGCTCGGGCGCAGGTCGCGCACATTCGTGAGGCCCAGGCGCGCCGCGAGCTGCTGGCGGTAGTCGAGCGTCTGACCGAACAGCATGCCGGTGTCGAGGAACAGGACGGCGATGTCCGGCTTCACCTTGGCGGCGATGTCGAGCAGCACCGCGGACTCCGCTCCGAACGAGGAGACCAGCGCCAGCTTGTCGCCGAAGCTCTCAACGGCCGCCTCTAGGATCGTCCGGGGGTGCGCGTGACGCAGTTCGGCGTCGAGGCGCAGGGCCACCGGAGCACGGTCAAGCGAGTCGAAAGCCATGGCTCACGCCTCCCGTTCCGCGAAGGCGGGCTCGCGACCGTCGGCGGCGCGCTGATAGACGTGGCGGAACCGACGGGTGGCCGCCTCCCATTCCTGGGCGCCCGTGCCGTCCGCGGGTTCGAACGCATCGAAGCCGCACCGCAACATGAAGTGCGCCTGCTCGCGCAGCACGTCACCGACCGCCCGGACCTCGCCCACGAACGCATAGCGCTCGCGCAGAAGCCGCGCGTTGGAATAGGCCCGACCGTCGCGGAACTTCGGGAACTCCAGCGCCACCAGGGCGATCCGCGGCAGGTCGTAGACCAGGGCCTCGACTTCCTCGTCGCTCTTCAGGCGCACGCCCACCGCGCGGCCTTCGGAGAGCAGACGCTCGCCCTCGGCCTGGAAGCGGGCGAGCGACAGGATCACATCGCCCTGCGGCAGGTCCTGATCGTCGGCCACGTTGGTGAACGGGTCCTCGACCGGGTACATGTGGCCGTCCTGGACCTTAATTCGCGTCGGCATAGACGGCCTCCTTGAAGGGCGCGACGCCCGTGCGGCGGAAGGTGTCGAGGAAGCGCTCGCCCTCGCGGCGTTCGCGCAGATAGACATCGACCATCTGCTCGACGGCGTCGGTCACGCGGTCGGCCGAGAGCGCCGGGCCCAGCATCGAGCCCAGGCTGGCGTCCTCCTCGCCGGATCCGCCCAGGGTGACCTGGTAGAACTCCTCGCCCTTCTTATCGACGCCCAGGATCCCGATGTGGCCCACGTGGTGGTGACCGCAGGCGTTGATGCAGCCGCTGATCTTGATCTTAAGCTCACCGATCAGCTCGGCGCGGGCCGGATCGGCGAACCGCTTTGCGATGTGCTGCGCCACCGGGATGGCGCGCGCATTCGCCAGGGCGCAGTAGTCAAGGCCCGGGCAGGCGATGATGTCGCTGATCAGGTCGATGTTCGGCGTGGCGAGGCCTGCCCCGTCGAGCGCCGCATAGACCGTGGGGAGATCATCCAGCTTCACGTGGGGCAGGATCAGGTTCTGGGTGTAGTTCACCCGCACCTCGTCCAGCGAATATCGCTCCGCCAGGTCGGCCACGACATTCATCTGGTCCGACGTCATGTCGCCCGGCGTCTGGCCCGGAGCCTTCAGCGAAACGTCGACCAGGGCATAGCCCGGGATCTTGTGCGGGTGGACATTGTTGCGCAGGAACCGCGCGAACCCCGAGTCCCCCGCCTTCAACTGCTCGATGGCCTCCGAGCGCGGCTTCAGCGTCTCGAACTTCGGCGTGAAATCGGCGCGGATGCGGGCCAGCTCCGTGTCTGGGAGATCGATGCGCTCGGGATCGGATTTCGCCCACTCGGCCTCGACCTGACGGGCGAATTCCTCGGCGCCAAGGCTGGCCACCAGCACCTTGATGCGCGCCTTCCAGATGTTGTCGCGCCGGCCGTGGCGATTGTAGACCCGCAGGATCGCCTCCAGGTACGACAGCAGGTGCCGCGTCGGCAGGAACTCGCGGATCGTCGGACCGAGGTAGGGCGTCCGGCCGAGGCCGCCGCCCACCAGCACTTCGAAGCCCAGCTCGCCGCCGCGGCCCCGGCGCATGGCCAGGCCGATGTCGTAGACCTTGGTGGCGGCGCGGTCCTTGGCGGCCGCGGTCACGGCGATCTTGAACTTGCGCGGCAGGAAGCTGAACTCGGGATGCACCGTCGACCACTGACGGATCGCCTCGGCCCAGACGCGCGGATCGTCCAGCTCGTCGGCCGTGGCGCCGGCATAGGGGTCGGCCGTCACGTTGCGGATCGTGTTGCCCGACGTCTGCATGGAGTGCATGCCGACCTCGCCCAGATGCTCCAGGATCGCGGGCGCGTCCTTCAGCTTGATCCAGTGGAGCTGTAGATTGGTGCGGGTCGTGAAGTGGCCGTAGCCCTGGTCGTAGGTCGAGGCGATCCAGGCCAGCTTGCGCAGCTTCTTCGACGTCAGCGTCCCGTAGGGGATGGCGACGCGCAGCATGTAGGCGTGCAGTTGCAGGTAGAGGCCGTTCAACAGCCGGATCGGCTTGAACTGATCTTCGGTGATCTCACCGGCTAGGCGGCGCTCCACCTGCTCGCGGAACTCAGCCACCCGGTCCTGGGTGAACTCCTTGTCGATGGTGTCGTACTGGTACATCGGACTACTTCCGCTTGATCAGGTTGACGCGGCCGGTCGACCGCGCCGCGCCGTGGGCGTGTTGGAGGGCCGCGATATCGTCGCCGCCCAGCGCCTGTTTCCCGTGTTGAGGATGGTTCGAAGGGCCAAGCGCGCGGATCCGCTCGCGGAAGCTGAGCGGCGCCCAGAGCCCCTCCGATTCGATCACGTCGATCAGGTAGGGATCGACAACGACGGTCTGTTGCGACTTGGCCTGGCCCTCGGCCGTTTCGGCCGCCTGGTCGTCGCTGAACAGCTCGGCGTCGCGGAAGCGCGGCACCCACCGGCCCTCGCTCCAGAACACGGCTTCGCCATCGGCCAACAGATTGCCGGTCAGCGCCTTCATGCCCGCGCCTCCTGAATGAAAGTTTCGATGCGAGGCCGGCCTTCGCCCGCCTGGGCGAGCGCCATCGCCTCGCCCACGACCAGCAGCGCCGGGCCGTTGAGGTTCGCGGCGGCCTCGGCGAGGCCGGCCAGCGTCGTGACTAGGCGGCGCTCTTCGGCCCGGCTGGCGTTCTCGACGATCAGCGCCGGGGTCGAGCCCGCTCGTCCGGCGGCCATCAGGCGCGCCGCGATCGGAGCGGACATCGACAGGCCCATGTAGATCACGACCGTCTGGTTGGCCTTGGCCAGGCTCTCCCAATCCAGGTCGGGCTCGCCGCCCTTCGCGGCGTGGCCGGTGACGAAGGTCACGGCCTGGGCCGAGCCGCGATGGGTCAGGGGCGCGCCGGCGCTGGCGCCCGCCGCCAAGGCGGCCGTAACGCCCGGCACGATCCGGCATTCGACGCCGGCCTCGCGGCAGGCTTCCAGTTCCTCGCCGCCGCGGCCGAAGATGAAGGGGTCGCCGCCCTTCAGCCGCACGACCTCCAGGCCTTCCAGGGCGAACGCCACCAGCATGCGGTTGATTTCGTCCTGGCTGTACGAGTGGCGCGACTTGCGCTTGGCGACGCTGATCCGGCGAGCGGCGGCGGGCGCGAGATCCAGGATCTCGTCCGACACCAGCCCGTCGTGCACCACCACCTGAGCGCCCTGCAACGCCTTCAGCGCCTTGATCGTCAGCAGATCGGGGTCGCCCGGTCCGGCGCCCACCAACCACACGCGGCCTGGGTCGCGCGCCCGGCCGTGGCCGCTCAGCACCACAAGGCGCTCGCCACTCCCGCCTTTGCCGTTTCGGACACCCATGTTTAGCTTCTCTATCGACACACCGACCCCGAAATCATGACGGGGCGGACTGGCGCCCGCCCCGCTTGATGTCCGTCGGCGAAAAGGGCCGATACACCGCCGGACGCTTGCAATAAGGGCGGCAAGGGGCCAATTCGCAACCCAAGGACTTCTGCCTGGGGTGTCAGGAATTCTAGGATGGATCGAAACCACCAGCGCCGACGTCTACCGCCGCTCAACGCCCTCAGGGCGTTCGAGGCCGCCGCGCGCCACCTGAACTTCAGCCGGGCCGCGGACGAGCTGTCGGTGACCCCCGGGGCGGTGAGCCAGCAGATCCAGAACCTCGAGGACTATGTCGGGGCGGCGCTCTTCAAGCGCACGCCTAAGGGTCTTCTGCTGACCGACGCGGCCCAGACCGCCCTGCCCGCCCTGCGCGAGGCTTTCGATCGGCTGGCGGAGGCCGCGAGCCTGCTGACCGCCGCCGTCGACGGGCGTCGCCTGACCATCACCGCACCGCCCTCGTTCGCCGCCAAGTGGCTGGCGCCCCGCCTCGGCGCCTTCGAGCGGGCCCACCCCCAGGTCGACGTGTGGCTCAACGCCGGCATGGAGCTGGTGGACCTCAGCGCCGGCGAGGTCGATCTGGCGCTCCGGTATGGGGCGGGCCGCTACCCGGGACTCGAGGTAAAGCGGCTTGTCAGCGAGGCGGTGATTCCGGTGCTGAGCCCCGAGCTCCTGGCGGAGCATCCGCTGGACACGCCGGAAGACCTGGCGAACCACACCCTGCTGCATGACGGCTCGCCCGATATCGACGACAGTTGTCCCGACTGGCCGATGTGGCTGGCGGCGCGCGGCCTGCGCGGCATCGACGGTCATCGCGGCCCGCGCTTCAACCAGTCCAGCCTGGTGATCGAGGCGGCGGCCAACGGCCGCGGCGTGGCCCTGGCCAAGCGCACGCTCGCCCAGGCCGACCTCGATGCGGGGCGCCTGGTGGCGCCGCTGCAGATGGCGCAGGCCGTCGACTTCGCCTACTACCTCGTCCATCCCAAGGCCAAGGGACGGCTGCCGCAGGTGAAGGCCTTCATCGGCTGGATCGAGGCCGAAGCGGAGGCGCACGAGGAAGCCCTGCGGGCCATCGACAACGGCGCCGGGATCTAGGATTTGAGGTTGGCAGGAGGTCTCTTGGCGGCGGTCGTGAGCGCGGTTTCGCTGGCGTCGGGCGACGCGGCGGCGCAGGGGGCGAACTATGTCCAGCGGCTGCGGCTGCAGGCGCAGCTCCAGACCCTGAACGCCGACCTGCTGAGCCACGACAGCGCGACGGCTGTGCTCCAGGCGCTGTGCGACCGCCGCGATCCCGCCGCGCCGCGGATCCTCGCCCAGCAGGTCGAGATTCCGGACGACCTGGCCGCCGCCAACGCCGCCCGCCGCCAGCTGGGCGCCGCCGCGAACGAGCCGCTCAAGCGCCGCCGGGTGGAGCTCAAGTGCGGCGAGGTCGTGCTGTCGCGCGCCGACAACTGGTACCTGCCCGGCCGCCTGACCGCGCAGATGAATGTCGACCTGGAATCGACGCAGCGGCCTTTCGGCGTCGTGGTCCGCCCCTTGAATTTCCAGCGCCGCACTCTGTCGTCACGCCTGTTGTTCCAGCCCTTGCCACCGGGCTGGGAAGCGGCCGATCCCGCCGGCTTCGACGTCGCGGTGACGATCCCGCCGAACGTTCTCCAGCACCGGGCCTATCTTCAGACGCCGGATGGACGCCCGTTCGCCCTGCTGATCGAGACCTATTCCGACCGGGCCCTGATCCCCTAGGCGGCGCGATACCAGCGCAGCGGCTTACCATGGCGCAGGATGACGCCCTTGGCTTCCTGGTCCAGTTGCACGCACTTCAGCCACCAGCCCACCTTGTCCCCACCTGGGAAGAGGGCCTCGGGCAGTCGCGGCAGCGCAGCGGCCTTCAGTTCTGCATACGAGAACCCGGGCTCGGACGTCGGCAGCACCGCAAGGACGGCGTCGCGGGTCGCCTCGAACTTCTCCTTGTTCACGGGCCGCGGCGGGCTGTCCGGGCTGGCGATATTCTCGACGAGGATGGTGTCGGACTTCATACGCTCACTCCCTGGGTTTCCCCATTACGACGAACGAGGCCGGTGCGATCCGACAGTCAGCCGCCACCGATGCGCGTGAGGTAGCCTTCGATCTCGGCCAGGGCGTCGGCCAGCGCGGTGCGCAGCTCAGGCGCCATCGACGCGTCGCCCCGTTCGGCCCGGTCGGCCACCTCGCCCAGCGCGGTCGCGCCGATGCCACGGGCGGAACCCTTGATAGTGTGCGCAAGGTCGCGCCAACCCTCGCCGGGCGCGTCCAGGCGGGCCATCCAGCCCTCGGCCTGCCCTTGGAACAGCGCCAGCACGTCGGTCACCACCGCCATGTCGCCGGCCGCAAACGTCTCCAGATATTCGAAGTCCACCGCGCCGTCGGCCATCTGAGATTCCCCTGTCCGCCGCCGCTGGTAGACGGGTGGCGAGACGGCTTCAACCTGCGTCGAAAACGCGTCCGGACACGATTTCGCTGTCGCGCGGGCGGCGTTTGGGTTTGGATTCCGGCCATGCGCGAACCCAGGCCGCCCAAGAAGAGCGAGTCGCTCGAGATCCGCCTCCCCTACGCCGCCAAGACGGCGTTCATGGAGCGGTGCCGCCGCGAAGGCCGTTCGGCCAGCGAGGCGGTCCGCGCCTTCATCGACCAGCAGGTGGAGGCCCCTGCGCCTCGGGCCAGGACCCACTGGCGCCTGGCCGCCGGCGCGCTGCTCGCCGCGGCGGTCGGCGCAATCGCGGTCCCCTCCCTGGCCCGCCCCAACCCGGCGGATCCGGCCCAGGACCTGCTGCGCCGCGTGGCCTTCGCTCACCTCGACGCCAACCACGACGGCGTGCTGACCCTGGACGAATACCGCCGCTAGCGGACCGCCTTGAAGATCCGGCTGAAGTCGATGTTCCCCCAGGTCCACGGCTTCCACAGCGACGCCCCGCGCCAGGACAGCATCACGAACCGCGCCTGGCCCACGATATTCTCGGCCGGCACGAAGTCGACCCCGCCCGCCGCCCGGGGCCACCGGCTGTCCAGCGAGTTGTCCCGGTTGTCGCCGATCATGAAGTAGCTGCCCTCGGGAACCACGTAGGTCTCGGTGTCGTCGCCCTCGTGCCCTGGTCCGCGGTCGAAGGTGACGTAGGCGCGCCCGTCCGGCCGGCGCTCGACCTTTTCCTGGACCGTCACCTCCGGCGAGCCCGGATCGCGAACGAAGCCGGCCGGCGCCTGGACGATCGGCTCTCCGTTGACGGAGATCACGCCGCCCGCGAACCGTACCCGGTCGCCGGGCAGCCCGATCACGCGCTTGATGTAGTTCTGGCTCATGTCGCGCGGCAGCTTGAAGACCAGCACGTCCCCGCGCTTCGGCCCCTCCGCGGCCAGGATCCGACCGTGCCAAAGGGGCGGGCTGAGCGGGATCGAGTGGCGGCTCCAGCCATAGTCGAACTTCGAGACCACCACGTAGTCCCCGGTCCGCAGGCCGGGCTCCATCGAGTCCGACGGAATCGTGAACGGCTCGAACAGGGCGACACGCAGCACCAGCGCGATCAGCAGCGCCGCGCCGATCGTCTTGACCAACTCCAGCACCTCGGCGGCGAAGGATTTCGGGACGGGAGGGGTAACGGCGGCGTCTTGGGAGATGCTCATGACGATCCTGGACTGACAGCGGCAGACGCCGCGCAATCAGCTCACGCCCGCCAGTTCCCAACCTCAATCGAAGTCGCGTCCGGACCCGATCCAAACCTGTCCGGACAGCGGATCGTGCTTCCCGCGACGGGATAACTTCGTTTACAAGACTGACTCAGGGTGGGAGGAGCGGCATGTCGGTCTACATCTTCGACGCCGTGCGGACGCCGCGCGGGAAAGGTCGCCCGGATGGCTCGCTCGCGGGCGTGAAACCCGCCCGCCTCGTCGGCCAGCTCATTGAGGCGCTGACACAGCGCAACGGACCGGACGCGGTCGCCGCGCCGCGACACTTCACCCTGGGCTGCGTGACCCAGGCGGGCGTCCAGGGCGGCCACATCGCGCTGTCGTCGCGCATCCAGGCGGGGCTGCCGGACGAGATGGCCTGCCTGACGATCAACAACTTCTGCGTCTCGGGCCTCAGCGCCATCGCCGACGCGGCGCGCCGCGTGGAGAGCGGCCAGGTCGAGATGGCGCTGGCCGGGGGCGTCGAGAGCATGTCGCAGACGCCGTTCCTGGCTGACCAGGCCGACTTCTACAGCGACATGGGCATGGCCGCCGCCATGGGCTGGGCGCCGGTGGGCCTGGCGGCCGATCTGCTCGCCACCGCCGAGGGGATCACCCGCGCCGAGATGGACGCTGCCGTCCTGCGCTCGCATCGCCGCGCCGCGGCCGCTTGGTCCGAGGGGCGTTACGACGGCCGCGTGATTCCGGTGACCGGCGCCGGTGGCCAAGTCGCCCTGGCGCGCGACGAGAACATCCGCGACTTCGGCGAGGGCGCGAGCCTGGCCAAGTTCGGTCCGGTCTTCGCCGCCACGGGCGCAGAGGGCTACGACGACATCCTGCTGTCGCACCGGCCGGCCCTCGGCGCCATCGAGCATCCGCACACCGTGGCGCACTGCCCTCCCATCTCGGACGGCGCGGCGCTGGTCCTGCTGGGCACACTGCAAGCTGGGCGCGCGCTGGGCCTCACGCCGCTCGCCCGCATCCGGGCGGTGGGCGAGACGGCCGGCGACCATGTCATGCAGCTCACCGCCGGGTTCTCGGCGATGGACCTCGCCCTCGAGCGCGCCGGCCTCGAACTGGGCGAGGTTGGCGCGGTGGAGTTCATGGAGGCTTTCGCCGCTGTGCCGGTGCTCTTCGAGCGCCGCTATGACCCCGACATGGATCGCGTGAACCCCAACGGCGGCCACCTGGCCATGGGTCATCCCATGGGCGCCACCGGCGCGATCCTCACCACCACCCTGCTGGACGACATGGCCCAGCTCGGCGCCCAGACCGGCCTGGCTGTGGCGACCGGCGGCGTCGGGGTCGGCGCCGCCTTGGTGCTCGAGCGTGCTTAGTGCTCCGCGGCGCCCATCTCCTTCAGGAGCTGGGCCCGGTCGTAGTACTCGCGCCAGGCCTTCACCTTGCCGTCCTTGACGTCCAACACGCCGACGACCGGCACGGCGCCGGGCTTGCCGTTGTAGGTGAAGCGGTCGACGCGCTCGATGAACACCAGCCCGTCGATCACGCCCATGTGCGAAACGTCCAGCACCACCCCGCCCGGCGCGCCTTTGCCCAGCGCCGCGATGCGCTGGTAGATCGCCTCGCGGCCCTTCACCGGCTCGATCATCATCGAGTGGAGGACGCCGTCCTCGGCAAACAGGTCGCCCACCTTGCGCCAGTCGGCGGCCTTCCACGCGGCGATCATCTCCTTCACCACCGCGATACGGCTGGCGTCGGTGTCGGCGGCTTGCGCGGCCATCGGCGCTAGCGCCATCGCAAAGGCCGCGGCGGCCGCAAGAACGATCTTCATGGCTCTCCTCCCAGACTAGTCACTTGCACAACAAGACCATGATGCTAACCTGAGTTCAAGGGCGCGCCGACCCGGCCGCCCACGACTTCGGAGAGCTCGGATGAAGATGGAGCGCTTGCCGCCGGTGCAGACCTCGCTGCTGCCGAGCAACCACCCCTATCTGAGCGGCCCCTGGACCCCCCTGCACGAGGAGGTCAACGCCACAGACCTGGAGGTGATCGAGGGCGCCATCCCGGCCGACATCGACGGCGTCTACGTCCGCAACACCGAGAATCCCGTGCAGCAGCCGCTGGGCCGGCACCATCCTTTCGATGGCGACGGGATGCTTCACCTGATCAGCTTCAAGGACGGCAAGGCCGACTATCGCAACCGGTTCGTCCGCACCCGGGGCTTCGAGGCCGAACAGGAGGCCGGGCAGGCGCTGTGGGGCGGGCTGATGGACGGCCCGGGCACCTCGCTGCGCCCCGGCTTCGGCGCGCACGGCGGCTTGAAGGACACCGCCTCCACCGACGTGGTGGTCCACGGCGGCCGCATCGTCTCCACCTTCTATCAGTGCGGCGAGGCCTATTGGCTGGATCCTGAAACGCTCGAGCAGGGTGGCGTGGCCAGCTGGGGCCCACTGGACGGCGTCTCGGCCCACACCAAGGTCGACGAGGCCACCGGCGAGCTCCTGTTCTTCAACTACTCGAAGTACGCGCCTTACATGCACTACGGCGTCGTGGATAAGGACGGGAAGCTGGCCCACTACGTGCCCGTGCCCTTGCCCGGCGCGCGCCTGCCGCACGACATGACGTTCAGCGCCAACTGGTCGATCCTCAACGACCTGCCGGTGTTCTGGGACGAAGAGCTGCTGAAGCGTGGCATCCACGCCGTGCGGCTGCACCCGGGCATCCCCTCGCGATTCGGGCTCATCCCCCGCCATGGCCAGCCGTCCGAGATCAAGTGGTTCGAGGCTGCCCCCACCTACGTCCTGCACTTCCTCAACGCCTACGAGGAGGGCGACGAAGTGGTGATGGACGGCTACTTCCAGGAGAACCCGACCCCGCGGCCGCTGGCCGACGCGCCGGAAGGTCTTGGCCACATGATGGCCTTCCTGGACGAGCACAGCTTCGTCCCCAAGCTCCACCGCTGGCGCTTCAATCTGAAGACCGGTGAGACCACCGAGAGGCACCTGGACGATCGCATCCTCGAGTTCGGGATGTTCAACCAGCGCTATGCCGGCAAGCCCTACCGCTACGCCTATTCCACCACTTCCAAGCCCGGCTGGTTCCTGTTCACCGGCTTCGTGAAGCACGACCTGGAGACCGGGCAGTCGTGGGAAGTGACCCTGCCCGATGGCCGCTACGCCAGCGAAGCCCCGTTCGTGCCGCGGGTGAACGCCAAGGACGAAGACGACGGGTACCTGGTCAGCTTCATCATCGACGAGAACCGGCAGGCTTCGGAGTGCGTGCTGATCGACTGCAAGCGCTTCGAGGACGGCCCGGTCTGCCGGATCGCCCTGCCGCACAAGATCTCGAGCGGCACGCATTCGGTCTGGGCCGACCGCGCCTTCATTCGCGACCGCCTCGTCGCCGCCTAGACCAAGAGAGCAAGGGATGGAAATCAAGGACAGCGTCGCCCTGGTCACGGGCGGCAACCGCGGCATTGGCGAGGCCTTCGTCCGCGCCTTCCTCGCCGCGGGCGCGGCCAAGGTCTATGTCGGCGCCCGCGACCCGGCCAACGCCCAGCACCTCGTCGACGAAGATCGGCGCGTCGTCGCCGTTCAGCTCGACGTGAGCAAGCCCGAGCAGATCGAGGCCGCGGCCGCCAAATGCCAGGACGTCAGCATCCTGGTGAACAACGCGGGTCAGTTCTCCATGCAGACGCTGCTCAGGGCGCCGGACCTCTCGGCCGCCCGCGCGGAGATGGAGACCAACTATTTCGGTCCGCTGGCCATGTGCCGCGCCTTCGCCCCCATCTTGGCCCGCCATAAGGAAAGCGCGATCGCCAACGTCCTGTCGGCCGGCGGGATCGTCGCCGTGCCCGGCATGGGGGGCTACAGCCCTTCGAAGTTCGCGGGCCGCGCCATGTCCACCTGCCTGCGCGCCGAGCTCGCGCCGCAGAACACCTCGGTCACCGCCCTGATCGTCGGCTCCGTGGACACCCGCATGGCCAGCCATGTGGAGGGGTTCAAGGAAACCCCTGCGACCATCGCCGAGGCCGGCCTGAAGGCGATCCGCAAGGGTGCGACAGAGGTCGACACCGATTTCATGGCCGTCGACGTTCGCGCCAACCTGGCCCGCGACCCCGCCGGCTTCGAACTGCAGATGCGCCGCTCGCTATCGGGCGAACGCGTCACCACCGGCCGCTAGGGGACCGCCATGACTGCGCAGGATTACCTCGACTTCGCCGAGCGCTTCGTGGGCGCGATCCAATCGGGCGACACCGCCACGGTGCGCGCCTGTTACGCCCCGGACGCCAAGCTCTGGCACAACAGCGACGGCATCGAGCAAACGGTCGACCAGAACATGAAGGTGCTGGACTGGTTCATCCGCGCCCTCCCCGACCGCAACTACCGCGTGATCCGGCGCGAAGCCTTGCCCGACGGCTTCCTGCAGCAGCACGTGCTCGAGGCGACCCTGCCCGACGGCAAGAAGTGGGCGATGGACGCGTGCGTGGTGGTCAAAATGGAGAACGGGGTCATCACCCGCCTAGACGAGTACCTCGACTCCGCCCGCTCGGCCGAGTTGCGCGCGTTCGGCCGCTAGCCTTCGTACAGCGGATCGTTCGGCTTCTTGCCGCCGTGCAGGAGGATGGCGGGGTCGCCGATCCCGCCGCGCGCCCAGGTCTCGGCGATGGGCTGCTCGCGGTTCCACTCCCAGCGGAGCTTGCGGTTCGAGATGCGCCACGCGCCGTCCCGCCGCTCGAACCGGTCGATGGCGCGCGCCAGGGTCAGGGTCTCAAACGGCGGCTCGGCGGCCGGATACCGGGCGAACGACAGGTAGTAGCACTCGCTCAGCGCCGCATCGGCGGCGGTCAGCTCGATCAGGACGTTGGTCACCGTATGGGTCATCAGCCGGCCGCTGTGCAGCGCCGGCTTGATCGCCTCGATGTAGTCCGAGGCAGGTCCGAGAACGAGCCGCCGTGATCCTCGACCGCGTCGTCGTGGTAGCAGTCGCGCAGCAGGGTCTCGTCGCCGCGATCGACCGCACGGCTATAGCGCATGAGCACTTCGGTGATCGCCTGCTTGTCCAGCAGGGCGCGGACCTCGGCGTCCATCTCAGCGGGTCTTCGCGTCGAAGTCCTCGAGCAAGCCCATGTTCTTCAGCAGGTGGGCCCGGTCGTAGTACTCGCGCCAGATCTTGATCAGCGGCCCCTCGAACTCGAGAACGCCCACGACCGGCGCCGAGCCGGCCTTGCCACGGATGGTGAACTCGTCGGTCCGCTCCATGAACAGCGCGCCATCGATCACGCCGATATGGTGCAGCTTCAGGGTGATCTGTTCGAGCCCGTCGGCTAGGCCGGACACGCGCTTGTAGATCGCCTCGCGACCGACGACAGGGTCCACCATCATCGAATGCAGAACGCCGTCGGGCGTGAACATGTCGGCGACCTTGCGCCAGTCCATGGCCCGCCAAGCCTCGGCCATCTCCCGCCCGACCGCGATCTTCTGCTCGTCGCTCAACGCCGCTGTCATGGCCCGGGCCCTCCGCCTTCCCTCAGGTGATGTATTTAACTTGCATAACAGTACGAACTGCTGGCAAGTCCTTTTCTGCAGATTTCATCCGCCGCCGGAAGCGGGAGGCCGACGCGCCATCCGTCACACGTCGGCGAGGGTGTGACTTGCTTGACGAGACGCAAAACGACCGCTTATCGTCTGGAGTGTACGAACTACAAAAACAACAAGTATCGGGAGGTCGTGGTCCGGGAAAACTGATGTCCTGACGGTTCCGCGCGGATGTTGCCCCGCGCTGACTTCATGGCGTTATGCAAGCTGACCGCGCGACCCTTGTCCGCGGTCGGACAGGTCATCCCGGTCGCCCTCCCCGCTTCGACAAGCCGCGCATCGCGCGGGCCACAACAAGGGGACTTCGCCGTCACGGCGGCGGAGCCCGGGGGAGAGAAACGTGAGACTTCACCATACCGCTTCCGCGATCGCCTTGCTTTCCGGCATGGCTATCGCCGCGCCCGCGATGGCCGCCAGCGCCGCGCCGGACACGCAGCTCGAGGAACTGATCGTCACCGCTCAGAAGCGCGAGGAGAACGTCCAGACCGCGCCGCTGGCCATCACCGCCATCACGGGCGCGACGCTGGCCAAGGACCGCGTCCTGACGCTGCAGGACCTGGCCAACACCATGACCGGCATCTCGTTCACGGCCAACTCGCCGCAGTCGTTCGAGATCAACATCCGCGGCGTCGTGAACACCCGCCTTAGCTCGCCCACCGCCGACCAGTCCGTGTCGACCTTCGTTGACGACGTCTACGTCAGCCGCTCGGGCAACCTGAACTCGGCCTTCTACGACATCGCTCGGGTCGAGGTGGTGCGCGGGCCGCAGGGCGTGCTGCTGGGCAAGAACGTGGCCGGCGGCGCGGTGAACATCATCAGCAACGCCCCCAGTTTCGATGCGTCGGGCAAGTTCACGGTGACCCTGGGCAACTACGATCTGCGTCAGACCCAAGGCTATGTGACCGGGAAGATCGCCGACGGCCTGGCCGGCCGGATCTCGTTCCAGACGATCAATCACGACGGCTACTACAAGGACATCCTGCACAACGTCGACCTGGAGAACCTCGACTCCACCCAGGCGCGGGCGCAGTTGCTCTATCAGCCCGAGGGCTCGGACCTGAGCGCGCAGCTGATCGTCGACTACGCCAAGGACAGCAACGACGGCATCCATCGCGTCGGCCTGAAGAGCAGCACCCTGCCCGCCAGCTTCACGCCCTGGTCCACGACCCGGGCGCTCATCGCCGCTCTGCGTCCGGGTGGCCTGAGCCGCGACGAAAGCCTGCCGATCTGGCCGCTGTTCAAGGGCGACCGCGCCCCGACGCCGCAGGGCGCGCGCCACGAGACCTACAGCATCATCGCCAAGATCGATAAGGACGTCGCCGAGGGCATCCGGTTCTCGAGCGTCACCGGCTATCGCCACAACCACTCGTTCACGCTCTACGACCAGACCGGCCTCGGTCCGGCCAACGGCTTCAACGTCGCCGGCCCGCTGCTCTTCGCCGAACCGGTGAACTTCATCGAGGGGATGAACCACATCTCGCAGGAGGTGCGGCTGGCCTCGACCAACACCGAAAGCCGCTTCGACTGGATCGTCGGGGCCTACTATCAGAAGACCAACGTCCACCAGTACAACCGCTACTGGGGCGAATCGACGGTTCTCCCAACGCTCTCCGGCGAGAGCCACTGGGACGATCACGGCCACAACCGCGACATGGCCGCGTTTGCCCAGGTGGGCTTCAAGGTCACCGACACCCTGAAGCTCGAGGTCGGCGCCCGCTACACGAAGGACAAGAAGTACGGCTTCCAGCGGGGCATCATCGTCGCCACCGGCGACCGGCTGAACCCCAACGACACCGCGCCGCTGACGCCGCTGACCACCAACTTCGCCACGCCCTATGGCGACTCCTGGAAGGAGCTGACGCCGCAGGCCACCCTGCGGTGGACGCCCGACGACCAGAACATGGCCTATGTCACGGTCTCGAAGGGCTTCAAGGGCGGTGGCTTCCAGAACAGCGCCTCGAACGCCTTCGCGGCGCAGACCCCCTACGATCCCGAGACGGTCACGAACTACGAAGCCGGCTACAAGACCGAGATGTTCGATCGCCGCCTGCGCTGGAACACCGCGGTCTTCTACATGAAGTACAAGGACCTGCAGGTTCAGCAGACCTTGGCGTCGTGCCTCTGCAACGTGATCAGCAACGCGCCCGGCGCGACCATCAAGGGCCTCGAAACCGACGTCCAGGTGGCTCCGGCGCCCTGGCTGCGCATGTGGGCCAGCGGCAGCTACGTCCATGCCGAGTACGACACCTTCATCTTCGCGGGCGTCGACAACTCGGGCAACCGGATGCAGCGGACGCCCCGCTGGCAGGGCGTGATCGGAGCCGAGGTCACCACGAGCGTCGGCTCGTGGGAAGACGCGCTATCGGCTCGCCTGAACTACCGCTACCAGGGCCGCATGCCCTGGGCGCCCGAGAACACCACCTGGGAAGATAGCTACGGGATCCTCGACGGCCGGGTCACCCTGACCCTGCCCGATCGCCCGTGGAGCATCTCGGTCTACGCCAAGAACCTGGGCGACACGGTCTATCGCACCAACATCATTCCGTTCTTCCAGGAAGAGATGTCGTCGTTCGGCAATCCCCGGACGTACGGCGTCGAACTGTCCGCGGCCTTCTAGCGCCTCCCCGGCCGGGCGGCCTCCGAGGCCGCCCGGCGCCCCTCTTTCCCGTAGAGCGTTCCATGGGCCGTCGCTTTGATATCCTGCGTCAGGTCATCGCGGCCTGGCAGGAGAAGGACATCGAACGGGTCCTGTCCTTCATGGCCGACGACATCGTCTGGCACTATGCGGTCGCGTCGATGCCACCCGTGCGTGGCAAGGCCGCCGCTCGCAAGCTGCTCACCCGTTTCCAGGCCGATATGCACCGGATCGAATGGCGGATCTTCGCCCACGCGGAGGCCGGCGACCGGCTCTTCGTCGAGGGCGTCGACGACTACGAAACGCCGGACGGCCGCCGCGTCGCCACCCCCTACGCGGGCGTTCTGGATTTCCGCGACGGCCTGATCGTCGGCTGGCGCGACTACGTCGACCTCGGCGTCGCCGAGGCGCAGAAAGCTGGCGAGCCGTTCACCCGCCAAGTCCTCGAACTGCTCGAGAGGCCCGCCCAATGACCCTCCACCGCCGAACCCTCGTGATCGCCGCCGGCGCCCTCGCTGCCGGCCCCGCTCTCGCCAAGGAGACCGCCATGCCGCGCCTCTATCCCGTGCTCGAGGCGATCATCGCCGCCTGGAAGAAGCAGGACGTCGAGGGCGTGCTCGCCCACGTCACGGACGATATCGTCTGGCGCAACTCGTCCGGCTACGCGCCCGCGGTCAAGGGCAAGGCGGCGATGCGCGAGGCCCTGACCAAGATGAAGTCGGTCATCGCGCCCGGCAGCAATAGGTGGCGGATCTTCGACTATGCCGAGAACGACAGCCGGCTGTTCATGGAGGGCGTCGACGAGTTCGATCTCACGACCGGTCAGCATGTGGCCATCCCCTACGCCGGCAGCCTGCAGTTCCGTGGCCAGTTGGTCAGCGAATGGCGCGAGTACTTCGACGGGCGCATCAGCGCCGAGATGAAGGCGGGCGCGCCGATGACCGCCGAGGTCAAGGAAATGCTGGACCGCCCGCTGGCGAAATAGTCCGCCCATTGCGCCGACGCGCGTTCGGCCCTTGAGTGGCCGAAACCCGCCAAGGACTCCCATGAGCGTCATCGACTTCGAATGCGACACCCCGACCAAGGAAGCGGTCGAGGACACGATCCGGCTTATCAAGTCCGGGCGGGGTTTCGACAAGGAGGGCTATGCGCAACTGATGGCGCCGGGCTGGGCGGCCCAGATCGGCATGAGCCTGGACGAGTTCAATGACGCCAAGGCGACCGTCGGCCTGACCGGGCTGGCCCTGAAGCTCTGCGAGAAGGACATGGAGCGCGCCATGAGCCACGCCGACATCATCTCGATGCTCGACGGGGCCGGCGTGTCGCACGCCTGCATCGGGAACGCCGGCCGCCGCGCCGCCAACGAGGATGTCGCCAAGTTCGCGGCCGAATATCCGGACCGCTTGATCCCGTGGTTCCGCATCTGGGGCGACGAGGGCGAGGCCGGGGTCGCCAAGCTCGAGCACGGCGTCCGCGAACTGGGTTGCCGGGGCTTCGAGATCTCCTGCTATCGCGAAGAGCGCTACATCAACGACCCGGTCTATTTCCCGTTTCTGGCCAAGTGCGTGGAGCTGGATATCCCCGTGCGGATCACCGCCGGCGTCCACCTGCTCTCCGACCGGCCCTACGACTACGCGCACCCGAAATACCTGGACGAGCTGGCCATCCGGTTCCCCACCCTGCGGATGATCGCGGGCCTGGGCGGATGGCCGTGGATCGGCGACCTGGTGGCGGTCGCGATGCGCCATCCGAACCTCTTCATCGACATCGCCTGTCGACGGGTGAAGCAGATCCTGGCTCCCGGCGCCGGCTACGAGGGGCTGGTCTATTACGGAACCCGGATCCTGCAGGACCGGATCATCTTCGGCAGCGGCTGGGGAACCAGCATGATCCCGCTGGCCCAGCTGGTCCGCGAGACCGACGCCCTGCCGCTGACCGACGCCGTTCGCGCGAAGTGGATGTACGGGAACGCAGCGCGGGTTCTGGGCCTCGCCTAGCGACGCCCGCGGCCGGAAAAATCGTCGCCCGGCCTTCGGACCTCAGCCTCCGGGCGGCGTCACATTGAACGCCGTCGCCTCCTGGTGGCATTGGTCGCAGGTGACCTTGGCGTCCAGTTCGTGGCCGCACGGGCGGTGATAGGTGATCAGCGGCGGGCCTTTGCCATCATCCAGCCAGCGGTCGCCCCAGCGATTCAGTTCGGCGACCAGCGGATAGAGATCACGGCCCTCGTCGGTGAGCCGGTACTCCCAGCGGTCGGGCCGCTGCTGGTACAGCTCCTTGCGCAGCACGCCCAGGTCCACCAGCCTCGTCAGCCGGTCGGCCAGGATGTTCGGCGCCACGCCCAGGGCGTTCTGGAAGTCGTTGAACCGCCTGCGCCCCAGGAACGCCGAGGCGATCACATGGCTGGTCCAGCGGTCGCCCAGCACCTGGAAGGCGCGGTCCAGCATCGGATTGCCCTGGTTCAGGCTATCGGCCGGCACGATCGAGCGGCGCTGCACCCGTGGCGGCGGTGACGGCTCGAAGCCGGCGCCCGGCCCCTCCTCCACATAGACGTCGCGCGGGCTGACCAGCTCGTTGCAGCAGCGACAGCGGAACTCGGGCGTGAACTCCTTGCCGCAACTGTGCAGCAGCCGGTGACCGGGGTTGGCCGGATCGTAGAACCACCGCTTTTCCCAGCGGATGATCATCAGGGCCAGGCTGTAGAGATCCAGCCCCATCTTGGTGAGGTGGTATTCCTCGCGGACGGGCCGCTCCTGGTAGCGGACCTTCTCGAACACGCCGGCCTTCTGCAGGCGGCGCAGGCGGTCGATCAGCAGGCTGCGCGCCAACCCGATGCGGCCCTGGAACTCGTCGAACCGGCGCACGCGCTGGAACGCCAGGTAGAGGATCATCAAGGTCCAGCGGTCGCCCAGGATGTTGAGGGCGCGGGTGGCGGAATTGGCCTGGACGAGCTGGGTCGGAGGCGGCGCTTCGGTAGGTGTGGGGTCGGCCATGTCGCCTCGGACTACGCCTCCCGACCCTTCGAAGGTGGCCGCTGCCTTGTCAAGGCGCGGCTCAGCCGGCCCCCGCCGAGCGGGCATAGTCGGCGACCAGCTCATCGACGATCGCGGCCAGCGGCTCGACCGCCTTCACCTGGCCCGCGCCATGGCCCGCGGACCAGACGTCGCGCCAACGCTTGGCGGCGTCTTCGGGGCGGCCCAGGTTGATCTCGGCCTTGGCCTTGAGCCCTTCGCTGTCGTAGCCCGCCGCCAGCAGGCTGGCCTTCAGCCAGTTGGCCGGCATGCCGGTGAGCGCCGCCGACGTGACGATGTCCTCGGCCGAGGCCTCCACCAGCATCTGCTTGTAGCCCGGGACCGCCAGGCTCTCCTCGCAGGCGATCAGGCGGGTGCCGAGGTAGGCCAGATCAGCGCCCAGCACGCGCGCGGCGCGCACCGCCCGGCCCGAGCCGATCCCGCCGCCGAGCACCAGCGTGCCGTCGAACCACTCCCGCACCGCCGGCGCGAAGGCGAAGCCCGAGATCGGTCCCGTGTGGCCGCCGGCGCCAGACGCCACCAGGATCAGCCCATCCACACCGGTGGCCGCCGCTTTCTGCGCGAAGGTCAGTGAATTGACGTCGGCATAGACCAGGCCGCCGTAGCCATGGATCGCCTCGACCACTGCCGCGGGGCGGCCCAACGCCGTGATCACGATCGGCGGGCGGTGTTTCAGCACCAGCTCCAGCTCCTCCTCCCAGCGCGCATACGACCGGTGGACCATGATGTTTATCGCCCACGGCGGCGCATCGGCCGGCAGGGTGGCGTTGATCGTCGTCATCCACTGGTCGAGCTCGTCCAGGGTGCGGGCGTTGTTGGCGGGGAACGAGCCGATGATGCCGGCCCTGCAGGCGGCCAGCACCATGTCGACGCCGCTGACCAGGAACATGGGGGCGGCGATGGCCGGCAGCCGCAGCCGCTCGGCGATGTGGGCAGGCAGGGACATGGAGGCTCCGGGGATCAGGCGGCTTCAGGCGGCTTCGGCGGCCAGGGGATGAACGCCGAGGTCCGGCGGATGTAGTCCTCGTAGGCGGGCTTGCGCCGCTTCATGCGACCCTCGACCGTCGGCATCCCGCTCCAGCGGGTCAGGGTGTAGACGAGGTAGATCGGCCCGATGACGGCGAAAAGGCCCAGGTGGGTCTCGGCGGCCACCAGCCAAAGGCCCCACCAGACGCAGGCGTCGCCGAAATAGTTGGGATGGCGGGTGTAGCGCCACAGGCCCCTGTCCAGCACCTGGCCGGCGTTGGCCGGCTTCTTCTTGAAGCGCACGAGCTGCAGGTCGGCCAGGGTCTCGAACGCCAGTCCGAACAGCGCCAGGACGACGCCGGCCATGCCCAAGGCGCCCAGCTCCGCCGGCTGCGCCTCCACCTGGCCGAGTTGCACCGGCAGGCAGACCAGCCACAGCAGGGGCATCTGCAGCATGAATACCAGCCGGAACGCGGCGTAGCCGTAGCCCCAGCCGCGCTCGGCCTTCGCCTTGTCCAGCATGCGCACATAGCGGCCGTCGGGCCCGTGGTCGCGCCAGCGCCACAGCATGTAGCCGCCCAGGCGCAGCGCCCAGGCGACGCAGATGCCGGTCAGGATCATCCGTCGCGACGTGCCGCCGCCGGTCTGCAGGAAGGTGGAAACTGCCACCACGCCCATGCCCAGTCCCCAAAGGCTGTCGACGGGCGTCACGTCTTTCTGGGCGACGCAGATGGCCCAGGCCAGCACGAAGAGGCCCAGGATCACGACGGCGTTCACCGCCAGGATCACCACGAAGTCAGGCATGCCCGCGTCCCCCGCTTCCGCCCTCGACGTTCCGGAGCGGTTTGACAGTCTTTCTATGCAAGTTAATGTCCGACCGCCACGCGCGGCAAGCGAAAAACCCGGGAGCACAGGCATGGGCGGCTACAGCGGCAAGGTGGTCCTGGTCACCGGCGCGGCGGGCGACATCGGAGCGGCGGCGGCGGCGGCCTTCGCCCGCGACGGCGCCGATGTGGTGGTCGCCGATCGGCGGGCGGACGCGCTGGAAGCAGTCGCCGAGGTTCTGCGAGAGGCCGGCGGCCGGGTTCTGGCCCACGCCTGCGACCAGTCGGATCCTGCGGCGGTCGAGGCGCTGTTCGCCGCGATCAAGGACCGGTTCGGGCGCCTCGACGCCGCCTTCCTCAACGCCGGCTACGGCCGCTACGGCGCGCTGATCGACACACCTTTCGACCAGTGGCGCAAGCACGTGGACGTCAACCTGAACGGCGGCTTCCTGATGGCCCAGGGCGCGGCCCGGGCCATGCGCGAGGCCGGACGCGGCGGGGCGATCCTGTTCACCGCCTCGACCGCCGCCACCCACATCTGCGACCTGCTGGGCGCCTACGCTTCGTCCAAGGCGGGCGTGCGAATGCTGGCGAAGTCGCTGGCGTCCGAGCTCGGCGTCTGGCGAATCCGGGTGAACCTGGTGCTGCCCGGCGTCATCGAGACGGCGATGACGAAGTCGCTGATCGACGACCCGGCCGTCCGCGTCGACGCGATCTCGAACACGCCGGTCGGTCGGCTGGGCAAGCCGGAGGACATCGCCAGGCTGGCGGTCTTCCTGTGCGGTGAGGAGGCCGGCTACGTCACCGGCGCCGAGATTCTGGCCGACGGCGGCCAGACCCTGCACGGCTACCCGCGCTGGTTCAGCGCCGACTACGCCGAGGCTGGCGCCGACTGGGTTCCGCACACGCAGCGCTGAGCCTCAGAGGACGATCACGCCCTCGTCTGGCGTCTCGGCGAACAGGCGCTCCACCTCGGCCGCGCGCCGGTCGATCACCGCACGGCGGTTGATGGTGCCCTTGTCCGAGATCTCGTGGGCGTTGGCGCTGGGCGGGTCCTTCAGCAGCAGCGCGCGCTTGATGCGCGCCGCGCTGCCGTGCTGGTCGGCGTTGAAGGCCGCCAGGCGCTGGCCGATCTCGGCGGGGTCCGCGTCCGGCTTCGCCCACAACATCAGGCCAAGGTAGGGGCGCCCGTCGTCGCAGAGCACAAGATCGGTCACCAGCGGCGACAGCGCCTTGATCAAGCCGTCCCTCAGCGAGCCGCCGTAGACCCAGGCCCCGCTCGACAGCTTGAACTCCTCGGCGGCGCGGCCTGAGAAGGCCAGGCCCTTCGTCGGATCGGCGTCGTCGTGGAAGGTCACGAGATCGCCGGTGCGGTAGAAGCCGTCCTCGTCGAAAGCGTCCGCCGTCTTCTCCGGCTCGTCGAGATAGCCGGTCGTCACGTTCGGCCCCTTGGCCCGTAGCTCGTAGCGGTCGCCGACCGGGACCAGCTTCACCATAGTGCCCGGCGCCGGCAGGCCGATGCCCACCTTGTCGGTCTCGAAATGGATGACCATGAAGGCCGAGACGGTCTCGGTCATGCCGTAGCCGCTGGTCATCATGATGCGGTGGCCGGTCTCGGCGACCGCGGCCGCCTGCAGCCGATCCAGCACGGTCTGCGGCAGGCCCGCGCCCCCGTACAGCATCAGCCGCATCTTCCGGAAGAACGTAGCCCGCAGTTCGGCGTCCTGCTCCAGCGCGTCGGTGAGCATGGCATAGCCCAGCGGCACGTTGTTGAAGTAGCTGACGGAAATCTCTCGCAGATTCCGGATCGAGGTCTCGAAGAGGCCAGGCGCGGGCTTGCCGTCGTCGATGTAGAGCGTGCCGCCTTCCAGGAGCGTGGTCCGCAGCACGAACGCGCCCGCCGCATGGTGCCAAGGCAGCCAGTCCAGCATCACCTCGTGCCAGCCGGCGGCCTCGCCGATGGTCTGCTGGCACTGGGTGGAGTTGGCCATCAGGTTGTCGAAGGTGATCGGCACCACCTTCGGCAGGCCGGTCGAGCCGGAGGTCAGCATCAGCGCCGCGCGGTCCTGTGGCTTCAGCCCCGCGATCGACTTCGCGACCGCGTCGGTCGGCGTCGTGGCGAGCACGTCGGCGTACGCGACCGCCGGCTTGGACAGCTTCGACGGATCGGCCGTAACGATCTTCGCCGCGCCCAGGTCCAGCGCCTCCAGTGCGCCCTTGGCCATGGCGGTATCCTCGGCGAAGACCACGCCCGGCTTCACCTTGGTCACCACATGCGCCAGCCGGCCGTAGTCACCGCCCAGCGCCGCATAGGTCACGCTGACCGGGCACGCCGCCCGCCCCGCCGCCTGGGCCGCGAAGCTCATCACGGCGAAGGCCGGGGTGTTGCCGGCCAGGATCAGAACCGGGCCGTCCGAGGCGTTGTCGAGCAGCCATTGGGTGGCCGCGTCCATGTCGCGCTTGAGCTGGGCGTAGGTGAGGAACACCCACTCCCCGTCGGCGCCTCGCTGGGCCAGGGCCGGCTTGTCGGCCGAGACCGCGGCCCGGCGCGCGAAGGCGGCGGGAATGTTGGGGTCGTAGGGCTTCAGCGGGATCTTCGAGACGATCGTGATCGCCCCGTCGGCGCGCCGTTCGACGTCCAGGTCCACCGGCATCAGGTGGGCCTCGCGGAACGGCGCCGGCTTCGACCGGGCCTCGGCGCTGTCGGCCATGGTCAGACGCCCACGACGAGGCTGACGGTCGTGGTGGTCGAGCCGCCGATGTTCAAGGTCTGGACGGTCTTCGCGCCTTCCACCTGATAGTCGCCCGCCTGGCCGGTCACCTGCTTGAAGGCGTCCAGCGTCATCCGCACGCCGGTGGCCCCGACGGGGTGGCCCAGGCCGATCAGGCCACCGGACGGGTTGACGGGCAGGCGGCCGCCGATCTCGATGGAGCCGTCCTCCACCGCCTTCCAGGCTTCGCCCGGGGCGGTCAGGCCCAGGTGCTCGATGGCCATGTATTCCGTGGTCGTGAAGCAGTCGTGGGTCTCGACCGCGTCCAACTGGGCGATGTCGGTCACGCCGGCCCGGCCGCGGGCGGCGTCGATGGCCTGCTTCACCCGCGGGAACACGTAGGGCTGTCCCTCGCTGGCGCGGACCTTCCGGTCGTAGCTGATCGGCGCCGAGGTGTGGCCCCAGCCCTTGATGCGCGGCAGGCTCTCCAGCGGAATGCCCCGCTTGTCGGCGTATTCCTTCGCGGCCTTCTCCGAGGCCAGGAAGATCACCGCCGAGCCGTCCGTCACCTGGCCACAGTCGTTCTTGCGGATCATGCCCTCGATGACCGGGTTGGCCTCGTCGTCCTGCGTAAAGCTGCGCTCGTTGAACGCCCATTGCCGCGTCTGGGCGTTGGGGTTCTTCTTGGCGTTGGCGAAGTTGATCTCCGCGATCCGCATCAGGTGCTCGTACTTCAGGCCCCAGCGGCGGTCGTACTCCTCGCCCAGGTCCGAGAAGGCGCGCGGCCACAGATAGGTGGCGTCCTGTAGCTCGTGGCCGGTCCAGGCCGCGGCGCCCAGGTTCTCGGCGGCCTTCTGGCCCGAGACGTTGCGCATCATCTCCAGGCCGACGACGCAGGCGGTGTCGTAGCGTCCGGCCTCGATCTCGGCGGTGGCGGCCAGGATCGCCACGCTGCCCGAGGCGCAGGCCGCCTCATGGCGCGATGTCGGCATGCCGTCGAACTCAGGGTGCACCAGGCCGAAGAAACCGCCCAGCAGCCCCTGCCCCGCGAACAGGTCGCCGACGAAGTTGCCGACGTGGCCGGTGTCGATGTCCTTGGGCTCCAGGTCGACCGCGGCCAAGCCCTCGCCCACCACCTCGGCGAAGGCGTCGGCGAAGTCCATCTGCTTGCGGGCCCAGTTCTGGGAGAAGTCCGACTGCCAGCCGCCGAGAATATAGACCATGGTGTCCTCGTCCGATTAAGCGGGGGTGGCGGCCAGCGCGGGGCGGCCATCCATGAAGGCCGCGAAGGCCGTGTGGGAGTCGGGATAGGGCTCGCGTGGTTCGGCCCGGATGGCGGCGTGCACCGCCGCGCCGATCGGACCATCCAGCCTGACCGGCGGGCCCTCGACCGAGGTGGCGGCGCGTATGCGACCGCCGCCGGAGACCAGCGTCTGGCCGGTCACGTCGCAGGCTTCGCTCACCAGCCATGACACCAGCGGCGCGACATCGGCCGGGTCCATCCGCTCGGCGAGACCCGGCGCCAGGTGCTGCTCGGTCATGGCGGTAACGGCGTAGGGCGCGATGGCGTTGATCAGCACGTTGCGCGGGCGGCCCTCCGTGGCCAATCCCCGGACAAGGCCGATCAAGGCGGCCTTGGACGAGGCGTAGGCCGCCATGCCGTCGCCACCGTGCAAGCCCGCGGACGAGGCGCTGACCACGATGCGGCCTCCCTCCTTGGACAGCACCGGCCAAGCGGCATGGACGAGGTCGAAGGCGCCGAAGAAGTTGATGTCGAAGATCCGCCGGAAGCCCTCTCTGGTCTGACGATGCAGCCGAAGGGTCTCGGGCACGCCGGCGTTCGAGACGACGCCATCAAGCCGGCCGAAGGTGTCCAGCGCCTGTTCCACCAGCCGGGCGCCGGTCTCGGGAGCCTCAGCGGGGTCGAGGTTGGCGACGGCCCGGCCGCCGCGGGCCACGATCTCGGCGACCACCGCCTGAGCGCTGGACGGCTGGCTGCGGTCGGCCCAGCGGTTGTTGACCACCACGCTTGCGCCGCGCCCCGCGAGGTCCAGGGCGTAGGCGCGGCCGAGGCCCTTGCCGGCCCCGGTGACGATGACGACGCGGCCGGTCAGGTTGGTCTCTCCGGACGTCATCGCGCACTCCTCCTGAAAGCGATCATCCACACCCCGTATCGTTATGCAAGTAACTTGAGCCGCGAAACGCCATCAAGCGTCCGCGAGCTCGCCCCGGAACGGCGTCGCGAGCGGACGCGTGACGAGTCCCGGCGGAGCGGCGATCACGCGCGGAATAGCATTCAGCACCGCGCCGGCGACTCCGATCTGCTCGGCCGAGGTCGGCGTCTCGTCCCCTGCCCGCTTCTCCAAATCGACACTGATGCGGACGCCGGGGTGACCCGTGACTCTGATGCGCCAGAGCGGAGGATCGGGCTCGTCCAGATGCGCCTCCTCCATCCACCAGTGGATCGACATGGTCAGCTTCGGCTGGCCTGCCACCATTCCGTTCCAGCGCCAGTTCACGTGGCTGATGCCACCCTCGCGGATGACACCAGCCGCGACGCCCAGTTCCTCGGTGGCTCCGAATACCCGGTGATCGGTCTCCACGCGGTCCAGCACGAGCCCCAGGTGCTCGGCCATGGCCGCGAGCACCTCTTCGTACATTCCGTTCAGCGAGCTTGCGGGGCCCCAGGAGGGATTGTTGGCGTCAACGGTCGCCGGGTCGGACCCGAAACCAAGGATGCGGAAGACGTAGTCGGGATTGCGCACGGCGCGGCAGTCGACACTTTCGACCACCTCGACGTGATCCAGCGCCTGGCAGACGCCGGTCGCGACGACAGCGATCTGCTCGCCCGCGAATCCGGGGTTGAGGCCCGCGGCCATGAGACTGCTCCCACCGGCTCGGCAGGCGGCCTCCAGCGCGTCGCGCCGCTCACCCGTCCAATGAGATGCCCGACTGTAGCCATTGATACTGATGACGTCTTTCCCCGACGCCAGCAGCCTCAGGATTTCGGCGTCGTGCGAGCCGTAAGGCGGCGCCAGACGCGCGCAATGGATGACAACATCGGCGTCCAGCGCCAGGATTTCGTCAATGTCGCGGGTTGCGATCACGCCGGTCGGCGCGCGGCGGGCGATGTCGCCGGCGTCGCGCCCGGCCTTGTCGTCCCCATAGACATAAAGGCCGACCAGATCGGTCGCGGGATGATCGATCACCGCGCGCAGGCACGACTTGCCCATGGCCCCGGTGGCCCATTGGATCACGCGATAGGTCATGCGGACGCCTCCCTACACGGCAGGCTTAGCGCATACAGTATCGTTATGAAAGTGACTTCAGGCCGGCGCCAGTTCGCGAGGTGGCTCCGCCTCCTGCACCTCGAAGCCGACCGCGTGCGGCTCGACCGGCTGGCCGCAGCAGGAACAGGTGACGGCGGGCTCCAGGTCGTGACCGTCCGCCTTGTGGCGCAGCAGCAGCGGCGGGCCCTCGGGAGACACGTAGTACTTGTCGCCCCAGCGCAGCAGCATCAGCAGGACCGGGTAGTAGTCGATCCCCTTCTCGGTCAGCCGGTACTCGAAGCGGCGGGCGCCCAGGTCATGGCTGCGGATCACGCCCTGGGCCGTCAGCCACGACAGCCGTTCGGACAGGATATTGGTCGCCATGGCCGTGTCGCGCTGGATCTCGTCGAAGCGGCGCAGGCCGGTGAAGATCGAGCGCAGCGCCAGGCTGGCCCAACGGTCGCCGGTGATCTGGGCCACGTCCACCATCAGGCCCTGGGCGTTGGTGGCGGCGTGGCGCTGCTGGCGGCGGCGGCTGTAGCGGGCGGCCATCCAGCCCACCCCCGGCCCCTCGGCCCAGTCCACGTCGCGGGCGCTGATTTCGTCGCCGCATTTCAGGCAGGTGGGAACCGGCTCGAACGCATGGCCGCAGGTCTTGTGACGAAGGGTGAGGCGCAGCTTGCCCTCGGGCGAGCTCCACCGCCGCTCCCACCGCAGCATCATCAGGGCCGGCCAGTAGAGGTCCCTGCCCTTGGCGGTCATATGATACTCGAACCGCGGCGGGGCCTCGCTGTAGAGCTTCTTCTCCAGCACGCCGGCCGCCACCAGCTTCTTCAGCTTATCGCTCAGCCGGGTTTGCAGGAGGCCGGTCCGGATCCGGAAGTCGTCGAAGCGCCGCGCCCCGATCCAGCTGGCCTCCAGGATCAACAGCACCGAGGTGTCGCCCACCACCTCGAGCGCCCGCCAGATCGAACAGGTGCGGATGAACTTCGGCGAGGACATCGATTAGGCGTGCTCTTCCAAGGCTTTCGTCACGAAACGTCGTGGTCGAAGTACCAGTATGCAAGCCACCCTGACGGCGCAAGCGATCGCACGTTCCAGGCGATCAGGCCGGCAGCCGCTGCCCAAGTTCACGGCGCAGCACCTTGTTAAGCGCGTTGCGGGGCAAGGCGTCGACCACCTGCAGGCGTTCGGGCAGCTTGTAGGTGGCGATATCGTGGTCCTTGAGATGGGCATTCAGCTCGTCCAGCGTCAGGCTCTCGCCGGGCTTCAGCGCCACGAACGCACAGACCCGCTCGCCCAGCCGCTCGTCGGGATAAGCGGCGCAGGCGCCCTCGCGCACCTTGGGATGGCCCTCGATCAAGACGTCCAGCTCGGCCGGCGAGATGTTCTGGCCGCCCCGGATGATGATCTCCTTGCAGCGCCCCACGAAGCGGTAGAACCGCCCGCCGCCCTCGGGCGCGATCTCGAACAGGTCGCCCGTGCGGAAGAAGCCCTGATCGTCGAAGGCCGCCTTCGTCAGCTCGGGCGCCTTGTAGTAGCCGTCGAAGGTCATGGCGCCCGAGATGCGGAGCTCGCCCTCGACATTGGGGACGGTGATATCCTTGCCGGTCTCCAGATCGACCAGCCGCGTGCGGATCTTCGCCGGGAACTCCGCCGGCCAGCGAACCCCCTCTGCGCCGAAGCGCGGGAAGAACCGGGCGCGATGGTCGGGGTCCGGGATCGCTTCGCCAGTCGAGAACAGCGAGGCGCCCTCGTTCGAGCCGAAGACATTCATCACCGTCACGCCGTGCCGCTCCTGCCAGCCGGTGACCATCCAGGGCGACAGCGGCGCCGAGCCCGACCCCAGGCAGCGCAGCTTGGACAGGTCGGCCTGGGCTAGCAGCGCCTCGTTCTGGAGCAGCATGTTCAGCACCGCCGGCGGGGCGACGGTATAAACGACTCCCTCCTCCTGCATCTGGCGGAGGAAGATCGGCAGGTCGAACGGATGGTGCTGGACCAGTCGGCCCTGGCAGACCAGCCAAGTCATCAGCATGCCGCCGATGGCCGCGATGTTGATCAGCGGGAACGGGTTCAGGATCGTGTCGCCGGGCTCGAGGCCCGCGGCCTCCACCAGGGCGTCGCCGTTGACCACCCAGTGGTCGTGGTGCCGCGGCACGCCCTTGGGCATGGCTTCGGTGCCCGAGGTCCAGCAGATGGTCAGCGCCTCGGCGGCGTCGAGGTCCGAGGGCGTTGGATAGGGCGCGGCGGGCGCCTGGGCCGTCAGGTCCGCAAGGGTGTGGACGCCTTCGGGCGCGATCTCACCCAGCGTGACGACCTCGGCCGAGGTGACGCCGTCCCGCTTCAGATCCGCCAGCAGGGCCGCGTGGTCGCAACCGTGGAAGACGCCCACCGTGAGATAGGCCTTGGGCAGGATCACCGGCAGGATCTGGCGCAGTTCGTGGCCGCGATAGGCCATGGCGATCGGGCTCAGGATCGCCCCCATTCGCGCGCACGCCAGCAACGCCAACACCCCCTCGACCAGGTTCGGCAGCTGGGTCGCGACCACGTCGCCGCGGCCCACGCCCAGGCCGGCAAGGACATGGGCCAGGGCGTCCACCCGCGCCTCGGTCTCGGCCCAGGTCAGCCGCTGGGGCGCGGAACCCACCAGCGCCTCGCGGTTCGGCGCGTCGGCGAGGGCCGGCTCGCCGGCGCGCGCCGCAACCGCCGCGCGGAACAGGGCGTCGACCGTCTCGCCCCGCCACCACCCCTTGCGGCGATAGTCGGCGACGCGCTCGGGCGGGCTCGGACGCACGGCTTCTCTCTCCCAGGCCTGCATGTTTCCATGAGCATGCACGGTCAGTATCGTTTTGCAAGTTACTCAGGTCCGGAGGCACACAGGGCCCACGACGGCGATCGCCGAGATCATCGATCTCGGCGCGTCACACCATGATTTTCCGAAAGGAAATGGTGGGTGCAGTAGGATTCGAACCTACGACCCGCTGATTAAGAGTCAGCTGCTCTACCAACTGAGCTATGCACCCGCCTTCGCGCCAAACCTCAGGGAGCCCCGGCGGCGAGGGCGCGGAAAATACGCAAATGCGCGCCTTTGGCAAGGCGCATTCTCGGACGCCCGGAAAAACGACCGTGGCGGGCGATCGGACACGGTGGCCGCCCGCCACGGTTCCTGCGCGACCTGCCCGGTCAGGCGGCCGCGAAGGCGTCCTTTGCGCGGCGACGGCGCAGCATCGCGCCCGCCCCTCCAAAGCCTGCGATCATCAGCGCCCAGCTGGCCGGTTCCGGCACTGGGGTGATGCTGGACTCGCCCGCTCCCAGCGCCGTGGCGGTCGAGAAGCCCACCAGGCTGAAGGTGTCGACCGACCCGAACGTCCCGCCGTTGGACCGCACCTGGTCGGAGAAATTTCCGATCAGGTCGAAGGCCAGTTCCTTGTCGTCGAGGTTGTCCTCCGTGTCGGGGGACGCGAGCAGGTCGAGGGCCGCGATCAGATCCACCTCGTTGAAGGCCGGGAACAGCTCGGTGAAGTCGAAACCCAGGAGGCCGGCGGCGAAGGTGTCGTCGAGGGCCAGCACCAGGTGGTCGGTGGGCTCGCTCTCTTCCGGCCCGTAGTTGCTGACGCCCAGGAAGTAGGTGTCGGTGATCGCTTCGGTCTTCAGGAAGGGATCGGTGATGAACGTCGACGGCGCGAAGGCGTCGAAGCTGTTCGTCGAGCCGCCGCCACCCGCCGTGTATTGCAGCAGCACGATCGAGCGGATGTCGTAGGCCGGTTGGACCAGATAGTTCTGGTAGTAGGACAACGCCTGGGCCGGCGCGGCCGAGAACACGCCGGTGAGCGCCACGGTCGCGGAGATCGCCGCGGCGGCGAGAAGTCGTTTCATGGATGCACCCCATTCAAATCACAACGGCCGGGGCGCCGCGTCTCGCACTACCGGTAGGCGATCCTCGCCCAAAGGCCGGGCGCCGGGCGCCTCTCGGAATCGAGGGGTTGACCGCGGGCCGTGACGCTTCGGCCCCCATTTTGCTAAGGTCGCGCTGTCCTGGGGCGGGGTGAAAAATCGATGCTGCAACGCGCGCTCGCGATCGCAGAAGCGGCCCTCTCGGCCCCAACGCCGGAGGCGGCGAGCGAAGGCTTCTTCGCGGCCGTGGAAGGCCTGGGCGCCTCGTATCTCCAGACGCGGCTCTACCGCCGGCCCGCCACGACCCTGACCTCCGAGGCGCACTACGCCGCCGGTGGGATCGTCTCGCGGATCGCACCCGACACCTGGCGTCTGGGCGCCCCGGCCTTCGACTACGTGTGTTTCGAGAACAATCCCCTGCTGGAGGCGATCCGGGGCGGCCTGACACGCTACCGGTTCTCGGACTTCGCGCCGCGGGAGGACATCCGCTACGGGACCTATTGGGAGGCCATGAGCGAGGCCGGGATCGCCGAGGCGGTCTGCGCCACCTCGTACGGCCGCCACCGGGCCATCGCCTCCCTGCACCTGGGCTTCCGCGACCCCGACCTAGGGTCCGAGGACGCTCTGGCGGTGCAGCTGGCCGGCCTGCTCCTCACCGAGCGGCTGATGACCTTCGCCACGCCGCCGGGCGAGGACGACGAGGTGCGCCTGACCGACCGCGAGCAAGACGCTCTCTCCTGGGTGGCGGAGGGCAAGTCGGATTGGGAGATCTCGGTGATCCTGGGCGTTTCCGAGACGACCGTGCGCTTCCACGTCGACAACGCGCGCCGGAAGCTTGGCGCCGTAAATCGCGCCCAGGCGGTCGCCCGGTTGGCCGCCGCGCGGTTGCTGTGAGGGAAAAGCTCCCCCCAGGGGCGCATTCCCTTGACCGGAGGCGCGCGAGACGGGATCACTCCGGCCGTTGGGTGGGTGCTAGGAGCGGTTTATGCGCAAGACGATCCTGGGCTTCATGCTCGCCGCCGGCGTCGCCGGCGCGGCCCAAGCTGGTGATTTCGTGGTGGTGAAGTCCACCGACCCCGCGGTCAAACCCGGATCCGAACTGAACGCCGGCCAGCGCGTGGCGCTCGGCGCGGGCCAGAGCCTGACGATCATGAGCGCCAGCGGCGCGGTGAGCATGCTGCGGGGCGGCGCCAACGGGGCCGTGGCCCCCCGCGCCGCCGGTCAGGCCGACGACGCACGGCTCGCCGCGCTCAAGGTGCTGGTCGACCCGGCGCCGACCGGCCGCACGTTCGGCGCGCGCCGCTCGGGCGTCTGCCCGGATCCCTCGACCTTGAACACCCTGGACGAGATCCTGGAAGTTCAGTCCGGCGGCTGCTCGGCGCAAGCCCGCACGGCACTGGACCTCCTAGTGTCCAAGCCGGAATAGCGGCTCAACGCCCCGTGTAGAGTTCACCGATGGACATGGCCGCCTGCCCCTTGGCGGCGTCCAGCTCGTCGCGGATCAGGCCGGCCGCCACCATCGCCTCGCGCTTGCCGTCGATCCGCTTGAGCGCGGCGCGAAGCACCTTGGGCTCCGTGGGCGTGGAGATGGCCACAACATTGTCGACGCCGAACGGCGGGACGACCTTCGTCCGCGCCATGACGACACGCGTCTGACCGGCCACCATCCGCCCGTCGCCGTCGCCCTCCAGCGGGTAGAGCATCTGCACGGTGCCGTCGCCCGCCAGGTTGAAGGCCGTCAACCAGCCCTCGCCGCCCCGGTGCGTGACGGCCAGGTCGACGCTCTCGCCGTTCTTGTAGAGCTTGCCCTGGGGCTTGGGCCCGATCGCCACCTTGATCTGCCGCTCGTTGGCCGAACCGGCGAGCTGGCTGATCGCCTGGCGCTTGTTGATCACACCTGAGAGCTGTTCGGCGCTGGTCAGGTTCTCCGCGATCCGGTCGCCGCGATTGTCGGTGACCCAACCTTCCTTGGCGTTCCAGGTGAGATCGGGCGTGCCGCGAGGGATCGAGGCCCATGGTCCCTTTTCGCCCAGCAGGTCGGCGGCCTTGTCATCGGCCGGCTTCACCTCGATCGGGCGCTCGTCCGCCGGCGGCGGCTTCAGGGGCTGGAAGATCACGCTTCGCTCGTTGCGGGGCGGGACCGCGGCGCTGGACCATTGTTGGGTGCTCGACAGTTCCCGCGTACGGCTCTCAAGGCTGGAGGCCAGCTCGGCCAGGGACAGACGTCCGTCGTCGTCCGCGTCGGCGGTCAGGCGGCCGTTCGGCCGGCGATCCTGCAGCGCGCCCTCTAAGGCATAGGTGAGAAGGCCTCGGGATGGCGAGTCGCCGCGCGGCAGGGGCCCCTCCAGCGCGAACTGGTTGTCCTGGGCCGCGCCGACGTAGACCAGGTTCGGCCGGTCGCCGGCGGGCGCCTTGGCCATCGGATCGACCGGGCTCGGCGGCAGCGAGATCGCCATCGGATTGTCCAGGGCGGAGCGACGCTTGAAGGGCGTCGCGGCCACCAAGCTGCGGTTCATCGTGCCGCTGTGACAGGCATCGGCGATCTGCAGCACGTTCACGCTGGTCGGGAAGAAGTTCACCAGCCAGCCGTGCAGGTCGTCATCCAGGATGAACTGGTTGGTGTCGGGCTTCGAAACCTTGAACCCACCCAGCGGCAGGAACTCGTCCATGCCGTCGGCCTCGCCCGGGTCACGCGACTTGGCCTGCGAGCCATGGCCGGCATAGTAGAAGATCACCCAGTCGCCGGGTTTGGACCGCTTGCCCAGAGCCTCGAGCTGGCTGCGAATCGACGCCCGGGTCGCCTGATCGTCGTTCAGGCTGACGATGTCCTTGGCGCCCTGGGCCACCAGCACCTGTTTCAGCGCCGCCGCGTCGTTCGGCGGGCCCTCTAGCGACGGGATCGGGGCGGTGTACTGCGACACCGCTACGATCAGCGCGCGGATTTCCGCGCTGGCGGGCTGTGCGAACGCCGCCATGCCTGCCGCGGCCAGCCCTGCAATCACCCTGCGCATCGACACCACCCCGTTGCCGCAACACCCGGCCGACAGAATGCCGCGACCGGCGCCCGCCACCAAGCGGACTGTCGGATTTACGGCTGCGGTTCGTGGATGGAGGCGGCCCCATGCGCGGCAGCGCCGCGCCGAGCTTTGCGTGGCGCCGTGCTAGGGGGTAGTTGAAGCGCGCCGTCCACGGGCGACGGCCCAAGGAGTTCTTGACCGCGCATGAGCGCTTCCCAGGCGGAACAGATCGCCGGCGTGCGGCCGATCCTGAAGCGCGTGGTCGCCAACGCGGGCCTCCTGCTGGGCGGGCGCACGGTGAACGCCGTCCTGGGTCTCGCCTTCATGGCCATCGCCGGCCGGGCGCTGGGCGCGGCCGAGCTGGGCGTGTTCGTGCTGATCCAAGCGTTCGGCCAGTTCCTCGGCGAGGTTGTGAAGTTCCAGTCGTGGCAGACGATCCTGCACTTCGGCGCCCGCCCGCTGGCCGACGGCGAAGTGCGGCAGTTCCAGCGCGTGCTGCGCTTCACGATCCTGCTGGACCTGGCCAGCACGATCCTTGGCATCGTCGTGGGCGTCGTGGGCGCCATCGCCTTTGCCGGCGTCCTGGGCTGGGGCGCCAAGGAGGCGCCGGCGGCGGCGCTCTACATGTTCTCGATCGCCTTCATGGTCTCGGCCACGCCGCTCGGCCTGCTGCGGCTGTTCGACCGGTTCGACGTCCTGGCGTGGCAGGCGGGTCTGATCTCGCTGATCCGGCTGGTCGCGGGCGTTTTCGCGCTGCTGTTCTGGTCGACCATGGAGGGCTTCCTCCTGGCCGCCGCGGTGGCGACGGTGGGCAGCTGGCTCTACCTGGCCGGCTCGGCCGCGGCCGAACTCAACAAGCGCGGATTGCTCAAGGACTTCGCCTGGCGCGGCCCCCTGACCGAGGGCATGCCCGGCGCCTGGCGCTTCGCCTGGAACACCAATCTGGCGACCACCCTCGACGTGGCCTTCACCCATGTGGCGACCCTGATCGTGGGCGCGATGGTCGGGCCATCCCAGGCCGCGTTCTGGCGGATCGGGCGGCAGGTGGCCGATGCGCTCGCCAAGCCCGCCAAACTGCTGACCCCGGCCCTCTATCCGGAACTCGCGCGACTGCGGGCCGACGACCGCCACCACGCCATGTGGCGCTTGGCGCGGAACGTGGGGCTGCTGGCCGGCGGCGTCGCGCTCGTCATGCTGGCCGCAAGCTGGCTGGCCGGCCCTGCCCTCTTGAAGCTGGTCATGGGCGCGGCGTTCGAACCGGCGGCCGCGGTGATGACCTGGCAGGTGGGCGCCGCGGTCATCGGTGTCTTCGCCCTGCCGCTGGAGCCGATGCTGGTTTCGCTGGGCAAGCCGGGCGCCGCCGTAAGGGTCAGGCTCGCGGTCAGCGCCGCCTTCCTGGCGATGCTCCCCTTCCTTGTAAAGCAGTTCGGCCTTATAGGCGCGGGCGCCGGCCTGGCTGCGGCGGCAGGCGCCCTTGCCCTGGGCATGCTGTGGTTCATCCTTCGAGAAAACGGGATTCGACACAAAGCGGCGACGTCCGCGACCGATCCTGAAAGTCTGAAAGGCGACGTTTGACTGCTACCCCTACCGCTCCGGACCGCCCGTTCCAGATCGGCGGCTTCGCGACCCTGACTGAGGCGCTCGACTTCGCCGCCCAGGGTCCGACCGGAATCACCCTCTACGGCCTGCGCGGCGAGCTGGTCGAAGCCATCCCCTACGGCGAGCTGCGCGCCCGCGCCCGCGCCATGGCCTCGCGCCTGCTGGCCCTTGGCTTGAATCCGGGCGACCGGGTGGGCCTGGTGGCCGAGACCGACGCCGACTTCGTGACGGCCTTCTTCGCCTGCCAGTACGCCCGGATCACCCCGGCGCCCCTGCCGCTGCCGGCGCCGCTGGGCGGCCGCGACGCCTATGTCGAACAGATCGGCCGGATGCTGGCCTCGGCCAGCGCCGCCGCCGTCTTCGGCCCCGAGAGCCTGCTGCCCTGGCTGGCCGACGCCGCCGAAACCAGCGGCACGAAAATCGCGATGAAGGTCAGCGACCTTCCGGAGGCGGCCGAGGTCGACCTGCCCGCGCCCAAGGCGGAAGACCCCTGCTACGTCCAGTTCTCGTCGGGCAGCACGCGCAACCCGACCGGCGTGCTCTGCACCCACGCGGCCCTGATGGCCAACGCCCTGGCCTCCACCCGCGACGGACTGCACGTGACGGCCCAGGACCGGGCCGTGTCGTGGCTGCCGCTCTACCACGACATGGGGCTGGTCGGCTTCCTGCTGATGCCGCTGTCGGTGCAGATGTCGATCGACCTGATGCCGACGGGCGCCTTCGTGCGTCGCCCGCTGCTGTGGCTGGATCTCATCTCGAAGAACGGCGGGACGATCAGCTACAGCCCCAGCTTCGGCTACGAGCTTTGCGCAAAGCGGGGCGACGGCACACGTGAAGGGCTGGATCTCTCCAATTGGCGCATCGCGGGTTGCGGGGGCGACATGGTGCGGCCTGGGCCGCTGACCGCCTTCGCCGAACGCTACGAGGCCGCCGGCTTCCGGCCCACCGCCTTCGTCGCGAGCTACGGCATGGCCGAGGCCACGCTGGGCCTGTCGATGTCGCCGCTGAACCAGGGCCTGATCTTCGACACGGTCGACGTCGAGCGCATGGAGAGGGACGGCGTGGTCAACGCCGGCGGGGGGCCACGCTCGCGCGCCTTCGTGCGCTGCGGCGCCATCTTCGCGGACCACGAGCTGGAAGTGCGCGACGAGGGCGGCAGGGTGCTGCCGGAACGCCGCGTGGGCCGGATCTTCGTCCGCGGACCCAGCCTCATGCGTGAGTACTACGGCGATCCCCAGGCCACGGCGGCCGTGCTCGGCCGCGACGGCTGGCTCGACACCGGCGACCTGGGCTACCTCGCCGAAGGCCAGATCGCGCCGACCGGACGCGCCAAGGACCTGATCCTGCTGAACGGCCGCAACGTCTGGCCGCAGGACCTCGAGTGGACCGCCGAATCCGAGATCGAGCGGTTGCGCAGTGGCGACGTGGCGGCCTTCTCCATCGACGAGGACGCCGGCGAGCAGTTGGTCGTGCTGGTGCAGACGCGGTCGAGCGACCCCGAAGTGCGCCGCACACTCATCGAGGACGTGGCCGCCCTGCTCCGCGCCCGCCATGGCGTTGAGGCACGGGTCGAGCTGGTGGGTCACAACGCCCTGCCCCAGACCTCGTCGGGCAAGCTTTCCCGCTCCAAGGCGCGCGCGCTGTTCGTCAGCGGCGCGTTCAAGCAGGAGGAGCCGGCCTGACCGGCCGAGGCGGATCGGGCAAGCTCGCGGCGGTCACGGGCGCCACCGGCTTCCTCGGTCGCCAGATCGTCCGCGCCCTCGCCGCCAAAGGCTGGCGCGTTCGCGTGCTGGCGCGCCGCGACCCCGTCGACCCGCTGTGGCGGGACGCTATGCCCGAGGTGGTGGTCGGCGACCTCGGCGACGCGGCCGCCCTGGCCCGCCTTTGCGACGGCGCCGATGTTGTCATCCATGGTGCAGGTCTGGTGAAGGCGCAGAACCGCGCGGCCTTCGACCTCGTCAACGTGGCCGGCGCGCGGCGGGTCGCCGAGGGCGCCAGCGGCGTGCCCCATATCGTCCTGGTCTCGAGCCTCACCGCACGCGAACCGACGCTTTCGCATTACAGCGCCAGCAAGCACGCCGGCGAACGGGCCATGGCCGAAGTGCTTAGCGGCCGCCTCACCATCGCCCGCCCCTGCGCGATCTACGGACCCGGCGACCGCGAGCTGCTGCCGGTGTTCCAGGCCGCCGACGTCAGCCCGGTCTTGCCGATCCTGAGCACCCACGGCCGGGTGGCGATGATCCATGTGGAGGACGCCGCACGTCAGACGGTCGGGCTTGCCGAAGGCCCGCCGCTTGGCCGCGCCGTCGTGCTCTCGGACGCCCGCGCGGACGGCTATTCCTGGCGGGAGCTGATGGCCGCAGCGGCCCGTGCCTGCGACCGGACGCCGCGCTTCGCGCCCATTCCGAGAGCTTTGATCCACACCATCGGGATCACGAATGATTTCACCGTGCTTCTGGGCCAGACCCCCATGTTGACCTCAGCCAAGGCGCGGGAACTGCTGCACGCGGATTGGGCGGTCTCACCTCAGGAGCGCCTGGAGGCGCCGCCGCCCGTGATATACGACCTCGACGCGGGGTTTTCGGCCACCGTCGCCTGGTACCGCACTGCGGGATGGATGAAACATTAGATGCGGTTTTGTGACCCGCCCTCGACGCGGCGGTGGAAAAACCGATCCAACATGCTTACGTACGCGGCTGGCGCAAGCAACTGAATCGAGCCGATGGGGGGCTCACTGTAATGGTGGAACTGGCGACGGATCTGACCGTCCGCGAGGTTGCGCGAGCGGCCGAGACGGTTTTGGGCCGTAGTGTCCAGGTCACCCCCGAGACGGATATCGCCCGCGACCTCGCGGTGGATTCGCTTGCACTTATGAACATCGTCATGGAGCTTGAGGATCGATTTGATCTATCGATTCCTCTAGACCGCCTGGCGACGGTCCAAACGGTCGGCGACCTCTCCGATCTGATCAACAAGCTGCGGGTGAAGGCTTAAGGATGTCGCTGCTCGACAAGCACCTGGGCTATCGCGCCCCGTTGGATGGCATCCGCGCTGCGGGGGCCGATCCATCCAGCGTTCGATTCGACGCCGTCCTTTCGCCCACCGAAGGCATGCTGGACGGCAAGCAGGTCATACTGCTCGGCACCAACAACTACCTGGGCCTGACGTTCGACGAGGCCTGCGTCGAAGCCTCCGCCGCCGCCGTGCGCGAGTGGGGTACGGGCACCACCGGATCGCGGTTCGCCAACGGCACCTTCAGCGGCCACACGGCCCTGGAGACCGCGCTGGCCAAGTTCTACGGCCGCAAGCACGCGATGGTCTTCACCACCGGCTATCAGGCCAACCTGGGCGGCATCTCCGGCCTGGTGGGTCGCGGCGACCACCTGATCCTGGACGCCGATAGCCATGCGTCGATCTATGACGCGGCCAAGCTGTCGGGCGCCGAGGTCATTCGCTTCCGCCACAACGACCCCGAAGACCTGCACAAGCGCCTGCGCCGCATGGGCGAGCACGCCAAGGGCAGCCTGATCGTGGTCGAGGGCATCTACTCCATGATCGGCGACGTCGCGCCGCTGAAGGAGATGGTGGCGATCAAGAAGGAAATGGGCGCCTACCTGCTGGTGGACGAAGCCCATTCCATGGGCGTGCTCGGGGAAAAGGGCCGCGGCCTGGCCGAGGCCGCCGGCGTCGAGGACGACGTCGACTTCATCGTGGGCACCTTCTCCAAGAGCCTGGGCGCCGTGGGCGGCTTCCTGGTCTCGAACGAAGACAATTTCGACCTGCTGCGCATCGTCAGCCGGCCCTACATGTTCACCGCCTCGCTGCCGCCGGCCGTGATCGCCTCGACGCTGACGGCTCTGAAGCGTCTGGAGGAAGACTCCAGCCTGCGCGCCCAGCTTTCGGCGAACGCCGACCACCTCTACGACGGCCTGCGCGACATGGGCTATGCGGTCGGTCCGCACGCCAGCCCGATCACCGCCGTCGTGATGCCCGATCAGGCCACGGCCGTGATGATGTGGAACGCCCTGCTTGCCAACGGCGTCTACCTGAACCTGGCGATCCCGCCGGCCACGCCCGAGAACAAGTCGCTGTTGCGCTCCAGCGTCAGCGCGGCCCACACGCCCGAGCAGATCGACACCGTGCTGGACATCTTCGAGCGCCTCGGCCTCGAATACGGCCTGCTTCAGCGTCCCCGCCGCGCCTCGGCCTGACGCGTACGTAGCTCCAGCCACGCCCCGGGCGCCGCCAGGAACGGGTGGCGTTCGCGGAAGGGCGTGACCGCGATCTCGATCCCCGTGTGCCGCTCGATCTTGTAGGCCGCGTAGCGCGCGGCGCCGTCGAAGGTGAAGGCGGCCTTGAGGATGCGCGCCACGTTCAGCGGCTTGCCGGCGAGGCTGGGGAGAGCCCAGCCGGGTAGGCCGCGCCTGTCGGGGCGCATCGCCCCGTCCTCTTCCGAAAAGGCCACGCCGGCCTCGCGCCAGGCCATCGGCAGCATCGCCGCATAGCGGTCGCCGCCCGAAGCCATCACCGTGTCGGCGCGGTCGGTGCTCTCCACCCGAAACTCGGCGGCGTAGGTGCGGCGGAACAGGGCCAGCCAGAACGCCTCGGCCGGTCCCACGTCGGGGCCGAGCGCGGCGGCATACCGCGAGGCCGTAGCCACGGCGGCCGCCACGGCCTGGGCCGCGGCTCGCCCGGCGGCCGGGTCGGCGCTCCACACGCGTTGCGCCGGCTGGACGAAACGGGCCCAGATGGTGGTGTCCAGGGTTCGGCCCTCGGCCGCCTTGCGGAAGGTCGAAAGCGGCATGGTCGCCACCTTGGCCCGCAGGAGGCGCCCCCCCACCGTGACCTCGTGATAGCTCACTTCGGGCCAGATGATGCGCTCGACGGCGCCCTGGAAGCCCGACCGGTGCGGACGAGACGTCAGGCGATAGAAGTCGAGAATGCCGCTGAGGTCGCCGGTACGCAGGGTCGAGCCGTAGTAGAGGATCACTGCATCTCGCGCGGGGTCGGCCAGGGCGCGCGCCAGCTCTACCACCACCTCGGGGGCCGGCGACGCCAGCTCGGCCTCGATGCGCCCGAGGAGTTCGCCGCTCACGGGATCACGAACTCCAGCGACGGCCCCTGCCGGATCGTCAGGGCGCCGGCCTTGTAGGGCTCGCCGTCCAGGACGAAGTCGCCGTCGTAATCCAGTTCGAAGCTCTCGGCGTCATCGCGCCGGTAGCCGCTCGTCTCCAGCCAGGGCGCGTCACCGCCGCCCATGATGACCGGAAGCGCACGCAGCAGGCGCCGGGGCGGCGCCTCCACGGAGAGCACCTTCAGGCCTTCACGCGGCTCGCCGTACGGCTTGAAGCCCATCGGGAACCGCTTGAGCGTCGAGGCCATCACCAGAAACCAGCGCCGCTCGTCGGCGATCGGGCCGATCGAGAGCCGCGCCGTCTCGCCCCGTCGCCAACGATCGCCGGCGCCGCCAAGGACCGTGCGGGCCAGGGCTCCAGCCATCGTGACGCCGACCGCGGCGTTGTCGATGAAGCCCTTGCCGTGGTTCTTCTGGGCCAGCTTCGTGGCGCGCACGAAGGCGCCCATGCCGAACAGGAACCCCCGCCGCTCGGTGACCCCATCGCGCACGATCTCCAGGCACTGGCGGCGCTTGGTGGGCTTGGCCCCGCAGGCGGCCAGGATGTCCTCCAGCGTGGCGCCCAGCGGCGTCTCGATGTCGAGCGCCAGGGCGTTGGTCTTGCCATTCGGCAGCACCGCCAGGCGCGGAAGTTCGCCCGGGAAGGCTTCCGGCAGGCGCGTGAGCACCTCACGCACCGTACCGTCGCCGCCGTCGATGACCACCAGGTCGACCCCCTCGGCGGCCAGGCGGCGCAAGCCTGCCATCAGGTGGCTGGGCTCCTCGGGGACGATGTCGAGGACGTCGTCGGGCAGCGGCGCGCGCCCCTGCCCCCGGTTGCGGTGGCTGTTGCCGTTCCAGATGAGGCCGGCGCGGGTCACCGCGAGAGCCAGGAGACGACGCGGTCGCGGGGGGTCGCGAGCGCCTGGACGAGTTGCACGGCATGGACCAGCAGGCTGAGCGCGGTCCATAACGCCACCAGATGGAAGCCGATCTGGGGCGCACCCAGGAACCAAGCAGGCGTCAGGATCAGCAGGTTTGGATTCCGCCGCGCGGTGATCAGGCGAAAGAAGCTGTCGAACCGCCGCCACGAATGCACGTGGAAGCCATAGCGGCGCATGAAGATCCCCTCGAAGACCCGCTGCACCACGTAGCCGACGAGGATGACAGCCAGTCCGTAGCCCGCGAGGTCGGGGGTGATCGCCACGGCACCGAAGCAGCCCACATACCAGGCCCACCACCAGAACGGTGGGTGGATCAGGTCGATGCCATGGTCGAAGACATTGCCGATCGCCGACGAGGTCAAGGTCACGCGGGCCAGCTTGCCGTCGACGGTGTCGAGGAAGGTCATGATCCAGGCGCAGACCAGACCCCAGCCGAACTCGCCCTTCCAGAATAGCCAGAAGGCGGCCAAAACTAGCAAAAACCCGATGAAAGTCACATGGTTGGGCTTCAAACCTGCGAGGGCGCACCAACGCGTGACGATGCGCGCCGGGACCGGCCACCAGTACTTTGTGACGACGTCCGTCACGCCCTTGTAAGAGCCCGCGAAGGTGCGGGCCTCGACGGCGCGGACGTTGTCGGTGGTCAGCCGGACCAGCACCGGCGGCTCACGTTTGCGGAGCGCCTCGTTGTACGAGAGTTCCGACAGCGAAAGGCGCTGCAGGCCGCCGGGGTCGGCGCCGCTCTCCAGCGCCGCCGAGGCCTCGGCCACGCGCTCGGCCGGCACATGGGCCGCGACCGCCTGGCCTTCGTCCGTGATCAGGACCGATCCCGGCCGCCTGGCCAAGGTGGCCAGCAGCGACTCGTCATAGACCCAGCCGCCTAGCGCCAGAACCACGCCGCCGGACGCCGGCGCCGTCTCGACGACGCCCAGCTTGGCGCGCACGAAGGTGCGGCGCAGGCGCTCTCGCGCGGTCATGCCCCATATGCGGACGTCGCCCGCGCCCAGGATCATCCCGACCGGCGCGGAAGCCGCTTCACCCGTGATCTGCAAAAGCCCGCGCGCCTCTCACGCAAATCGATGGAACCTGATACCGAGCGCCGTTCCGTTAGGAAAGCTCGTGACCGCCTTCCGCCTCGCCCATCTGTCCGACCTGCAGCTTCCGCCGCCGCCCCTGCCCTTCCGCTGGCGCGACGTGGCCTCGAAGCGCCTGCTGAGCCGGTTCGCGTGGCGACGCAAGCAGCACAGGCATATCCAGTCCGTCCTTGACGCCATCGCGGCCGACGTGGCCGCCCATTCGCCGGACCATGTGGCGATCACCGGCGACGTGATCAACTTCGCAACGCCCGAGGAATTCGCCGCGGCGGCTGTGTGGCTCGAACGACTGGGCGACCCTGCCCGCGTCACCATCAGCCCCGGCAACCACGACGCGCTCAGCGCCGCCGGCGCGCCCAGGGCCTTCGGCCCGTGGCGGCCCTGGCTCGGCGACGATCCTGAGGCCGATTTCCCCCATCTGCGCGTTCGGGGGCCGGTCGCCTTGGTCAACCTGTCGTCGGCCCTGCCGACCGCGCTGCACCTCGCACAAGGCACGCTTGGCGCAGCCCAGATTGCGCGGGCGCGGGACTTGCTGAAGGAGACAGGTGAGGCCGGCCTCTATCGCGTGGTCCTGATCCATCACCCGGTGGCGCGTGGCGTAGTCGCCGGCCGCAAGGAATTGACCGATGCGCCGGCATTGCGGGCGATGCTGAGCGAGGTCGGCGCCGAACTGATCCTGCACGGCCATGCGCACGAGGCGCTGATGACCGGGACCCCGGGGCCGGCGCACACCATCCCGATCCTGGCGGTCCCCGCCGCGTCCACCCCCTTTAGCGGGCGTGGCCAACCGGCGCGGTGGAACGAGATCGCGATCGAACGCGAAGGGGCCGGCTTCCGCACGACAGTGACCGCCCGGGGCATCACCGCCGACCTCTCCGTCGAGCACCTGGGACGATTCGTCCTGTGCTAGCGCAGGTACTTCATCTGGATGGGGGTCACCCGCTCGCCGGGTCCGACGCGAAACCGCACCGAACCGAACGACGGCAGACCGGTCTTGGTGTCGGGATCGTTGGAGAAGCCGAAGCCCTCGGCCGGCAAGCCCACCAGCGTTCGGTCGAAGTCCCGGTCGCCGTCGCGGTCATGGTAGACGGCCACGGCGTAGGCGCCTTGAGGGACCCAGAAGCAGGCCCTGACGCTGGCGGCGGCCTTCACCCGTTGGCGGCCCAACTTGCCTCCCTTGGCCAGGAACCGCTTCTTGTCGTCGGGGTAGACGGTGATGGCCACCTCACCGATCGCGGGGCGCACGCCGTTCACCTGCACCATCAGTTTCGAGGAGGTCGGCGCGCGTGTGCCGGCGCAGCCCTGGTCGGCAAGGCTTGGTCCGGCGGCCATCAGGGCTCCGGCGATGGCGAATGCGGCCGTTCGGCCTTTCATGGTCAGGAGCGGCTCCCTATGATCTCGGCGCGGCTCGGCCGCTCACCTGGCATGGATAAGTCGTGACGAACGCTACGGCCCGCAAGTTCGGCTACCCCCACACCCTTGTCGCGGAGACCGAGCACTGGCTGGTGCTGTTGCGGCCGCAGCAACCCACCTTCGGCGCGTTGGTGCTGGTCTGCAAGGACGAGGCGACGGCGTTCTCCGACCTCTCGGCGGCGGCCATGGCCGACATGAAGCCGGCGGTCGACGGCATCGAGGCCCTGCTCCGCCACACTGTCGCCTACGAGCGCATCAACTACCTGATGCTGATGATGGTCGATCCCGACGTCCACTTCCACGTCCTGCCACGCTACGACGGAGAGCGGGAATACGACGGAAAAACCTTCAGGGATGCGGGCTGGCCGGGTCCGCCCGCGCTTGCGTCGAACGTCGCTCTGAGCGAGGAGGAGGCGGCGACGCTCGCCGCCGACTTCGCCGCCCGCTGGCCGGCGTGACCGCCGCTATTCGAGGGATCCGTTGAGCCTCATCGACCGGTACCTGCTCCGCCTGGCCTTCTGGCCGATGGTAGGGGCGATGGGCGTGACGCTCGTGGCGCTGCTGCTGGAGCGGATCCTGCGGCTGCTCGACATGCTGTCGGCCTCCAGCGACCGGTTCGGCTTCGTCGCCCAGCTCGCCGTGAACCTGGTGCCACACTACCTGGGCCTGACCCTGCCGGCCGCGTTCTTTCTGGCCCTGGTGGTGGTGGTGAACCGCATGAACCAAGCCTCGGAGATCGACTCGCTGCTGGCGGCAGGGGTCTCGCTCACCCGGCTGGCCGCGCCCTACCTGTGCCTGGCCGCGGCGCTGACCGCCGTCAGCCTGCTGGTTTTCGGCTTCCTGCAGCCCTACAGCCGCTACGCCTATCGCGCCGTGCTGCACACGGCCCAGAACGCCGGCTGGAACGGCCTGGTCCCTGCCGAGACCATCCTGACCCCATCCAACGACCTCACCATGACGACGGACGAGGCGGATGCGGCCGGGCAGCAGCTGTCGCGGATCTTCATCCGCCGGATCACCGACAAGGGTCGCGAAGAGATCACCACGGCGAGCATGGCCGAGATCCGCCGCGCGGCCGACGGCCAGAACGTTCGCCTCGAGCTACAGAACGGTCAGCAGCTGCGCTTCAACGACCAGGGCCGTCCCGAAATCCTCAGCTTCAAAACCTTCACCATGCAGTTGCCCATCACCGGGCCGGCGAAGCTGCTGCGCGCCCGCGGTGGCGATGAGCGCGAGCTGACGCTCTTCGAGCTGTGGAACCAGGCGAAGAGCGGCCGCTCGACCATCCCGAAGGAAACCCTGAAGGGTGAACTTTATGGCCGGCTGGCGCGCGCGTTCTCGCTGCCGCTCCTGCCGTTGCTGGCCGTCCCGTTGGGCCTGGCGGCCAAGCGCAGCGGCCGCGCGCCCGGCGCCATCGTGGGCGGCCTGCTTCTCCTAGCCTTCCACCACCTCGTCCAACTGGGGGAAAGCCTGGCCGACAAGGGCAAGGCGCCGGCGGAGCTCTCGGTCGGAGGCCCGTTCGTCATCTTCGCGGCCATCGCCTTCTTCGTCTTCTTCACCAGCCGAAAGCGGCCCGGTGAGACCCCCATCGGGCTCGCCATGGAGCACCTGGGGGCGATGATCGCCCGCCTGCGGGTGAAGAAGGCTGCGAGCGGCGCCGCGGCATGACGCTCGGGACCTATCTCCTGAAGCTGATGGGGTCGCGGATCCTCATCGCTCTGCTGGTGCTGGTCGGGATCCTGCAGATCCTCGACCTGCTGGACGTGACCACCGACATCCTGGATCGAGACCTGGGCGTTGGCGGCATCGGCTACTATGCCCTTCTGCGCCTGCCGCGGCTGATCGAGCAGGCCGCGCCGTTGGCTGTCCTCGCCGGATCCCTGTTCGCGTTCGGCAAGCTGGCCGGAGACAGCGCGGTGACCGCCATGCGCTCGACCGGCATCTCGGCCTATCGCATCACCCTGATGGCCGTCCCCGCCGCGCTGGCCCTGACCCTGGCCCAGTTGGCCATCGGCCTGCAGATCGCGCCGCGCACCGACGCCACGCTGAGCGACTGGTGGCAGGCCAGCACGCCGAAGGACAAGGCCAAGGCGGTGGATCCGGTCACCTTCCGGGTGGGTGACGAGGTGGTGGTCGCGGTGCCGCGCGATCCGGACGGGCGTGGCCTGGAGCAGGTCACCATCTACCGCCGCGACCAGACCGGCCGCCTGGTCCAGCGCACGAGCGCGCCGGCCGCCGCCTATGAGAACGGCCGCTGGCGGCTGATCCAGCCCCGCTTCGAGACCCTGGGCGCGGCGAGCGTCGCCGAGGGGCAGGCCGCCTCGATGGATTGGACGGAGAACCTGAGGCCAAGCGACGTGCGTCAGCTCGCGGCGGGCGAGACCACGGTCACCGCCGCCGAGGCCAGCCGGGCGCTGGCCGGCGGCCTGTCGAACCGACCGCGCACCTTCTACGACACCCAGCTGCAGCGGGCATGGGCGGCGCCGATCGCCTGCCTGGTCATGCTGCTGCTGTCCGCGCCGGCCGCGCTGGCCAACTTTCGGGGCGGCGGGGCCACACTGATGGTCCAGTGCCTGGCGGCAGGGCTTCTCTTCCTGGTCTTCGACGGCGCCTTCACCGCGTTGGGCGAAAACGGCGCCGTGCCGCCCATCCTCGCCGCCTGGGCCGCGCCGGCGATGTTCTCGGCGCTGGCGGTGACCGTGCTGCTCTATCTGGAAGGATGAACGTGTCGGGGGGCGTCGAAATCGTCCCGGTCGGTTCCAAGGCGGAACTGGACCGGTTCATCCGCGTGCCCATGCGCCTGGGTGAGCGCGATCCGAACTACATCGCGCCGCTGATGATCGAGCGCGGCGAGTCCCTGACGGCCAAGGGCAATCCCTTCTTCGAGCACGCCGACGTTCAGTTCTGGCTGGCGGTGAAGGGCGGACGCGACGTCGGCCGGATCAGCGCACAGATCGACCACCTGAACCCCCAGACCAAGGAGGGCGTCGGCCATTTCGGCATGATCGCCGCCGAGGATGACCCGGCGGTGTTCGAGGCCCTCTTCGCCGCTGCGGAGGCCTGGTTGAAGGCCAAGGGCTGCAGGACCGCCATCGGGCCTGTGAACCTGTCGACCAACGAGGAGGTCGGCCTCCTGGTCGAGGGCCACGACACGCCGCCCATGTTCATGATGAGCCACGATCCGCGCTACACGCCCGCGCGGATCGAGGGCCAAGGCTACGCCAAGGCCAAGGACATCTACGCCTACGTCTGCAGCGTGGCCGACGACCTGCCCGGCCCGATCCTGCGTCGCGTCCGCAAAGGCCTGCCCGAGGGCGTGACGCTACGCACCGTCGAGATGAAGCGCCTGAAGGAGGAAGTGCAGACCCTCACCGGCATCCTGAACGACGCCTGGTCCGACAACTGGGGTTTCACACCGACGACCGCCGCCGAAACCCAGGCGCTGGCGACCACGCTCAGCCTGCTGATCGACGCGCGCCTGGCCTGGTTCGCCGAGATCGATGGCGAGCCCGCGGGCTTCATGATCCTGCTGCCCAACATCAACGAGGCGATCGCCGACCTGAAGGGCAAGCTGTTCCCGTTCGGCTTCCTCAAGCTGCTGTGGCGGCTGAAGGTCAAAGGCCCCAAGACCGGCCGCGTGCCGTTGATGGGCGTGAGGAAGAAGTTCGCCTCGACCCTGCGCGGCCAGCTCCTGCCCTTCCATCTCATCGACGCGGTCGCCCAGGCGGCGCGCCGGCAGGGCTACGAGCGCTACGAGCTGTCGTGGATCCTGGAAGACAACACCGCCATGCGACGCATCTGCGACGCGGGCGGCGCCAAGGTCTACAAGACTTACCGCCTGTACGAGAAGGCGCTGGCGTGACCGGCTTCTCCGCCCTGGTCCTTGCGGGCTCGCGCGGCGGCGAAGACCCGGTGGCGGCCTATGGCGGGGCCGGCCACAAGGCGCTGATCCGATTGGGAGACCAGACCCTCCTGGCGCGCGTGGTGGGCGCCCTGAAGGCGGCCGGCGCGGGACGGATCGCCGTGGTCTCCAGCGATACGCGCGTGCGGGCCGAGATCGCGCGACTGGACTGCGAGGCGCTGGACGAGGCCTCCGGCCCCAGCCTTAGCGTGAAGGCCGGCGCGCAGGCCCTGGGAACGCCCCTGGTGGTCACGACCGCGGACCACGCCCTGCTTCGGCCCGAATGGATCAGGCGCTTCCTGACCGATACGCCGACGGACGCCGATGTCACGGTGCTGGTGGCCGCCCGCGCGACCGTCGAGGCCGCCGCGCCGGGAACGAAGCGCACCTGGCTGAGACTCGCCGACGGCGACTGGTCGGGCTGCAACCTCTTCTACCTTGCCAACGACCGGGCGCTGGGCGTGATCGACCTCTGGCGACGCGTGGAGGCCGAGCGCAAGCGACCGTGGAAGATGGCCCAGATTCTGGGGCCGCGGATGCTGCTCCGCTACGTATTCCGGCGCCTTTCGCTGCGGGACGCGGCCGTCCGCCTGGGAGCCTTGGCCGGCGTCACGGCGGCGATGGTCGAGACGCCCTTCGGCCTGGCCTCGGTCGACGTCGACAAGCCCGCCGACCTCGACCTGGTGCGCCGGATCGTCGATTCCTAGGCCGCTTCGCCCGTCTGCGGTCGGGCAGTCGTCCCGGCGAGGCGCTCGCCCTGCACGATGCAGCCGTACCAGCCCAGGCCTTCGTAGGTCTCGTAGCCGGGGGTGAGCGCGTAGCCGACGGTGACCCCGTTGTCGGCATAGCTCCCCATTCCCACTGCGTCGCACGGAAGCTGGAACGTCTCGGTGAGCTCGCCCCGGCGATCCGATGCAGCCAGGATGCGCCCCCCTCGATCGAGGAGCAGAACCCGTGAGCGGCTCCTCTCCTCGTCGGTAAGGCGCACACCGTCCACCACCGCATTCGCCTGGGGCTGCCAGTCGAAGTGGATGCCCAGCACGCCCGTGACCTCGCCGTCCACCGCGCCGCCCTGTCGAATGGCGGCCGCGTAGGTCGCCACCGGCGCGTCGTTCAGCACCGGCAGCCGCTCGACATCGCAGGCCACGAATTCCTGGCCCGAGCGCGTGGCCTTGGCCCTCTTGAACCAAGCCGTGGCCGCCACGGAGCTCCCCGTCGCGCGCGGATAGCGTTCGGGCCGGCCGACGGCGACCACCTTCCCCTCGGCGTCACAAATCCAGAGGTCGAGGTAGACCGTGTAGGCGTCCAGGATCACCCGCAGACGACTGCTGGCGTGATCGGCCGCGGCCGGCGTACCCGTGCTGACGCAGTCGACCACCGCGGAATCCGTGGCCCACCAGCGCACGTCGCAGGTGCGTTCGTAGAGGTTGCGGTCGATGATCTCGATGGCGTTGAGCGCCAGGTCGGCCAGGCGCTGGCCCCGCAGGTGGCCGAGGATCGCCCCCCCGACGGCCGAGAGCTCGCGCAGATCGCCCTGGACCTGGCTTTCCAGGTTCGCAGTCACCTCGTCGATCCGCGACGAGATCGTCTTGAACTCCTCCGCCACGACCGCGAAGCCCTTGCCGGCCTCGCCGGCCCGCGCGGCGGTGATCAGCGCGTTGATGGCCAGCATCTTGGCCTCACGGTTGATCCGCGCGATATCGCCGACGCTTGTCGCCGCCGCTGTCGACAGCCGCTCGGACAGTTCCAGAATGCGCTCCGGAACCAGGGCTTCGTCGGTGTCTGACAACGGAACCTCTGCGCCTTGCCGCGCCCTCCCGCAGACGCGAACCCGTTAACGCTAAGGTTGCGAACCTTTCCAGGGTGTTGTCTTCGCAAGCCGGAGTGCGACTGGGCGCGTTTGGAGCTCAAAACCGCCCAATTGTCGGGCAGATGCGCTCAAACCCTAGGCGCCCTCGGGAGCCGTCCAGCCGCTCGACAGTCGGGTGAGATTCTCGACATCCTGCGGGAAGTCCATCTCTCCCCACTCGAGGCCCTCGATGGAGGCGACCTTCACGTCGACGCCAGCGCGAGCCAGTTCGTCGATCACCGAGAGGTACCAGCGCCGAAGGCCATCCGGTGTCTGCAGGACATGCTCGACGCCGGCCACGAACTTTGCGGCGCCCTCTTTTGAGAAGCGGAGAAAGCCGATGGACTCCGCGTCATAGGCCTCGATGGTCTTGCCAATAGCCTTGAGGCGGCCGTCGTCGGTCAGCACTTTCATGTCGTCGGCGTCGTAGGCCGGCTTGCGGTCGATGGTGACCGTGATCTCCGCCGGTGGAGCGGCCAGCAGCTTCTCCGCCACGCCTGGGCCGAAAAGGGTGTCGCCGTTGAGGATCAGGACCTCGCGGTCGAACTCCTGGCGGACGATCCAGCACGACGCGGTGTTGTCAGACACCGTGTAGAAGGGGTTGAACACCAGCCGCACCGGCATTTTCAGGCTTAGGGCGGCGATCTCGGCTTCGACCGCGTCGGCGCGAAAGCCCGTGACGATTACGGCCTCCTGCACGCCAGCGGCCTGCAGGCGAAGCAGTTGCCAGGCCAGGAGTGTACGGCCGGACAGCTCGATGAGGCATTTCGGCCGCGCCTCGGTCAGCGGCAGGAGGCGCTTGCCCTGCCCCGCGGCGAGGATGATGGCTCTGTTGGGCGAGGTCACGAAGACATCCGTGAGAAGGGAGGCCGCGGCCCGGGCCGCGGAGGTCGGACCTTATGTCGTCACACGCCTCAAAAGTGAAGAGACCTCGCAGGGCGAGCAGCCCGCGAGGTCCCCCTTCACGCAAGGCCGCGGCGCACGCAGGCGCCGCGCGCGTCCTACTTGAGGTGCGCGGCCAGGTGCTTGTTCATCTCGAACATGCTGACCTTGTCCTTGCCGCCGAAGACGGGCTTCAGCTTGGCGTCGGCCAGGATCTCACGCTTGTTCGCGGGGTTCTGCAGGTTGTTCTTCTTGATGTAGTCCCAGATCTTCGACACGGTTTCACCGCGCGAGAGCTGCGCCGAGCCCACGACAGCGGCCAGTTCGGCGGAGGGCGTCAGCGGCTTTTGCAGGGCGTTCGTGTTCTTACCAGTGGCCATGGGCTCCCCCAGCTAGATTGGTTGGAGCGACGTCCCGGCGGGGGTCGCCAGGACCGAGTCGCTTGAGACATCCTAGCGCGGCGCGCACGGCGCGCCACAGAAGATGCGTCACATCAGTCGTCTAGGGGTTGAGCGCCCGAGCACCGACATTCGTTCCAGGCGCCGTTTCGGACGCCGGCGACGACAGCGCGCGGTCGAAGAAGTCGATCAGGTCCGGCCATCGGGGGTCGCGGTCGTAGACCTCCACGTCGAACAGGACTCCCGAAAGGTTGAGCGCCGTCTCCAGGAGGCCCGCGCGCACCGGGATCGCGTGAACCTCATAGCCCAGGCGAACAAGGCCATTGATTTTTTGAGATATTTCCAGGGCAGGCCTAGCGCGGAAGCCCCTGCCCCCATAGGCCGCCACCGCGGCGATGCGTTCGGCCCTGCCTGCGGCGAGGTCGAGCGCGAGATCGGCGCCCGAGCCGAAGCCCAGCGCCCCCACCCGCGTGTCGTCTACCCTGCGCTCGTCCGCCAGATGGTCCAGGCAGGCCCACGCCGCCTCCCGCCGATCCTCGGACGACAGGCCCGAAAAATCCGGGGCGAGGACAAAATAGTTGTGGGCGGATAGGCGGCGCACCCGGGATTCCACCTCGGCGAGGGGTGTGGTGCGTCGGGAAAGCAACAGAATCGGCGGCTTCCGTCCCTCGTTGTCGGGACAGGCGACGAAGGCGTCCAGCGCGCCATCGTCCAGTTCGACTTCGATGTGGGCTTCCGGCATGGCCCGAATTTATTCCTACCTATCGAATAGGAATAAGCCGTTTGTCTGAGGCCGTTTTGAGTTTCCCTTTAAGGGGCTCAGTCGCCGTCCAGCTCGACCGTGACCTTCGCCGACAGCCCCGGCCGCAGGCGCGCGAGTTCCGGCTGGCCAGGGTCGAAGCGCAGGCGCACCGGCACCCGCTGGACGATCTTGGTGAAATTGCCGACGCCCGGCTCGAAAGGCAGCAGCGCGAACTCAGAGCCCGTGCCGGGGGCGAAGCTCTCCACATGGGCCCTCAGGGTCACGCCGGGTAGCGCGTCGACCTTCACCTTGGCGGCCTGGCCGTTCAGCATCCGCGCCGTCTGCGTCTCCTTGAAGTTCGCGGTGATGTAGAGGCGGTCCAGCGGGTTCACGACCAGCAGGCGTGAGCCGGGCTGGACGTAGTCGCCGATATTGGCCTGCCGGTCGCCCACCACGCCGCTGATCGGTGCGCGGATGTCGACGTGCTGCTGGTCCTGCCGGGCCAGGTCCAGCGTCGCGGCGGCCTTCTGGCGCTGGGCGCGGGCCTGGGCGACGGCCGCGACCAGCTCGCCGCGGCGACTTGCGGTGACGCCGGCTTGGCTGCGGCTGACGGCCAGCGAAGCGCGGGTCTTTTCCGCCGCTGCGGCGGCGGCCACGGCCTGGGTCTGGATGCGATCGGCGTCGCGGCGCGGCGCGTAGCCTGTCTTCAGGAGCGCGGCGTAGCGGTCCCAGTCGGCCTTGGCGCGGACGGCTTCGGCGTCGGCGGCGCGAATGCCGGTCTCGGCCTCCCGCACCTCGGCGACCGACATGGCCTCCTCGGAGCCCAGCCGGACCAGCGCCGCTTCGGCTGCGGCCACCGCGGCTTCGGCGGCGGCGAGGTCGCCTTCGGCGGCGGCGACCCGGGCGGCGTATTCCTCGGGATCCAGACGCACCAGCACCTGGCCGGCCTTCACGGGCTGATTGTCGCCGACCAGCACCTGGGCCACGTGGCCTTTCACGCGTGGCGCGACGATGGTCACGTCGGTCTTCACATAGGCGTTGTCCGTGGTCGCCGACGCCCCGCTCGCGTGGATATAGGCGTAACCGCCGGCGGCGACGGCCAGGGCCGCGCCGGCCATCAACACCCCGCGCGGCAGCTTGCGCCTGGGCTTCACCGGCGTGCCGGTGGTCACCGATTCCATCTTCATCTGTCGAACACCAGCAGGGTGGAGGTGGCCGTGGCGTAGAGGCGGCCCTGCTCGTCGGTGAGCCGCCCCTCGGCGAAGGCGGCGCGACGGCCGGCCTGGATCACCTTGCCCTCGGCGCGCACCGGACCGGTGTCCTTGGTCATGGCGCGGTGGTAGGCGACCTTGAGCTCCAGGGTCGTGTACCCCTGCCCCGCCTTCAGCACCGAGTGGACGGCGCACCCCACGGCGGAGTCCAGCAAGGTCGCCGCATAGCCCCCGTGCACCGTGCCGATCGGGTTATAGACGCTCTCGTCGGGGTGGCCGCCGAACACGACGCGACCCTCCTCGATCTCAATGACCGTGAAGCCCATGGTCTTGCCGATGCCCGGCGCACGCTCGGGACGGTCCGGGTCGAATACGGCGCGGAGCTGCTCCAGGCCAGACAACTCGGCGGGCGGCGTGACGGCGTTCATTGCACAATCCCCATGCGGATCTTCAGGCTGCGCCGGGCGTCGGCCAGCAAGCGGTCGGCGGCCTCGCCGTTCGAGATCGCCCGCGAGAGCGAGACCGCGCCGGCCATTTCGGCCAGCAGCGAAGCCGCGAGGTCCTTGCGGCCATCCGGCAGCCAGCGGGCCAGCCGGCCGATCAGGCCGTGCACGCCCCGCTCATAGGCTTCGCGTACCGGCGCCCCCTGGCGGGGCAGCTCGCTGGACAGCGTGGCGATCGGGCAACCGCGCTCCGGATGGTCGCGGTGCTCGCGGGTGACGTACAGGTCAACGAAGGCCGACAGCGCCTCGGCGCCGTCCTTGCCGTCCATCAGCTTCTCGAACCGGCGCCGGCTCTGGCCGAACGCCTCGTCGATGGCCGCGGCGACCAGCGCCTCCTTGTTCGGGAAGTGGGCGTAGAAGCCGCCGTGGGTCAGGCCGGCCTCGGCCATGATCTCGGCCACGCCGACGCCATCGGGCCCCTTAGCCCGCACGGCCCTGGCCGCCGCCTTCAGCACCTTCTTCCGGGTCTCTTCCTTGTGGGTGTCGCTATAGCGCATGGCGATGCCTGCATTTATATGATGCGCATAATATTAAGTGCGAACCGCCGGAGCGCAAGGGACCATGACCGCCGCAATCGCCGCCGCAGGCGCCCCGCCCGCCGGCCCGGCCAGCCTCAGCGAGGGCCGCAAGCTGGTGATCTTCGCGATCATGGCGTTCGGCCAGTTCATGGCCCTGCTCGACATCCAGATCGTCGCCGCGTCGCTGAATTCGATCCAAGCGGGCCTCAACGCCGGCCCCGACGAGATCGCCTGGGTGCAGACGGCCTATTTGATGGCCGAGATCGTAATGATCCCGCTGGCGGCCTTTCTGTCCCAGGCGTTGTCGACGCGATGGCTGTTCACGCTGTCGGCGGGGCTGTTCACGGTCTCCAGCCTAATGTGCGGCCTGGCCTGGGACATCAACTCGATGATCGCCTTCCGCGCCATCCAGGGCTTCACGGGCGGCGCCATGGTGCCCCTGGTGTTCGCCACGGGCTTCGCGATGTTCGAAGGGCCGAAGCGCGCGGCGGTTCCGGCGATCCTCGGGATGGTCTCGACGCTCGCGCCAACCCTCGGACCGAGCGTCGGCGGCCTGATCACGGAGTACTGGGACTGGCGCTGGCTGTTCTTCATGAACATCGTCCCCGGGATGGCGGTCACCATCCTCTTCCCCCTCCTGGGCAAGGTGGACGGCGCCAACCCCCAGATGCTGCGGCGGATCGACTGGCTGCACGTCGCCTCGCTCGCCGTCTTCCTGGGCGGGCTGCAGTACGTGCTGGAGGAAGGCCCCCGCCACGAGTGGTTCACCGACGAAAAAGTGCTGACGGCCGCCTGGTTCTCGTTCGTCGGCGCGGTCGTGTTCTTCGAGCGGACGTTCTTCTCGACCATGCCTGTCGTGAAGCTGACGCCGTTCAAGCGCCCCACCTTCGCCATGGCCTGCGTGCTCAACCTGGTCATCGGTTTCGGCCTCTACGCCGCCACCTATCTCACGCCCGTCTATCTCGGCCGGGTGCGGGAGTTCTCCAGCCTCCAGATCGGAACCACCGTCTTCGTCACGGGCATCGCCATGACCATCACCGCGCCCATCGCCGCGCGGCTCTCGACGCTCGTGGACGCCCGCTACGTGATCGCCGTGGGCTTCTCGATGTTCGCCTGCTCGCTTTGGATGTTCAGCCACGTGACGCCCGAATGGGGGTTCTGGGAGCTGTTCTGGCCGCAGGTGATGCGGGGCCTGGCCATGCTGCTCTGCATCGTGCCAGCCGTCGGCATGGCCCTGAACGGCGTGCCGCCGGAACAGCTCCGCTATGCGTCGGGCCTCTTCAACCTGATGCGCAACCTGGGCGGCGCGATCGGCATCGCGGTGGTGAACACGTGGCTGATCGAGTTCACCCGCGACCACGCCGCGCGCCTGTCCGCGGGGATGGGCGAGAGTCCTGACCGCGCCCTGGACGCGATGCGAGGGCTGACCCAGATGGCGCAGCAATGGACGCCGGACGGCGCCCGGGCGCTAGAGACGGCTCAGGCCGTCGTCGGCAGGATCGTCGGCCGCGAGGCCGCCACGCTGGCCTTCGCCGACACGTACATGCTGATGGCCCTCCTGTTCGCCGCGGCGCTGCTCATTGTCCCCTTCGCCAAGCCGGCGCCGTTGCAGGGCGGCCCACCGCCCACCGAGCACTGAGGCTCACGCTCGCCTCCGAGACGCCGCCGCGGTAGATTCTGGTTCTCCGGGGAGAGGCAGACGCATGGACACTGTTCTCGACGCTATCGACCGCCGCATCCTGCGCGAACTGCAGAAGGACGCCACGATCGCCATCGCCGACCTGGCCCAGTTGGTCGGCCTGTCTCAGACGCCATGCTGGAAACGCATCAAGCGGCTGACCGACACCGGGATCATCACCAAGCGCGTCGCGCTGCTGGACCGCAGCAAGCTGGACCTGGGGTTGGCGGTCTTCGTGTCGGTGCGCACCAATCGCCACGACCAGGAATGGCTGGACGCCTTCGCCGGCGCCGCGGCGGCGATGCCCGAGGTGATCGAGTTCTACCGCCTGTCCGGCGACACCGACTACCTGCTGAAGGTTCTCGTCCGCGACATCGCCGCCTACGACGCCTTCTACAAGAAGCTGATCGCCGCGGTTCCGCTTTCGGACGTGAGTTCGGCGTTCGCGATGGAGCAGATCAAGTCCACGACCGCCCTGCCCGTTTGACATAACCCCACGGCAGGCGGCCAAATTCGCCCCAACGAGAAGAGCGAGTTGGGAGGCTTAGCGGCCATGGCGTGGACTATCGCGGACGTGTGGGAGGCGATCGCAGCCGCCCAGCCGGACTATCCGGCGCAGATCCAGGGCAAGCGCCAGCTGACCTGGGCCGAATTCGACACCCGCGCCGACGCCCTGGCCGCTCATTTCATCGAGTGCGGCGTCGGCCGTCAGGCCAAGGTGGCGGGCTACCTCTTCAACGGGCCGGAATACCTCGAAACCTATTTCGCGGCGTTCAAGGCCGGCCTGGCCCCCGTCAACACCAACTACCGCTACGGCCCCGAGGAGGTGACCTATCTATTCGACAACGCCGACGCCGAGGCCGTGGTCTTCCACGCGGGCTTCACGCCGCTGCTGGAGCAGATCAAGGACCGCCTGCCGAAGGTGAAGGCCTGGGTCGCAGTGGCGGAACCAGGCCACCCGGTTCCGGCGTGGGCCGCCGACTACGACGCCGTGGTGGCGAAGGTCCCGGCGCAGCGGCCCGTGAGGGCCCCGTGGGGCCGGTCGGGCGACGACCTGCTGCTGCTCTACACCGGCGGCACCACCGGCATGCCGAAGGGCGTGATGTGGCGCCAGGACGACCTGTTCCAGGTGCTGGGGGCGGGCGGCAACGCGGCCATGGGCATCCCGCCGGCGACGTCCATTCCTGAACTGATCGAGCGGATCCAGGGCCCTGAACACCAGCGCGCCACCATGATCGTGGCCGCGCCGCTGATGCATGGCACCGGACAGTTCTCGGCCTTCATCGCCCTGAACGGCGGCGGCACGGTGTGCAGCCTGCCCACGCGCAGGTTCGACGCGGTGGAACTGTGGAACGAGACCGAGCGGCTGAAGGCGACCAACATCGTGCTGGTGGGCCTGGCGTTCTCGACGCCGATGCTGGAGGCGCTTGAGGCCACGCCGGGCCGCTGGGACCTGTCCAGCGTGCGCTCCATGAGCTCGTCGGGCTCGATGTGGAGCCAGGAGAACAAGCGCGGCCTGTTGCGCCATATCCCACAGGCGCTGATCGCCGACAGCTTCGGCTCGTCCGAGGCGGTGGGCCTCGGGGCGTCAGCCTCGGCGGCGGGGATGGAGGCGCAGACCGCGGCCTTCATGCTGGGCCCGAACACCGGCGTCTTCACCGAAGACGGCCGACGGGTGCAGCCTGGCTCGGGCGAGCGCGGGCTGGTGGCCGTCTCCGGCTTCCTGCCGATGGGCTACTACAAGGACGAGGAGAAGAGCGCGAAGACCTTCAAGGTGATGGAGGGCGTGCGCTGGAGCGTGCCAGGCGACTGGGCCGAGGTGAACACCGACGGCACCCTGAAGCTGCTGGGCCGCGGCTCGGTCTGCATCAACACCGGCGGTGAGAAGGTCTTCCCGGAGGAGGTCGAAGAGGCCTTGAAGCGCCATGCCGACGTGCGCGACGCGGTGGTCGTGGGCGTGCCCGACGCGCGGTTCGGCGAACGGATCTGCGCGGTCGTCGAGCCGGAAGCCGGCGCGGCCCCGACCCTGCCCGCTCTCTCCGACCACGTCCGCGCCCAACTGGCCCACTACAAGGCGCCGCGGGAGCTGGTGGTGGTCGAGAGCATCGGCCGCGCGCCGAACGGCAAGGTCGACTACAAGGCGATCAAGGAGCGCGCGCTGGCGGCCCTGGGGGCTCCGGCCTAGCGCTTCGGCCGCGGTTCCTTGGACAGCCGCGTGATCAAAAGCGCGGCGCGCTTCGCCTGGCGGTCGAGGCTCTTCAGGTCCGCGGTCTCGCCCGGCGCATGGCTGCCCTCGCCGGCCATGCCCATGCCGACCAAGCCGTCGATGAAAGCCACGAACGAGATGTCGCCGGCTCCGCGGTTGGCGGGGTCGCCGGCGGGCATCTCAGGCAGGTCGAGGCTGGCGTTCACCCCGTTGAGCTTGGCCAGCAGCGCCTTGTTGCCTTCGGTGGGGGCCATCGGCGGATAGCCGTCGTCCGAGAACTCGATCCGGGCCTCGGTCTTGTCCAGGTGGCGCGCGACGATGGCCTGCATCTTGGCGCGGACGCGCTCTTCTTGTTCACCCGAAAGGGTTCGAATGTCGCCTCGGGCGACGGCCGTGGCGGCGATCACGTTCGGCTTGCCGCTTGCTTGGCCGCCGGTGTCGCCGGCGTTCAGCTCGGCCTGGGAGCCGCCCAGGATCATGCCCACGTTGTAGGTCAGGTTGGGCTCGGGCAGCTCGCGGCGGAATTCGTCGACGATGCGCGCCAGTTCATAGATCGCGCCGCAGCCGGCGGCGGGCTTGCAGACGCCGGACGAATGGCCGGACTTCGCGCTCGCCCGGATCGTCCAAGAGGTGGAGGAGCGGCGGGCGATCGAGCCCACGTCCTGGCCATCGCGCTGGGCCAGGCCTTCGAAATCCAGCGCCACGTCGCTGGCCTTACCGGCGGCGATCAAGTCGGCGCGAGCCTCCGAGAGCGGAGCGCCGGGCTTCTCCTCGTCGCCCGTGAGGACGACGGTGATGTCGGCGGCCTTCAGCGTCCCGGCGGCATGCATGGCGCGCAGCGCGGCCACGATGACCACGTCGCCGCCCTTCATGTCGCCGACGCCCGGCCCCTCGACGATGTCGCCCTCGCGCTTCCAGCCTTTGAAGGGGCTGTCGGGTTCGAACACCGTGTCCAAGTGGCCGATCAGCAGGATGCGCTTGCCCTTGCCGTTCCCCTTGTGGGTCGCGATCAGGTGGCCCGCGCGCCCGACCTTGGCCATCGGGACCCAGCGCACCTGGAAGCCCAACTGCTCGAACTCGGGGCGCAGCATCTGGCCCACGCGCTCGACGCCGGCGAGGTTCATGGTGCCGGAATTCACCCGCACCAGATCCTCGAGCAGCTTCACGTTGCGCGCGGTCTCGGCGTCGATCGTCGCGACCATTTTGCGCTCGGCCGCATCCTTCGGCGCGGCGGGAGCCGGAGTCGCTGTCGCGACCGCGGCCAGCGCGGCAAGGATGACGGCCGTGCGCACCGAGATCAGCCCGGCTGACTGCGGAGACTGCGGACGAACTCGACCAGCGCCGAGCGGGACACCCCGCGCGGCAAATGGGCATAAGCCTTCAGCAACTCCAATGCGCCGGGTTCGGCCAGCAAGGCGGCGACTTCGTCGACGGCTCCGCTGTGGACCGACGCCTCGCCGAACATCTCGGCCACCGGCACGCCCAGCGTCTTGGCTATGCGTGTCAGCATGGAAGCGCTGACGCGGTTGGCGCCGCGTTCGTATTTCTGGATCTGTTGAAAGGTCACGCCGGCGGCTTCCGCCAGCGCCTGTTGCGATAGGCCCCGTACCTTGCGCAACAGCCGGATTCGTGCGCCGACGGCGACATCTACAGGGTCGGCGACCGCCTCGGGTCTGTTGGCCATGTTTATTCCGGATCTCCTAGAATGCGTGAGCTCTACCTCGCGCGACCAGCCGCGTCATCGGCAGGAGGAACGAGGTCTTCTTGCGGCAAGGGAGTGTCCGAGATGCAATAACACGCCTCGGCGATCGCAATGCCCAAGGCCCGCCGCAGGGGACCAAACGCCGGCACATCACGCTCAAGCTGGATCAACTCTTCTTCGTAGGGCGCGAGCAATTCGACTAGGTTCTGGGCAAGACGCCGCCCGTGTTCCGAATCTTGGCTCATATGGCCCCCTTTTGCGCGAACCTCGACTATCGAAAAGGGGAATGCAAGCAACCGCAGCGGGCGCTACGCATAACAGCGATCATGCGTCGCAGGCGCCGGAACCCCTGACGGAATCAAGGGTTAGTCGCCTCCGATGGGACATCCACGCCGAAATGACGCCGGCCGCGAAGCCTGCAACGTCTTCGATTTCGACGAGGCGCTGCTCGAGGCCTGCCCGCCCGAAATCCGCAGCGACCTCATGATGGAAGCTCGCTTGCTGGCCGGCGTCTTCGCGCCCAGCGGCCATGCCGACGCCTTGACGCAGATGGCCGCGCAGCTCTCGGCCGGCGAGCGCGACGGCGAGATGAATCGCGCTCATGCCCGGCGACTGGCAGCCGCCCTGAAGCGCCTGGCCAGGGACAGCTAGCCCTACTCCGCGGCTGCGGTCGCCCGCTTGCGCCGCCGCTCGGGCCGATCGAGCAGCTTCCGGAGGGTCGTGGCCAACTGGGCGGCCTCGTACGGTTTGTCCAGAAGCGGGAATTCACGTCCGTTCATGGCCCGATCCTCGCCAATGAAGCCCGACGTCAGCAGCACCCGTAGCGTGGGCCGCAGTTCCCGAGCCGTGCGCGCCAAGCTGAGACCATTGACGCCGCCGGGCATCACCACGTCGGTGAACAGCAGATCGATGTCGGGATCGGCGTGCAGCCGCTCAAGCGCTTCGCTGGCGTTGGTCGCGGTCGTCACGCGGTAACCCAGACCCGTCAGCACATCCAGCGTGAGCGCCAGCACCGTCGCATCATCCTCGACCAGCAGGATCTTCTCGGCGCCCCCGACCACCTTGGCTGCTGGCCGGTCGCGCCTGGGGGCCTCGGCCTCCGCCGCACTGGCGGGCAGCAGCAACAGGAACACCGTGCCCTCGCCGGGGGCGCTGTCGAGGCGCACCTCGCCGTCGGACTGGCTGACAAAGCCATAGACCTGACTCAGCCCGAGGCCCGAACCCTTGCCGACATCCTTGGTCGTGAAGAAGGGCTCGAAGACCCGGTTGCGAACCTCGGGGCTCATGCCTACGCCCGTGTCGCGCACCTCGATGGCCACGCAGCCCAAGGGAGACGGGCCCGCTTCGCGCCGCGTGGAAATGAACAGTCCGCCGCCATCGGGCATGGCGTCGCGGGCATTGACCGCCAGGTTCAGCAACGCGGTCTCGAGCTGGGTCGGATCGACGTGGGTATTCAGCGCCTCGGGCAGCAGGTCCAGCTCGATGGTCACCGCCTCGCCCACCGCCTGGCGCATCAGGGGGGCGAACTCGCGGATCAGCCGGTTCACATCCAGTGTGACGGGCGTCAGGTGCTGCCGCCGCGAGAAGGCGAGGAGCTGGCCGGTCAGGTCGCGGCCCCGCTCGGCGGCCTGGCGCACCGCCTCGATGCGCCGCATCCGCCGCTCGTCTTCCTCCTTCCGGGTGGCCAGCATGTCGATGTTGCCCAGCACCACCGTCAGCAGGTTGTTGAAGTCGTGGGCGACGCCGCCGGTGAGCTGGCCGACCGCCTCCATCTTGCGCGCCTGGGCGAGCTGTTCTTCCAGGCTACGGCGGTCGGTGGCGTCGAGGATCACGCCGAAGATCTCACGCGCCTCGCCGTCCGCGCTGGGCGCGACGACGCCCTGGTCCTGCAGCACGCGGTACTGGCCGTCGGCGCAAAGCCAGCGGAACTCCGCGCTGTAGTGGCCCGTGCGCCCTGCCGCGCCCACGCGCTCCACATAGGCCGGCAGGTCGTCCGGATGGATCCGGCTGGTCCCGAACTCCGCCTCGCTCGTAAAGCGTTCGGCTGCAAAGCCGGTGATCTGCTCGACGCTGTCCGACACGAACTGGACGGCAAAGGGCGGGTCGATCGAGCGGGAATGGAATACGATCGGCAGCGACTTGAGGATCGCCGCCTGCTGCGCCTCGGTCCGGCGCAGCGCCTTTTCGGCCCGGGCCTTTTCCGCCTTCACCCGCGCATGCTCGTCCAGCAGCCACTGCTGGTAGGCGGACTGGCGCTCGACCTCCTTGGTCTTGAGGAAGAGGTCGACGAACACCTGCACCTTCGCCTTCAGGATAAAGGGGTCGATGGGCTTAAAGACCACGTCGACGGCGCCGGCCGAGTAGGCCTGGAAGATGTGCGCCTCGTCCCGGAAGATCGCGGTGAGGAAGACGATCGGCGTATGCTGGTTGCGCTTGCGCGACCGGATCAGGGCGGCCGTCTCGTAGCCGTCCATCCCGGGCATGTGCAGGTCGAGCAGGATGAGGGCGAACTCCTCGGAGAGGAGCCGCTTGAGGGCCTCCTCGCCCGAACGAGCGACGATCAACTCGTGGCCGAGGTCGGAAAGCGCTTCGACGGCGGCGAAGGCGTTTCGCTCGTCGTCATCCACAATCAGGATACGCGCAGCAAGCGGGGCCTCCAGGTCGGGCGGAGCCGTGGGCTCCGCCCGCCAGGCCCTCGACGCGGGTCTGGCGGGGGCTGTTGCGCTCACGTCAACTCGCTTGCGGCATCAAGGGCACCACCGTGTCGCTGGCCATCTTCATCGCGTCGGCGCGCTGGATCGAGACGCGCAGGACCGAGATGAGGTGGTCGATGTCCACCGGCTTGGACACATAGTCGGAAGCGCCCGCCTGGATACATTTCTGACGGTCGCCCTTCATTGCCTTGGCTGTCACGGCCACGATCGGGATGTCTTCGGAATCCGGCCGCGAGCGGATCTCTCGGATCGTCTCATAGCCATCCATATCGGGCATCATGATGTCCACCAGCACCACATCCATGTCGGCCTTGGCTTCCAGGACCTCGAGACCCGCGCGGCCGCTCTCGGCATAGCTGAGCTCGATCCCGAACTCCTCGAGCGCCGAAGCCAGCGAGAAGATGTTGCGGATATCGTCGTCGATGACCAGCACCTTGCGGCCGGTCAACACGGCGTCTTCGTGCCGGCTCTGGGTGAGCTTGGCCTTGGCCGGCGCGGGCAGCATCTCCATGGGCGTATGCAGCAGCAGCGCCGCCTGGTCGATCAGCTGATCGACCGTGCGGGCCATCCGCACCAGACCGCCGAAGACCGCCAGCCGAAGGCGCCGCTCGTCGCCGGCTTCCAGTTCGGTGGGCGCATAGACCACCACCGGCGTGCACCGCCCCTCAGCCTGCTTGAGCTGGTCGATGAGCTGGGGCACGGCGATGGCCGAGCCTTCGATGACCACCGCGTCGGGCAGCTCCGCGGCGGGCCGGCCGATGACCGACTCGAAATCGCCCGCCAGCTCCAGGTTCGGGAAGCTCTGACGAAGCGTGTCGGCGGCCTCGCCCTCGCCACCGACCAGCACGATCCGGCGATCGGCCCGGTCGGCGAAGCTCTTAACGCCCTGCAGGGTCGAGACCACCACCTCGCGCTCCACCGGCTTGTGGGTGAAACCGAAGGCGCCCATCGACAGGCCGAGGCCCTTCTGGTCGTCGGCCGAGATGAGGTGGACCGGAATGTGCCGCGTCTCCGGCGTGCGCTTCAGCAGGTCGAGCAGGGCAAGGCCGTCCATGTCGGGCAGGCCGATGTCCAGCATGATGGCGTCGGGGCCGAAGCGCCGCGCAAGCGACGGGGCGGCGCCGCCCTCGCCCGTCACGACGCCCTTGAAGCCGGCGTCGTGGACGAGGTTCAGCAGGATGGACGCGAAGCGCGGATCGTCCTCCACGATGAGCACCACCGAGTCTTCCGAGGTGATCAGGTCGCGGTCGTCGGCCACGGCCTCGACGGCTTCGTCGGAGAAGGACGAGGGCATCATCATCGGCCGCGAAAGCTGCGGAAGCGCGCCCGACCGGGCGGGCGGGGCCTGGGCCGGGCTGAAGTTCAGCGGCAGATACAGGGTAAAGGTCGATCCCTTCCCGGGGGTCGAAACGACCCGCAGCTCGCCGCCGAGCAGGCGGGTGATCTCGCGGCTGATCGAGAGGCCCAGGCCCGTGCCGCCGTACTTGCGGCTGGTCGTGCCGTCGGCCTGCTGGAAGGCCTCGAAGATGATCCGCTGCTTGTCCTCCGGAATGCCGATCCCCGAGTCCTCCACCGAGAACGCCAGCACCTGGCCCGCGGTGTTGAGGTGGTCGTTGGTCGGGTTCCAGCCCGAGCTGGCGCGGGCCACCCGCAGCTTCACGTGACCCTTTTCGGTGAACTTGAAGGCGTTCGACAGCAGGTTCTTGATGATCTGATGCAGGCGCTTGTCGTCGGTGTACATCGAGCGCGGCAGGGCCGGATCGAGGTCGACGACGAAGTCCAGCTTCTTGTCCGCCGCCACCTGGCTGAAGGTGCGGTCGGTCTGGTCGCGGAGACTGGCGAACGACATCTCGCTGATGTCCAGCGTGGTGGTGCCGCTCTCGATCTTCGACAGGTCGAGGATGTCGTTGATGAGGCCCAGCAGGTCCGCGCCGGCGGCGTGGATGTTGTGGGCGAACTCCACCTGCTTGTCCGAGAGGTTGCCTTGCGTGTTGTCGGCCAGCAGCTTGGAGAGGATCAGCAGCGAGTTCAGCGGGGTGCGCAGTTCGTGGCTCATGTTGGCCAGGAACTCGGACTTGTACTTGGAGGTCAGCGCCAGCTGCTCGGCCTTGTCCTCCAGCGCGATCTTGGCCTGTTCCACCTCGCGGTTCTTGGCTTCCACCTGCTGGTTCTGGACCGACAGCAGGTGCGCCTTCTCCTGCAGCTCGGCGTTGGTCTGCTGCAGTTCCTCCTGCTTGGTGCGAAGCAGTTCCTCGGACTGACGCAGCGACGCGGCCTGTTGCTCCAGCCGGTCGTTGGTCTTCTTCAGCTCCTCCTGCTGCGCCTGGAGTTCGGACGTCAGAAGCTGCGACTGCTTCAGCAGGCCCTCGGTCCGCATGTTGGCGGCGATGGTGTTCAGCACGATGCCGATGGATTCCATCAGCTGGTCGAGGAACTGCTGCTGGGTCTCGTTGAACTCGCCGAAGGTGGCCAGTTCGATCACCGCCTTCACCTCGCCCTCGAACAGGGCCGGCAGGACGATGATGTTCGCGGGCGCCGCCTCTCCGAGGCCCGACGAGATCTGCACATAGTCCTTGGGGACGTTGGACAGCAGGATGCGCGACTTCTCGTACGCGCACTGCCCGATCAGGCCCTCGCGCAGCTTGAAGCTGTTCGCCAGGTGCTTGCGGTTGTTGAAGGCGTAGGAAGCCGCGAGGTTGAGCACCGAGGCGCCCTCCTCGTCGCGGTCCGAGACGTAGAACACGGCGTGCTGGGCGTTGATCAGCGGCGCCAGTTCCGAGAGCACGAGGTTCGACACGGTCGACAGGTCGCGTTCGCCCTGCAGCATCCGGGTGAACCGGGCCAGGTTGGTCTTCAGCCAGTCCTGCTCGGTGTTCTTCAACGTCTGATCGCGGAGGTTCCGGATCATCTCGTTGATGTTGTTCTTGAGCTCCTCCACCTCGCCCGAGGCCTCGACGGTGATCGAGCGCGTCAGGTCGCCCTTGGTCACGGCCGTCGACACCTCGGCGATGGCGCGCACCTGGGTGGTCAGGTTGGCGGCCAGTTCGTTCACGTTGTCGGTCAGGTCGCGCCACAGGCCGGCGGCGCCGGGCACGCGGGCCTGGCCGCCCAGCTTGCCCTCGATCCCCACCTCGCGCGCCACGTTGGTCACCTGGTCGGCGAAGGTGGCGAGGGTCTCGATCATCCCGTTGATGGTGTCGGCCAGGGCCGCGATCTCGCCCTTGGCGTCCAGGGTCAGCTTGCGCTTGAGGTCGCCGGTGGCCACCGCGGTCACGACGTCAGCGATGTTTCGCACCTGGCCGGTCAGGTTGCCGGCCATCATGTTCACGTTGTCGGTGAGGTCCTTCCAGGTCCCGGCCACGCCGGGCACCTGCGCCTGGCCGCCCAGCTTGCCCTCGGTGCCCACTTCCCGCGCCACCCGGGTCACTTCCGAGGCGAAGGCGTTCAGCTGGTCCACCATGATGTTGATGGTGTTCTTCAGCTCCAGGATCTCGCCGCGCACGTCCACGGTGATCTTCTTGGAGAGGTCGCCCCGGGCCACGGCGGTGGTCACGTCAGCGATGTTCCGCACCTGGCCGGTCAGGTTGCCAGCCATCAGGTTCACGTTGTCGGTCAGCTCCTTCCAGGTGCCGGCGACGCCCTTCACCTGGGCCTGGCCGCCCAGCTTGCCCTCGGTGCCCACTTCGCGGGCCACACGGGTCACTTCCGAGGCGAAGGAGTTCAGCTGGTCCACCATGGTGTTGATGGTGTTCTTCAGCTCCAGGATCTCGCCGCGCACGTCCACGGTGATCTTGCGGGAGAGGTCGCCGTTGGCCACGGCGGTGGTCACTTCGGCGATGTTCCGCACCTGACCGGTCAGGTTGTTCGCCATGAAGTTCACGTTGTCGGTGAGTTCCTTCCAGGTCCCGGCGACCCCCTTCACCTGCGCCTGGCCGCCCAGCTTCCCTTCCGTGCCCACCTCGCGGGCCACGCGGGTCACTTCCGAGGCGAAGGCGTTCAGCTGATCCACCATGGTGTTGATGGTGTTCTTCAGCTCCAGGATCTCGCCCTTCACGTCGGCGGTGATCTTCTTGGACAAGTCGCCGTTGGCCACGGCGGTGGTGACTTCGGCGATGTTCCGAACCTGACCGGTCAGGTTGTTCGCCATCAGGTTCACGTTGTCGGTGAGGTCCTTCCAGGCTCCGGCGACCCCCTTCACCTGGGCCTGACCGCCCAGCTTGCCCTCGGTGCCCACTTCGCGCGCCACACGGGTCACTTCCGACGAGAACGAGTTCAGCTGATCCACCAGCGTGTTGATGGTGTTCTTCAGCTCCAGGATCTCGCCGCGCACGTCGACGGTGATCTTCTTCGACAGGTCGCCGTTGGCGATGGCGGTGGTCACTTCGGCGATGTTGCGGACCTGGCCGGTCAGATTGCCGGCCATGAGGTTCACGTTGTCGGTCAGTTCCTTCCAGGCGCCGCCGACCCCCTTCACCTGGGCCTGGCCGCCCAGCTTGCCCTCGGTGCCCACTTCGCGGGCCACACGGGTCACTTCGGAGGCGAAGGCGTTCAGCTGGTCGACGAGGGTGTTGATGGTGATCTTGAGCTCGGAGATCTCGCCCTTCACGTCCACGGTGATCTTCTTGGACAAGTCCCCATTGGCGATGGCGGTCGTGACCTCGGCGATGTTCCGCACCTGGCCGGTCAGGTTGGCGGCCATGAAGTTCACGTTGTCGGTCAGGTCCTTCCAGGCCCCGGTCACGCCTTCCACGCGGGCCTGGCCGCCCAGCTTGCCTTCCGTGCCCACTTCGCGGGCCACGCGGGTCACCTCCGACGAGAAGGCGTTCAGCTGGTCCACCATGATGTTGATGGTGTTCTTCAGCTCCAGGATCTCGCCCCGGACCTCCACGGTGATCTTCTTGGACAGGTCCCCCCGGGCCACGGCGGTGGTCACGTCGGCGATGTTCCGCACCTGGCCGGTCAGGTTGCCGGCCATCAGGTTCACGTTGTCGGTGAGGTCCTTCCAGGCGCCGGTCACGCCCTTCACCTGCGCCTGGCCGCCCAGCTTCCCTTCCGTGCCCACTTCGCGGGCCACACGAGTCACTTCCGACGAGAAGGCGTTCAGCTGGTCCACCATGGTGTTGATGGTGTTCTTCAGCTCGAGCACCTCGCCCTTCACGTCCACGGTGATCTTCCGGGAAAGGTCGCCGTTGGCCACGGCGGTGGTCACCTCGGCGATGTTCCGCACCTGACTGGTCAGGTTGGCCGCCATGAAGTTCACGTTGTCGGTCAAGTCCTTCCAGGCGCCGGTCACGCCCTTCACCTGCGCCTGGCCGCCCAGCTTGCCTTCCGTACCCACTTCCCGCGCCACGCGGGTCACTTCGGCGGCGAACGAGCCCAGCTGGCCCACCATGGTGTTCACGACCTTGCCGATCCGCAGGAACTCGCCGCGCAGCGGGCGTTCCTCGTTCTCCATGTCCATGGTCTGGCCCAGGTCGCCCTTGGCCACGGCGCCGATCACGCGCGCCATCTCAGCGGTCGGGTGGATCATGTCGGTGATCAAGGTGTTCACCGCCTCGACCGAGGCCGCCCAGGATCCTTGCGCGGTGGGCAGCTTGGCGCGGTGGCTGATCTTGCCCTGGCGGCCCACCGTTTCCCCGAGCCGCTCGAACTCCCGCGTCATGCGGTCGTTCTGTTCCACGACATCGTTGAAGGCCTCGGCGATCTCGCCCGCTATGCCGGTCGCGCGGGGCAGCCGGACCGAGAAGTCCCCACGGCGGAAGGCCCGCAGGGCCGCCAGCAACTGGGCGGTATCGACATCTGTTTCGTTTGAAGGGGCGCGGCGGGTCTTGGCGGCGGTGGTCGCAGCGGCAGCAGGCATGTTTCCCCCGACGGGATATGTACAAAACTCGGGGAAATGCGCCGGCCCTACGAGCCTGGCACACCCCCGCCCACCGGGTGGAACGCGGCCTAACAGTGCAGGTTCCAGCTCAGCCGCAAATAAAGCCCGGCGTCATCGAGAGAATACTGGAAGTTTAGTGGGATCAACCCTCCGGCGCATTGGCCGCGGCGGAAGCGCGCAACGCTGACGCCGTTCCTGAGCCCGATGTCACCGGGCTATGACGCGACAGCGCGGCCTATGACGCGTCCGCCGGTTAAACCATCGAGCGCTTCCGGGGGGTGGCCCGCGCGCTGCACGGCCACGCGCACCGCGGCGCATGTCGAGGCCGATCAAAAAAAAGGCCGCACCCGGAGGCGCGGCCAAGTCATTAGGGAGGAAACGCCCAAAAGGGCTAGATCGTTCTGCGCCTTTGCTGCACCGCACGCAAGCCCTTTTTTCATCAGCTGATGTAATCCGTTTCAGTCCACCCAGTCGCGCTTGAGCCCCCGCGCCGCCAGGGCGAACAGTGCGGCGCTCACGACGTAGAAGCCCAGGCCCGAAAAAATCGCGTAGCGAAGGGCTTCCGCCCCGTAACGTGGCGTAAGTGCATCGGAAATCGCCCCGAAGTACCAAGTGCCCAGCCCCAACCCAATCAGGTTGTTGACGAACAAGAAGCACGCCGAGGTTGTAGAGCGTTGCTGGGGCGCGACAAGATGCTGCACCGCCGTAATAACCGGCCCCAGCCACACCAGGTTCAGGCCCGTCGGGATCAGGAACAGGATGAAAGCCAGCCACAGCGCCTTGGCCTGAACGGCCAGCACGAAACACGGCAAGGCCAGCAGGAACGCCGCAGCCGGCACCAGCAGATAAGCGGCCGGACGCGCGCGGCCCAGCCGGTCGCCGAGCACCCCGCCGCCCCACACGCCCAGCACGCCGCCCACGAGGGTCATGGAGCCCAGGAACAGCGAGCGATCGACCAGCCCCATGCCCAGGCTGCGCTCGAAAAAGCTGGGGAGCCAGAAGGCCACGCCATAGCCGCAGACCGACGAGGCGGCCGCGCCGAGCGAGATCAGCCAGAAGCTAGGCTTGGCCAGCAGGGCGCGCACGCCGCCCGCCCCCGACGGCGCCGCAGCCGGCGCGGCTTCGCGGGGCGGCTCCTTCACCACCAGGCGGAAGATCGGCGCCAGCGCCACGCCGGCCAAGCCGACGACGACGAAGGCGGCCCGCCAGTCGATGGCGTGGGCGATGAGTCCGCCGAACAGGATGCCCAGGGCGGAACCGATGGGGATGCCGAAGGAATAGGCCGCGAGCGCCCTCGCCCGCTGGTCCTTGGGGAAGTAGTCGGCGATCAGGGAATAGGCCGGCGCGACACCCCCCGCCTCACCCACGCCCACGCCCATCCGGCAGAGGAAGAGCTGCCAGAAGCCCGTCGCCAGGCCGCAGGCGGCGGTGAAGCCGCTCCATAGCGTCAGGGCGCCCGTCATGATCCAGGTGCGGCTCCACCGGTCGGCGAGCGCGGCGATCGGAACGCCGAGGCCGGTGTAGAACAGCGCGAAGGCCAGCCCGCCCATCAGCCCGAGCTGGCTGTCCGTCAGGCCCAGGTCCGCCTTGATGGGCCCGGCCAGGATCCCCAGGATCTGCCGGTCGAGGAAATTGAAGGTGTAGGCGAGGATCAGCACCGCCAGGACGGCCCTCGGGTCGCCCTTGGCCTGGGGTTTGGAAGACATGACCGTCCCTGGAATCGGAAACGCCCGGCTCTGGAGGAGCCGGGCGTCGCTTAAGGCTTAGAACTTGGCTTGCACCGACAGGGTCACGGTGCGCGGCGGACCGTAGTAGCCGGTCACCGAGTTGCCGAAGAGCACGCCAGCCGATTGCGGGAAGTTGTAGCCGCCGATCCGGTACTCTTCCTTGCCCAGGTTCTTGCCGTGCAGGCCGACCTGGTAGCGGTCGTCCGCCGACGTCCAGACCACGCTGGCGTCCAGCAGCCAGTAGCTGTCCTGGTCCAGGATCGAGGGGACCTCGAACATGTGGAACGACGAGCGGTAGGACGCCGACGGGATGAAGGCGATCGAGCCGTGATCGCCCAGGTCGTGGCGATAGGTCAGGCTGACCGCGCCGTTCCACTTCGGGGTGTTCTGGAAGACCCGCTGGTCGGCGAAGTCACGCACCACGGGCGGCGTCGAGGTCAGGTCCAGCGCACGGTACTCGTCGAACTCGGCCTTGGTGTAGCCCAGCGAGAAGTTCGCGAAGAGCGAGCTGGTGAAGTTGGCCTGACCTTCGAACTCGGCGCCGTAGATATGCGACTTGCCGACGTTCAGCACCTGGGAGGCGATCGCCGCGCCCACCGGGGTTTGCAGGGTCACCTGCTGGTCCTTGTACTTCGAGTAGAAGACAGCCGTGTTCAGCGACAGGCGGCGGTCGAAGAAGTAGCCCTTCAGGCCGCCCTCGAAGCTGTCGACCTTTTCCGGGTCGTAGCCGTTGACCGAGCTCGGCGTGGTGATCGCGTCGGCGCGCATGTCGAAGCCGCCCGACTTGAAGCCCTGGCTGTACGACACATAGGTCGAGACGTCCGGCGTGATCTCGTACTTCAGGCTCACCCGCGGGGTGAACTTCTCGTAGGTGTCCGAGCTGGTGAAGTTCGAGCGGACCAGGCCGGGGATGGCCACGTTGTTGCCGAACAGCGGGCTCTTCAGGCCGGTGAAGTTCTGGCGATAGACCTGGCCGGTCTTCTTGTCCCTGGTGTAGCGGCCGCCGATCGAGATCGAGAGCTGGTCGGTGATGTCGTAGCTGACGTCGGCGAAGGCCGAGTAGCTCTTTGTGTCGACGTGACCCGCCGTGGCGATCGTCAGGTTCGCCTGGCCGACCACGGTGTCGAAGGCGCCGGCGGCGGTGGCGTTCAGGTAGTAGAGCCCGAACACGCCCTGCAGCCGCTCACCCGAATAGAGCGCCTGGAACTCCTGGGTGAACTGGTGGTCGTTGTAGCGGGCGGGGATGTCCAACAGGGGGGCCGGCTCGTTGTCGAAGTCGATCGTGCCCTCGGTCTCACCGGCGCGGTAGGCGGTGATGGACTTGAAGGTCAGGGTGTCGGACGCCTTCCATTCGCCCAGCAGCGACACGCCGCGAGCCTCGACCTTGTTCTTGTCGCCGGAGCCGGCGCGGGTGTCGTAGACGTCGTCCAGCACCGTGGCGGTCGGGATCGGCGCGCCCGTGGCGGTCAGCCCGGGCGTCTCGCGGTGGCCGTGGCGCGGGTTCGACCGGTCGGTGACGATGTCGCCCGACAGGCGGAAGAACAGGCTGTCGGTCGGCGTCAGCTCGACGGTGGCGCGGGCGGCCGAGACGTCCTTGTCGTAGTGCTCGGCGCCGGTGGTCAGGTTCTTGCCGAAGCCATCGCGGTTGAACTTCGCCCAGGTGAGGCCCAGGCCCACCCAATCGTTCACCTGGCCCTTGGCCGAGGCCACGATGTCGCGCTGGTCGTACGAGCCGATCTGGCCCTTCAACTTCAGCTCAGGGTCGCCCTCGATCTTGGCGGTGACGTACTTGATCGCGCCGCCGATGGTGTTGCGGCCGTACAGCGTGCCCTGCGGCCCGCGCAGCACTTCGATGCGCTGGACATCGAAGATGTCGAGCACGGCGGCCTGCGGGCGCGCCACGTAGACGTCGTCGATGTAGAGGCCGACGCCGGGCTCGAAGCCCCACAGCGGGTCCTGCTGGCCGACGCCGCGGATGAACGAGATCAGGGTCGAGTTCGAGCCGCGCGCGACCTGGACCGTGGTGTTGGGGGTCGACTGCTGCAGCGTGGTGAGATCGACAGCGCCGGTGGCGGCCAAGCGCTCGCCGCTGACCGCGGTGACGGCCACGGGCACGTCCTTCAGCGTCTCTTCGCGGCGGCGGGCTGTGACCACCACCTCTTCCACGCCCACGTCGTCGGCGGCCGCGGTCTGGGCAATGGCGAGGGTCGGAACGACGGACCAGGCCGCGCCCACGAGGAGGGCGGCCTTCATGAGGCTTTTCATGTGTTTCCTCCCGACGGCGCCGGACGTCCCCCATGGACGGAGCGGCGTCGAAGATTTCACTAGTGAGTGAATTATGCGGGAGTGTTGAGCTAATCCGCCGCGTCGCGCCAGCGCCTGCCGGAGCCGCGGCCATAGTTTTTAATCAGGTGATGAATTTTCGACACACCTCGACGCCCGTCGATACGTCGATGTTACGGCCGGCGGCGCACGACCTCTTCCAGGCCGGCGGCGCACCAGGCGTAGAGGCGCGCCCGGACGGCTTCGAGGTCGGTGGAACGGCAGAGGCCGTCCGACAGCTGGTCGATGCGACCGGTCTCGGACAAGGTCAGCATCATCGCCCCGGTGAGGAACTGATAGGCCCAGTAAAGGTCGCGCAACTCGGCCTCGGGCAAGGCCGCCTTCAGCGTGTCGACCAGCTCGTGGACCACCGGATCGAAGAACCGGTGCATGGTCTCGCCGCCCCACGCCGGAGTATTGTTCACGAGCGCGACCAGGCGGAAGTAGTTCTTCCAGCCATCGTCGTTGGTGAGCGACAGGTCGATCAGGGGCCCGATGAACGCCTCGATGATTCCCTCCGACGTCATCGATCCGGCGTGGGACTGGGCATAAGCCCGCATGGCCGCGAGGCGCGCGTCGTTGAGGATCTCGGCGCGGCGGGCGAAGACGTTGTCGAACAGCTCGCGCTTGGCGCCGAAGTAGTAGTGGATCAGGGCGGTGTCGACGCCCGCCTCGGACGCCACCTGCCGGACCGTGACGCCGTAGAAGCCGTGGCGCGAGAAGAGCGCCTCCGCCGCGTCAAGGATCGACTGGCGCAGGTCGGGCCCCTGCCCCTTGGGCCTCCGCCCCCGAAGAGCGCCGCCTGCCTGTCCGTCCGCCCGCGCCATCGCCCGCCCGTTACGCTGGTGGCATCGCTAGCACTGTTTGGGCGCGTTGACAGTCTGCGTCCGGCGGCGAACCTTGGCGAACAACGTTAGGGGAGAGCCATGACCAACGCCGGGGCCGAGCGGCACCTGTCCATCGATGCTGTCCGTGGCATGGCGGTGCTGGGCATCCTGCTGATGAACATCGTGGGAATGGGCCTGCCGTCGTTCGCCTACATCAATCCCACCTACGCCGGCGGCGCCACCGGGGCCGACTTCTGGACGTGGGCGATCAACAACGTCCTCACCGACGGCAAGATGCGCGCGCTGTTCACGATGCTGTTCGGCGCGTCGACCGTGCTGATCGCCGAGCGGGCGGAGGCGGGTTCTGGCCTGTCGCCGGCGGCGACGCACTATCGACGGATGGGCTGGATGCTGCTGTTCGGCCTGGCGCACGCCTTCCTGTTCTGGTTCGGCGACGTGCTGGTCGTCTATGCGCTGGCGGGGCTGGTGGTGTTCCCGTTCCGCAAGCTGTCGCCGCGGACCCAGTTGATCATCGGCGTGACCGTGCTGGCGGCGCTGCTGGCAAAGAATGTCTGGCAGGCGGGAATGATCGAGGCGCTGCATGCGACGGCGACGGCCCCCGGCGCGTCGGCCGATGCGATCAAGGCGTGGCAACAGGCGTCGATGGCGGTCTCGGCGCCGCCCGAGGCGAAGGCGGCCGAACTGGCGGGCTTCGGTGGCGACTTCGTCTCGGCGCTGCAGGCGCGCGCCAACATGGTGATGCTGTTCTACGTCGTGCTGCTGCCCACCGACATGTTCCCCGAGGCGCTGGGGCAGATGTTCCTCGGCATGGCCCTGTTCCGGCTAGGCTTCTTCACCCTGGGCTGGTCGACCCGGGCCTATGCCGCGATCATCGCCTTCGGCTACCTCATCTGCGCGCCGTTCACGGCCTGGCTGGCCTGGGGAATCGCGCAGTCCAACTTCGACCCGCTGGTCCTGCACGAGCGCGAGGTCTGGCAGCAGATCACCCGGCCGTTTATCGGCCTGGCCCATGCGGCCGTGGTGTTGTTGTGCGTGCGCGCGGGCGTGCTGAAGGGACTGATGGGCCTCTTCGCCTCCGCGGGCCGCATGGCCTTCTCGAACTACCTGACTACCTCGATCATCACGAGCACGCTCTTCTGCGGCTACGGCTTCGGCCTCTACGGCGAGTTGTCCCGGGCGGAGCTGCTCTGGGTGGTGGCCGGCGTCTGGGCGTTCCTGCTTGCCTGGAGCCACCTATGGCTGGGGCGGTTCCACTACGGGCCATTCGAATGGGCCTGGCGCTCGCTTGTCCAGTGGAAGCCGCAGAGGATGCGCAAGGCGGCGCCCGCCAGGCCCGCGACGGCTTAGGCCCCGAACAGCCAGCCGGGGGTGAGCGCGCTCAGCGTGACGCCCACCAGGATCATCTGGCCGCCCCCGGTCATGGTGATGACGGTGTCCGAGCCCACCTGCGCGACCGTGTATTGCGTCCCGGGGTCCAACTGGACGCGGTCGCCCTCGGTCTGGCTGAAGTCGGTGACCCGGTCGAGGCCGGCGTCGCCGAAGGTGTGGAAGACGTCGGCGCCCGCGCCGCCGGTGATCGTGTCCGAATCCCGGTCGCCCGACAGCCAGTCGTCGCCCGCCCCGCCGGTCAGCACATCATCCTGCTGGCCGCCGCGGACCAGATCGGCGCCGGCGCCCCCGTCACAGGTGTCGGAGCCCAGGTTGCCGTAGACGATGTCGTCGCCATCCTCGCCGGACAGCCGGTCGTTGTCCTTGCCGCCCACGACCCAGTCGTCGCCCGCGCCGCCGACCGCGGTGTCGGCGCCCGCGTTGCCGTTGATGTCGTCGAAGGCGCCGCCGCCCGTGATGCTGTCGTCGCCGTCGTCGCCGCGCAGGTAGCTGACACCCTCTCCCCCATCGAGGGTGTCGGACCCTGCCCCGCCGGAGAGCGTATCGGCGCCCGCCTCGCCCCAGAGCTCGTCCCCGCCGTCCGCGCCGCTCAGCGAGTCCGCGCCGGCGTCGCCCGCCAGCACGTCGGCCAGGGACCCGCCCTGTAGCGTGTCCGCGCCCACGTCGCCGAACATCACCACGGTCTCAATGCTGGTCCAGGTTCCGCCGCCGGCCATGAGGCTGGCGTAGCTCAAGGACACCGGGTCGGCGCTTGGGGGCGCGATCCAGAGCTCGTCGTTCCCCTCACCGCCATCGACGAAGCTGGCCCCATCCCAGACGATCATGATGTCGTCGCCGCTGCCGCCCTGCAGCCGGTTGACGCCCTCCCCGCCGTGCAGCGTGTCGTTGTCCGCGCCGCCGACCAGGATATCGGCCCCATCCATGCCCCAGAGGTCGTCGGCGCCGGCGCCCCCGTCCAGGCTGTCGGCGCCCTCGTCGCCGTCGACGATGTCGTCGCCCGCGCCGCCGGTGACCGTGTCGGCGCCGGAACCGCCCGCGAGGGTGTCGTCGCCGTCGCCGCCGTCGACAAGGTCGTCCCCGCCCCGCGCCATGACATAGTCCGCCCCGGCGCCCGCCGCGATGCGGTCGGCCACCGCGACGCCCGCGAGGCTCTCCCCGTCCGCGGAGCCGGACTGCGTCAGGATCAGCCGGGTCGAGTCCCACGACCAGGACGCGGCCTGCGCGCCATCCGCCAGGGCGCCGCCGTAGATGTGCTGCACGGCCAGGGCGTCCAGCGAACCCAGCACGCTCACGGGACCGCCCACCGGATTGTAGGTCATCACCGTGTGGGCGAGGTCATCGAGGGTGGGATCCAGCCGGATCTCATCCTCGAACGGGTGCTTGAGACCGATGGCGTGGCCGACTTCGTGCGCCAGCACGTCGAACGTGGCGTAGCCCGCCGCGATGAAAATGTCGCCGCTGAGCGGGTCTTCCCAGGCGCCGTCGCTGAAGTTCAGAACATAGGGCAGATAGGCGAAGCCCGCGCTGCTCTCGCTGTCCGCCGGCGCGAGGCTGAAGTCATAGGATCCGAAGCGGATGTCGCCGAGGCCCGCGGGGACTTCGAAAAAGGTCAGGCCGCTGATGTCGGCCCAGGCCGAGAGGGCCTGCCGGGCGATGTCTTGCTCGGCCGCGCTGAACGTCTTGAAGCTAGCCAGGAAGGCGTCGCTGTACGCGCCCGCGGCATAGGACGCCGCCGCTGTATCGAACGAATAGGTGACGAAGGCCGGCTGGCCGGCCACGCCCAGGCCATTCCACGAATAGCCGGACAGCAGCGCGTCGTATGTCGCGACCGTCGGCACGCGCGGAAACCCCCAACCCCCAAAGACGCGCCGACCGCCGGTCGCGCCTGCTCCCCCCGGAGGCCGCGGACTTCAGACCGCGCGGGCAAGCTTGGCAAGCCGCCTCCCCCGCGGCGGGAATAATTCGGGTCAGGGCGGAGCGGACAGCCCTGCGATCCGCGCCAGGGCGCCGATGTCGAAGGCGCCGGCCAGGATTTCGGCGATCTCGTCGAGGGCTGCATCGACGACCGCGGCGTGTGCCGTCGCGTTCGAGCTCGCGCCCAGCCCTGCGAGGAACGCGGCGCGGGCGGATCCGGCGGCGAAGAGGCCGTGAACGTAGACACCGGCGATCTTGCCGTCCGGCGAGACCGCCCCGTCGCGTCCGCCTGCGGCGAAGGTGACGAAAGGATGGTTCGTCGCGGCGCCGGTCGTGCGGCCGACGTGCATCTCGTAGCCCTGGAACGCACCGCCGCCCGCCAAGTCGCCCGAGACCGGCCGCAGCATCTTTTCGCCGGTCAGGACCGTCTCGACATCGAGCAGCCCAAGACCGTCCGCCCCGCCGGACGGCCCTTCCACGCCGTCGGGGTCCGAGACGCGCCGGCCAAGCATCTGGTAGCCGCCGCAGACCCCCAGGACCCGTCCGCCGCGGCGGACATGGGCGGCAAGGTCGATGTCCCAGCCCTGGGCGCGCAGGAAGGCCAGGTCGGCCAGGGGGGCCTTGGTCCCCGGCAGGATCACCAGATCGGCGTCGCCGGGCAGCGGGCGGCCCGGCGGGATGAAACGCAGGTCGACATCGGCCTCGGCGCGCAGGGGATCGAAGTCGTCGAAATTGGCGATCCGCGACAGCATCGGCACGGCGATGACCACCGGACGGCGCACACCGGGCGCGACGCGTTCCAGGACCACCGCGTCCTCGGCCGGCAGGCGCGCGGCGGCGGCGAGCCAGGGCGCCATGCCCAGGTCCGCCCAGCCGGTGCGCGCGGCGATCTCAGCGCGGCCGGCGTCGAACAGACGCGGGTCGCCGCGAAACTTGTTTATCAGGAAGCCTTGGATGCGTCCCCGATCGGCCCGGTCAAGCACCGCATGCGCGCCGACGACGCTGGCGATCACATGGCCGCGGTCGATGTCGCCCACCAGGACGACCGGCACATCGGCGGCATGGGCGAAGCCCATGTTGGCGATATCGCCCACGCGCAGGTTGGTCTCGGCCGGACTTCCGGCGCCTTCGACCAGCACCAGGTCAGCCTCGGCCGCCAGGTGGCGGAAGCTCGCCACCACCGTCGGGAGCAGGCTGGCCTTGCGGTCCTGGTAGCCCGCCGCCTGCCAAGTCCCCTCCATGCGGCCGCGCACGATCAGCTGCGCGCCGACGTCGGACTGCGGTTTCAGCAGGACCGGGTTCATGTGCACGCTGGGCGGGACGCGGCAGGCCAGGGCCTGCAGCGCCTGGGCGCGGCCGATCTCGCCGCCATCGGCCGTGACGGCGGCATTGTTCGACATGTTCTGCGGCTTGAATGGCCGCACGCTCAAGCCGCGATTGGCGAACAGGCGGCAGAGGCCCGCCGTCAGCACCGACTTGCCCACATCCGAGCCGCAACCCTGCAGCATCAGCGCCGCGGCCATGATCAGGCGATACCCACGTAGTCGACCAGGGCGTCCGCGCCGGCGCCCGTGATCCGCGCCTCCACGTCGAACACCCGGCGCAGCAGCTCCGGCGTCAGGGTCTCTCCCATCGGGCCGAAGGCGACCAGGCGACCGTCGCGGAGCGCCATCAGGTGGGTCGCATGGCGGGCCGCCAGGGTCAGGTCGTGGATCGTGGCCACCACCAGCCGCCCCTCCTCGACCGCCAGACGGCGTAGGCGCGCGACCGTGTCCAGGCGGTGGCGTGGGTCCAGGCCCGAGGTCGGCTCGTCGGCGAGCAGCACCTCGGGATCGCCGATCAAGGCGCGGGCCAGCATGGCGCGGGCCAGCTCGCCACCGGAGAGCGTAGTCGCGGCCTGGAAACGCTGCGGGACCAGGTCGCAGGCCTCGATGGCCTCGGTGAGCCGCGGCTCGAATCCGCCGGGCAAGCCACCGAACGCAGGAAGCTGGGGCGTCAGACCCAAGGCCACCAGCCGCTCCACCGAGATCGGCCACTCGGCGCGCAGGCTCTGGGGCAGGTAGGCGCGCCGCCGGGCCAGTTCGCGCCGGTCGATGGCCAGCACGGACCGGCCGTCCAGCAGCGCCTCGCCGGCGTCCGGCCTGATCAGGCCCGCCAGGACGTTGAGTAGGGTCGACTTGCCGGCCCCATTGGCACCGACCAGGGCGACGAACATGCCCGAGGCGAGGCTCACGGACACATCGCCGACGACAGCGCGCCCGCCTCGCTGGACCGTGGCGTTCCGGGCGGCGAGCTCGGTCATGGCGCCAGCCTGCGCAGGCGGACGACGAGCCAGAAGAAGAACGGCGTGCCGATCAGGCTGGTGATCACGCCCAGCCGCAGCTCCGAGCTGGTGTGCAGGATCCGCGTGCCGATGTCGGCGAGCAGCAGCAGGGCCGCGCCGAACAGCGCCGACGGCAGCAAGGTGCGGCTGGGCTGGTAGCCCACGAACGGCCGGACCAGATGGGGGGCGATCAGGCCGATGAAGCCGACTGAGCCGGTCACGGAGGTGGCCGCGCCGACGGCGAGCCCGACGCCCAGCAGGGCCAGCATGCGCGCGCGGTCGAGGTCAATGCCCAGGCTCTCGGCCTGCTGCTCGCCAAGCGCCAGGGCGTCGATGGCGCGGCCCAGGCTGGCGAGCACCGCGAGGCCCACGACGATGAAGGGGCCGGCCAGCAGGACGTGGTCCCAGCTCTTCTGCGACAGCGAGCCCAGCATCCAGATGCTCATCTCGAAGCCGGCGTAGGGGTTGGGCGCGAAATTGAGCGCCATGGCCAGGAAGGCGGCCATCAGGCCCGAGACGGCCGAACCCGCCAGGATCAGGCTGAGGGTCCCGCCACGCCCCAGCGCGAAGGTCAGCAGCCCAGCTCCCAGCGCGCCGGTCAGGGCGAGCAGCGGCGTCGCGAGGCTGAAGGCGGCGGCAAGGCTGAAGTAGATCGAGACCACCGCCCCCAGCGCCGCGCCGCTGGAGACGCCCAGGAGGCCGGGTTCGGCCAGCGGATTTCGCAGGAGGCCCTGCAGTACGGCGCCCGACAGCCCCAGGGCGGCGCCGACCAGGATCGCCAGCACGGTGCGCGGCAGGCGCAGCTCGACGACCACCAGCCGGGCCAGGTTGACGTCGGACGAGAAGAGGCCGTCCAGGATCTCGTGCGGGCTGATGTTGACCCGCCCGAGGAACAGCGAGGCCGCGGCCGCCATGGCCAGGGCCAGCACCGCGAGGAGGTTCATCGGAAGGGCGGGCCGTCTCAACGGGCGGCCTCCGGCGGCAGCACGTCGAGCGCGCGGCGCAGGTCGAGAGCCGCCTGGACGGATTGCGGCAGGCCACAGCTGTAGGCCACGTCCGCGTACGAGATGCGGCGGCCCGCGAAGACGCGACGGATGGCCCGGTGCTCGCTCTCCTCGTTCTGCACGAGCGGGCGGTCGCCCCCGCCGTAGAGCAGCGCCTGGGGCCGCGCCTGCAGCAGTTCCTCCACGCCGAAGCCCGTGTAGATGGGGCCCGGCTGCGCGGCGATGTTCACCGCGCCCGCCGCCTGGATGATCTGGTTCGCGAAGGTCTCGGTTCCGGGCACGGTCGCGCCGCCGTCCCAGGCGACGATACGGTTCGGGCGCGCCGGCCGCCGCCTCGCCAGCTCGGCGAGCTGAACGTCCATCCGGCGGATCAGCGCCTCGGCCCGCGCGGGCTCCCCCACGGCCGCGCCCACCTGGCGAAGCGAGCGGCGCACGTCGTCGAAGGTGCGCGCGCTCTTCACCTCGACCAGGGGCGCCCCGACCTCGTGCGCCAAGCGCCGCGTCACCGCGAGCGAGAAGTCGCCGGTGAGGATCAGGTCGGGCCGGAACTTGATGATGTCCTCGGGCGTCCCGTAGTTGATCGGGATGCCCGCGGCTGCGCCGGGAAACAGCGCCCGCGCACCCTCGCGCGCCAGATAGGTCACGCCCGCGATCCGCCCCCTGGGGACCAGCTGCAGCACCATCAGGTCGGTGCACTGGTTCATCGACAAGATACGCTGCGGCTTTGGCGCAGGCGCGCCCGCGGCCATCCCGGGCAGGATGGCCGCGCAGAGGCCCAACGCGGCGATGCGCAGGGCGGCTCTCATGGTCAGGCCTGGCTCATCTCAGAACTTCACCCTCGCCCCGACGGCGGCCGTGCGGCCGGGCGTCGCGAAACCGAAGACTTCGTAGTAGTCCTCGTCGGTCAAGTTCTCGACCCGTCCGAACACCTCGACACCGTCCGACAGGTCGTAGCTGGCCGACAGGTTCACCAGGGTGAAGGACGGCAGGACCACCCGGCCCGCATTGGCCCCCGTCGCCGGCTTGACGTCCGGCAGCGAGGTCGGGAACGGCGGATTGATGCCCGAGAAGTTGGAGTCCAGCTCGCGGCCGTTGTAGCGGACGTTGATGTTCACCGTCGCGCGGCCATCCAGCGGCGTCCAGGTGAGGTTGGCGCTGCCGATGTGCGGCGCGCGCCGGATCTCCTCCAGCCCCGCCTCCTTGGCGTTCAGGTCAGTGTAGGCGCCGGACAACGTCAGGCTCGGCAGCACCTCGACCGTCGCGAAGACCTCGACGCCCGACTGCCTCGACTTGCCCTCGCGATTGCAACTCGTGCTGGTCCCCGCCGGCGGCGCGGGACAGGCGGCCGGGAGGCCGGGCCCGCCGAAGTAGCCGAAGATCTCGTCCTGCAGCCGCGCGTCGAAGTAGGTGGCGCCCAGGCTGATCCGGCCGTCCAGGAAGCTCAAGTCGGTCCCGACCTCCCAGCCCTCGGACTTCTCCGGCTTCAGGTTCGGATTGCCGATGAAGGGAAACGGGCCGGTGGCGTTGAAGCCGAACAGCTCGGTCTGAGACGGGTTCTTGATGCCCGTGCCCCCTGCGGCGCGCACGCGGATCATATCGTTGAAGCGGTAGAAGCCCTGGATCTTCCAGGTGGTCGCGTTCTCGAAGACGTCGTTGTCGTCATGACGGACCGCGCCACCCATGCCCGCGTCGTCGCCGACCTGCAGATCGTACTGCGCCACCAGGCCGGTGTTCTTGATCGAGCGGCGGGTGTTGTCCGCGCCGGCGCTGGGCGGCGAGGTGTTCTGGAAGGTCTCCTTCTCCCAGTCGACCGCGCCGGTCAGCAGGTGGGTCAGTTCGCCCGTCTGCAGCCGGTAGGTCGTGACGTAGGAGGCCTTCTTGCGCAGGCCGTCGTCACCGCCCGAGCGCGCGCGGGCGCTGTAGCTCTTGCGCTCGGCGTCGACGCCCTGGAACGAAACGCTGTGGGTCCAGGCGCCGTCCAGCAGCTTCAGGTCGCCGCCGACGAAGTAGGTCAGGGTCTTGGCGTCGTAGTAGGTCCCGGGGCTGTCGATCACGCCCCGGCCGAAGCCGGAGTTGTTGGTCTCGGCGTGGGTGTCGGCGTAGCGCAGGACGCCGCGCAGCTTGAAGTTCTCGGTGACCTGGTATCCGGCCTTGGCCGCGAAGCTCTGCAGCGACGAGCCCACCTTGCGCTGGCCGCCCGGCAGGGTCTGGGTGACGAAGCCGTCGGTGTTCTGGACAGCGCCGCTGACGACCACGTCCAGCGGGCCGTTGGCGATGGCATACCGCCCTGCCCCGCCCAGCGTCCCTTGCGAGCCGAACTCGACGCGCAGGCTGCCGCCCGGGGCGTCCTTGGCGGTCGGCGTGATGTAGTTGATCACGCCGGCAATGGCGTCGGAGCCGTAGAGCGCGCTTTGGGCCCCGCGCAGGATCTCGACCCGCGCCACATCCTCGGCCAGCAGCTGGCCGAAGTCGAACTCGCCGATGAACGGGTCCGACGCCTCGATCCCGTCGATCAGGGTCAGGACGTGGTTCGCCTCCGTCCCGCGCACGCGGACCTGGGTCTGGCCGCCCACCGCGCCCGTGCGGCTGACCGCGAAGCCCGGCACATCGCGCAGGACGTCGGAGACCAGGCGCACCTGGCGGTCCTTCATCTGCTCGGCCGTGATCACGGTGACGGACGATCCGACCCGGGCGGCGTCCACGCCATCGGCCGCGCGTGTGCCGGTGACGATCGCCTCGTCGACGTATCCTTCGGCGGCGAAGGCGGGTTGGCTGGTGAGGAGCGCGGCCGCGGCGGCGCTCACGAGATAGATCCTGGGCATCGAGGCCCCCTCTGTCCGCGTCCTTCGCGACATACAGAGGGCCTCCCGGAAGCGCGGGCTCGCGCGTGGGTCGACGGTCCGGCGGGCATGGACGCCTAAGGCCCCGCCCGGTCGGTCGAAACGGCCCTCCGCCGTTTCTCCTCGTCGCTCAGACGGAGATCCGCGCCCTGGAGGTCCACTGCCCCAAAGCTCGAGCGACACGCACCGACCGGTTTCCTGGCTCGCGGGTCGTCACGACATGCGGCCTGCCTTCCCAGGTCCGAGGACCCAGTGGCTGACGGAGACTTCCGCCACGGCGCATGCGCTCACCGCTCACAGTTGCAGGGACAGCCGCAGATCGGGGCGAGCCCCTACTGCGTTCCCGTTTAAGCCCGAAGGCTTCGGCGCGCTAAGCGCCGCGACCCGCCCGAAGGCGGGCCGCGACAGCCGCCCCTCTAGTCGCGCTTCGGGCGGCCTGTCCACGGAATTCCGAGGTCACCCAGGGGCGCCCCGGAGGACCCGACGGCTATTTCGGCCGCTCCAGCGTGGGCCATTTCACGCCCAGTTGGTCCAGGTACGTCGGGTACTTGCTCTCGTCGTAGTACTGGGCGCGCATGGCCGGACGGAATTGCGCCATGACGTCGGCGTTGATCTCGACCGCGGGCTTGTCGCTGGCCGAGATCATCGGGACATAGTGCTCGTCCTTGTTCTGGACCTTGGTGAAGTAGTCCTTGGCCGCCGTGCGTAGGTCGGGACGCATCAGGAGGTCGAGGGTGGTCATGGCGATCACCTTCGCGCCGGCGACGACGCCGTCGTGGGCGATGGGCGTGGCCATCGAGATGGCGTTCATCCAGCTGTGCCCGGCCAGGCCGGGGATGTTCGACGGATAGTTCACGGTAATCGTGGGCAGGGTCCAGGAGATGTCGCCGATGTCGTCCGATCCGCCGCTCTCCGGCTTCTCGACCGGCGGCTCCAGCTTCTTCAGCTCGGTGGAGAGGCCGTCCAGCTTCTCGGCCTTGACCTCCTTCTGCACGGCCTTGGCGAAGGCCTGCTGGTCGGCGGTCCATTTGGGCAGGCCGACCTGCTTGATGTTCTCGTAGGCGGCTTCGGCGATCGGCTTGTTGAAGTGGCGCGGCGCGGCCGTGCCCAGGATCCGCCGATCGACCGTGGTGTCGGTCATCATGGCGGCGCCGTCGGCGATCTTGTTGCCGACCGCATAGAGGTCGGAGATGCGCTTGAAGTCCTGCTCGCGGAAATAATACCAGACCTTGGCCACCTGCGGCACGACGTTGGGCTGGTCGCCCCCGTCGGTGATCACGTAGTGCGACCGCTGCTCGGGCCGGATGTGTTCGCGGCGGAACTCCCAACCGATGTTCATCAGCGAGACGGCGTCCAGAGCCGAGCGGCCCATCCACGGCTTGCCGGCTGAGTGGGCGCTGGCGCCATGGAACGTGTACTCCACCGACACCAGTCCGGTGCCCGACGGCTTGCCCCAGGTAACCGCCAGGTTGTCGCCGACGTGGGTGAAGAGGACGGCGTCGACGTCCTTGAACACGCCCGCGCGCACCATGAAGGCCTTGCCGGCCACCAGTTCCTCGGCGACGCCCGGCCAGAGCATCAGCGTGCCGGCGATGCCTTCCTTCTGCATGATGTCCTTCACCGCCAGCGCGGCGACGACGTTCACGGCGTTGCCGGAGTTATGGCCCTCGCCGTGCCCGGGCGCGCCCTCCACCATCGGCTGCTTCCAGGGGATGCCGGGCGTCTGGGAGGCCTTGGGGATGCCGTCGATGTCGGACCCCATGGCGATCACCGGGCCGCCGGTCTTGTTCGTCCAGGTGGCGACCCAGCCCGTCGGCAAGCCGGCGACGCCGCGAGTGACGGTGAAGCCGTTCTTCTCGAGGACGTCGGTGATGTACTTGGAGGTCTCGACTTCCTGGAAGCCCAGCTCGCCGAAGCTGAAGATCTTGTCGTTCATCTGCTGGGCCAGCTTGGCGCGCGCCTGAACCTCCGCAACCGCCTGCTTCTTCAGGGCCGGCAAGCTTGCGGCGTGGGCGGTGGCGGTCATCAGCAGCGCGGCCAGCGCGGTCGATACGGCGAGCGTCTTCATCTCGGCAGGTCCCCTCCGCAGGAATGAGCTGTCGAGAGACGCGATTCTGGGTGTGACCGCCAGCGGTCACGAAGCGTCGACGTTCGGCCAACGGCGTCTGCTGCGTGGGGAAGCGATGGTACCGCCCTCCCGGATCGAACGGGAGACCTCCAGAGCCACAATCTGGCGCTCTAACCAACTGAGCTAGGGCGGCGCATCGCGAGCGCGCTTTCTAGTCGCGCAGGCCTGTCCGATCAAGCCGTCGCCTTCGCGTGCGACAAGCGGGCGTTTCCGATGATCGCTCACGGCTCCAGAAGCGGGCGGCGGTAGCGCCGCGAACCCGACAGTTCGCGGCCATCGAGGAGACGCACGACGTAGTCGCCCGAGGGCTTCGATTCGACCTGCGCCACCGCCGCGCGACGCACGAGGCGCGAGCGGTGGATGCGGACGAACCCGGCGCCCTCCAGCTGGCGCTCCATCTCTGACAAGGGCGCGCGGTGCAGGATCGGCGTCTGGCCGCGATGGAGCTCGACATAGTTGCCGGCCGCCTCGATCCAGGCGACCTCGGTGAGGGGCACGAAATGGCGGCGCGCGCCGTCGCGGATCTCGATGGCGCCCGGCTCCAGCGCGGTCTCCGCGGCGGGGGGGGGGGGGGGGGGCGCCGCGGCAGGGCGCCCCCCCGCCCGACGCCAGACCACGTAGAGGAACATGAAGCCGGTGTAGCCGAGCGCATCCTTGCGGAACTCGTAGAGGAAGTTCTCAAGCGGCGAGAACGGTGCGTAGTAGCCGCCCAGCGGCGCGTAGATCGCCCAGCGCAGCACGCCCATCGCGGTGATGTGGACCACCGCAAAAGCCAGGAGCCCAGCCAAGTGGATCGCCGCGACCCGCGGCCAGGGCGGATCCAGCGGCCAGAACCGCCGCACCAGCGCGCGCGACGCGGGCATCATCGCCAGGGCGCCGACGATGCTGGACATTTCCCAGACGAGCGGCTCCCAGAACGCCAGCCGGCGACCAACCTCCCGGGCCTCGTCGAACGTGCTGAAGGACGCGACCAGGGCGTACAGCAGGAGCGCGATCGCGACCGCCACGACGAACGGGCCGTCGCCCTTGCCGTCCGCGGCTTCACCGCGCGTTCCCGAGGCCTGCCGATCCGTCACAACCGCTCCGTTGCACGCGCTTCCAGTGTGGCGGGATTCTGTCCCGCCGCGGCATCGCCCCTGAGAGCAACACCGGCCACGCCCCTCCAGGCCATTCGGCATAGAAAAGCCCCGGTCGCTCGCGCGGCCGGGGCTCGTTCTCGTCAGTCGATCCGGAGGGATCAACTCGGCTGGATCAGCCCTTCGGCAGGGAGAAGCGGATCGGGATCCGCACCGTGCCCCCGTCGACCGGCTGGCCGTCCTTGGTCTGCGGCCGCATCTTGAAGAGTTTCGACATCTTCATGGCGGCGTCGCCGAAGCCCATGTCACCCGGCTCCTCCGAAACGACGGAGCAACCTTCGAGGGTGCCGCGGGCGTTCACCTGGCAGCTCAGGGTCGCGCGTCCTTCAACCTCCATCCGCGACGCACGGTCGGGATAGTAGCGGTTGATGTCATCGCCAGTCGGACGGCGGAGCCAATCCGGGTTGGTGATGACCGAAGGACGCGGCGGCTCGGGCGGCGGCGCGGCGGGCGGCCGAGGCTCTTCGATCCGGCGCTCGACCGGCGGAACCGGCAGCGGCGGGATCGAGGGAACGTCGGGCACCGCGACGGGCGGCCGGGGCTGCAGCTTCGGCGGCGGCGGCGGCGGGGTGTTCGGCGGCGGAGGCGGCGGAGGCGGCGGAGGCGGCGGCGGAACCGGCTTGATGAGAGCCACGTCCGTCACCTCATCCGAGTACTCCTTGTACTTCGGTTCGAAGCGCGTCTTCCACAGATACACACCGAGCGCACCGTGCACGGCGACGGCCAGGATCATCGCGATGATGGTGCCGGGCCGGCGCTTCGGCTTCGGGTCATCGAACGGATTGTGCCGGGCCAACGTCTCGTGGTGAGCATCAGTCATGGGTCACCACCTAGTTGTTGTCTTCACCGACGAGAGCCACGCTGTAGAACCCATTGTCCTGCAGCATGTTCATCACGCCCATGAAATCGCCGTAGAGCACGTCCTTGTCCGCACGGATAAAGATGCGCTCCTTCGTCGGGTTCCGCGTCGCACCCAGTTGGGTGCGAAGGTCGTCGCCCAGGCTCGGAAGGTCCGTACGGAAGTCCTGGATGAACAGGCCGCCGTTCGGCTGGATCGAGATGTAGACCGGCTTCGGCGGATTGGTGCCGGGCGGGGCGACGGCGGGCGGCAGAGCCACCTTGACCGTCACGGCCGCCATCGGCGCCGCAACCATGAAGATGATCAGAAGCACGAGCATCACATCCACGAAGGGGGTGACGTTGATCTCGGCGTTCTGGGTCTCCTGGTAGCGGCCGCCTCCGGAACTGGAGAGCTTGGCGGCCATCTAGGTTAGGCCCCCTTGTCGAGCTGCCGGGAAATCGCGTTCATCAGCTCGGCCACGAACCCTTCCGACCGCGCGCCGAAGGCGGAGATGCGGGTTTGGAAGTAGTTGTAGAAGATAACCGAGGGGATAGCGGCGAACAGGCCGAGACCGGTGGCGAGAAGCGCTTCGGCGATGCCGGGGGCGACGACGGCCAGGTTGGTCGTGTTGGTGTTCGCGATACCGATGAACGAGTTCATGATCCCGTAGACGGTGCCGAACAGGCCGATGAACGGACCGTTCGAACCGACCGAGGCGAGGTACTGCATGCCGCCCGAGAGGCGACGAGCCAGCGAAGCCTGGACGGCGCTCACGGCGTGGGCCGCGCGGTCGATCGTGGTGTCGCGGTGTTCGCCGGCGATCTGCAGGCCAGCCTGACGGCTGAGCTCGATTTCCTGGGCGGCCGCGGCGGCCATGTCGGCCAGCGGGTTGCCGTCGAACTCTTCGCTGAGGGCGATACGGCTCATGTCGTTGATCGACTTGGCGCCGCGGAACGACTCCACGAAGCCGTCCGAGACCTTATTCAGCGAGTTGAACTCGAGGATCTTGGTCACGAGGATCGTCCAGCTCAGCACCGAAGCGAGAGCCAGGCCGATCATGATCACCTTCACGACCGGGTCGGCGTCCATGAACATGGTGCCGACGTTCAGCTTGCCCGCGTTCTTCATGGTCGGCGGGTCGGCCGATTCCGGAGCAGCGGGGGTCGCAGCGGGAGCCGCGGCGGCAGCGTCAGCGGCCGGAGCAGCGGTGGCGGCAGCGTCAGCGGCGGGCGCGGCCGGGGCGGCGGCGTCCTGGGCGAACGCCGGCGCGCTCGCCATCAGCGCGACGGCGCCGAGGAGAGCGGAAAAAGTGGTCTTCAGTTTGTTGTCGAGCATCTGTCGCCAGTTCCTGGTTGGTCTAGCACGATTGGCCGGAGGGTCGTCGCGCGAGAGCGTCTCCACCCTAGTTGAAACAAGCCCGGCGCCCCAGTCCGCTTTCGCAGCCCGGATCACCAGAGGCGCTGTCGCTGCGCCCGACCCGGAACGCGTTCCCGACTTTTCGCAGGGATTGGCGTTTCGAAGGTGCGGACGGCCTTGAACTCCCACGGGGGGACCCCAAAGTCTTACCGCTTTTTTAGACGAGCGGCCCGGACCCTTTGGCAACCCCTTGTCGAAGCGTCAAGGGGCAGAAGCTTTCCCTACATCGTCAAATTACTGACGCACGCGCACGGATTGTGCGCTGCACACGCAAGAAGCGTCTTGAGCCCGCCGTTTCACCACCGTTCGTCGCGAATGTTTGCTGCAACGCAGCAATTTCACCAAACCCAGATTGGCGAAGCTGAGGCTCAACGGCGCACATGACCGGCCGGATTCGAGGCGCCTTGCGTCTGTCGGCCGATCCGATCGCAAAGGAGCTTGAAACGCGGGCGTGGAGCGATGCCGACGCCGTTCCAACTGTGGAGGGAAGTGGTGCCTGGGGGCGGATTCGAACCACCGACACGCGGATTTTCAATCCGCTGCTCTACCAACTGAGCTACCCAGGCCCGGGCCCCGCCTCGCGGGAGCCGGGTCTATAAAAGAGGCGTCGGCGTAAGTCCAGCGTGGCGAAGGCGCGTTTTTTCGCCCCCTCAGTCGTCGTCGGAATCCGTCTGCGGGCCGCCCTCATCCTCCTCGGCCGGCACGGCGTAGGAGCCGGTCAGCCACTTCTGCAGGTCCACGTCGGCACACCGGCGAGAGCAGAACGGCCGGTACCGGTCTTCCGTCGGCTTGCCGCAGATCGGGCACCTGGCGCTCATGCCGCGCCAACTTCGAAGCGGTCGCGCGGTCTGGCGGGATCCCCGACGACTTCGAAACGGGCGCCAAACCGTTCAGCCAGGGCGCGGACCAGCGGATCGGCCGCCTTCGCCACGGCCGGCGCGCACCGAGCCACGAGCCGCGTGCCCGGCTGGGCCTGAGCTTCGGTCTCGAGCCGGCGGATCAGATGTTGCGCCAGCGTGCGGTCGGTGGGGCCGCCGCTGGCCTGCAGCAGCTGATCGGAGACCGGCCGCGTGCGACGCGGGACCGACAGCTCCATGGTGCCGAAGCGCCCGACGGGGCCGATGGCGACTCCCGGGTTGTCCGGGCCGAAGGCGAGCCGCGCCGCGGCCATCAGGGCGTGGCCGTCATGGCCGCGCCCCACAAGGTCGAGGATCACCAGCCCGCCCAGGCCCTTGAGGCGCAACAGGCGCGCGCCCTCGGCGATGGCGGCGAGGTTGGCCTGGCGCGCGGCTCGCTTGGAATCCTGGGCCTTCCTGCCACCCAGATCCACGTCGATCGAAGTGAGCGCGCGCGTGGGCTCGATGGCGATGTCGCCGCCTCCCGGCAAGCGGTGGACAGTCGCCAGCGCTTCCGTCTCGGCCTCGTCCGCCATGGCGCGGGCCTCGCGGCCCTCGACGATGTCTGTGTCGCGCACGATGTTCCGAAGGATCTCGGCCACGTCCGGCGGCGGCTGAATCATGCGCGGCGCCCCCTGCCCGGCCGCGATCTCGCGCGCGACCGCCAATTTTCCGGCTCTGGGCTCGCTGCGGATCTCGATCTCCACGGCCGACCCGCGCACGGGCCGCGCATCGGGCTTGAACGGGAGGATCGCCTCCAATCCCCCGCCCAGGTCCAGGAAGGCTGTGCCAATCGCGGGCTCGACATTCGCCACGCGCGCAACCAGCCGAGCGCCCAGGGCCAGGCGCAAGTCATCATCATCGCGGCGAAGGATCAGGCGTTCGGGTTGTCCGCCCAAGGTGACGACGCCGCGGGTCTCGCCCACGCCACGGTCCAGGAAGATTCGCCGATCGGTCATGGCAGGCGGACGCCTAGCCCGGCCAGCAGGTTCGCGGTCTCGTACAGCGGAAGCCCCACGACACCGGAATAGGAGCCGTGGAGCGAGATCACCAGGGCGCCGGCTCGCCCCTGGATCGCATAGCCGCCCGCCTTTCCCACCCCTTCGCCGGACGCGACGTAGGCTTCCACGTCGGCGTCGCTAAGTCGCTTGAAGCGGACGCGGCTCTCCACCAGGCGAGCGGCGACCCGCCCGTCCGGCGCCGCCACCGCGACCCCCGTCAGCACCTTGTGCGCCCGGCCCGACAGCAACTTGAGGCAGGCGCGAACCTCGGCGGCGTCGTCGGCCTTTGGCAGGATCCGGCGCCCTACGGCGACGACGGTGTCGGCGGCGAGCACATGAGCGTCGTTGGCGCGCTGCGCCACATGCAGCGCCTTGGCCCGCGCGAGGCGCAGCGCCAGCAGGCGTGGCGTCTCGTCGGCCTGGGGGGTTTCATCGAGGTCCGCGGCTTCAATGGCGTCGGGCACTAGACCGATCTGCCGCAGAAGGTCGAGCCGGCGGGGGCTTGCGGACGCAAGGACGAGGCGCGGCTCGTGGGTCAAAGTCGCTGCCTCAGTCAAACTAGCGGACGCGGAAAGTGATGCGACCCTTGCTCAGGTCGTAGGGAGTCATTTCGACCAGGACCTTGTCGCCGGCCGAGACGCGGATGCGGTTCTTGCGCATCTTGCCCGCAGTGTGGGCGACAATCTCGTGGTCGTTCTCGAGTTTCACGCGGAAGGTGGCATTCGGCAGCACTTCGCTGACCACGCCGGGAAACTCCAGCAGTTCTTCCTTCGCCATCGGCCTCGTGACCCTGGGACGACTTCACATACGACGACGGCTCGCGCCGTCTGGCCGCGAGCCGCAATCTGCGCGCCGGATTATAGCTCAGCGTCATGGAGAAGGTCGATAAGCCCCTCAAGACAGGAATCGCCGGGTGATGCGCTCCGCGAGCCCGTCCCGGACCTGCCGGTAGGCCTCGAGGCGATGCTCGCGCGAGCCCTCCGTGAGGGTTGGATCTAGCGTCGGCCAGTACTCGATCTCGGCGGACCGCCCCCGCGCAAGCTCGACCGCCCGGTGCTGCGCTTCAGGCGTCAGCGAGACGACCAGATCGAACGAGTCGTCCTCGAGCCCGGCGAAGGTCTTGCAGCGGTGCCGCGTGAGGTCGACGCCGAGCTCGCGCATCACCTCCGCGGCCAGGGGGTCGACCTCCAGGTCGTCGACGTCCGGGTCGAATGCGCCGCGCTTGAGGCCGCAGCTATCCACGAAGATGCGTGTGCCGACGATGTGCTTCAGCAGCGCTTCCGCCATCGGCGAACGCACCTGGTTGAAATTGCAGCAGAAGAGGACCGCGTCCGGCAGGCGCTTCCCCGTGTCGTGGCCCATCGGTCGTCAGCCCCGCCAGTGCAGGGCGCAGATCAGGGTGAAGAGGCGCCGCGCGGTGTCGAGGTCGGTCTCGATCTTTCCCGCAAGGCGGGTCTGCAACAGCTCGGAGGCCTCGTTGTGCAGTCCACGCCGCCCCATGTCCAAGGCCTCGATCTGCTGCGGCGTCGAGTTGCGGATCGCCTGGTAGTAGCTGTCGCAGATCATGAAGTAGTCTTTGATCAGCGTGCGGAACGGCGACAGCGACAGGATGTGGCGGCGCTCGTAGGCGGGGCCGCGGACATCCAGCATCAGCCGGTTCTCGATCAAGCCCATCCGCAGGTCGTAGGGGCCCGCCTCCGCACCCTCCGGGAAGAAATAGTTCTCCTCCAGCAGATCGAAGATGGCGATCTGCCGTTCCTGCTCCTGGTCGCGCGAGGCCGCCGCGAGCGACTCTTCGTCGAGCTCGACGGACTGCAGCCGGTGAATCTTCTTCGGGTCGTCAGCCATGGCGTCGAAGCCGAGCTTTATTGCATTCCGGGGGGCGTCGTCATCCCGCAGCTGCGAAGCAAGGGCCGGTATATGAAAAGACGCCCGGCGCTGGCGGGCGCCAGGCGTCATCTTCAGAAAGCTCGGCCTCAGTGCGAGGCGTACCGGCGGCCGCCTGCCGGGCGGACGAAGTCGCCGCGAACGTAGCCGACGCCCACGCCGTTCTGGCCGACCAGGATCCAGTCGCTGCCACGCACCTCGGCCAGCGCCTGGAAGCGCTCGCCGGCCTGCAGCCGGCCGACGCGGGCCGAATTGGTCGTGGGAGCCGACCGAAGGTTCACCCCGCTTTCGGCGACGAAGGTCTCACCGATACGGTTGTAGCTGGCCGCCTGGACGCTCTTCGACAGGCGGTAGCCCCCGCGGGTGTAGGTCCCGGCGTTCTGCGCCCGGCTCTTCTGCGCCTCGCAGCCGATGGCCGACCCTGCGGCCGCGCCGAGGGCCGCGCCCGCGACCGTCTCGCCCGTGGCATGGCGGCCGCCGACCTTGTTGCCGACGACACCGCCAAGCACCGCACCGATCACGGCGCCGGCTTCCTGCTTACCGCCTGGCGCCGAGCACCCGGTCACGCCCGCGTTCGCCGCCGAAGCTCCGCCAAGCGTCAGCGCACCGGCGAGGATCGCCGCTGCAACGCCGCCGCCGATGGTCTTCGTCTTCACGTTCCGCATGGCTTGTCTCCGTCCTCTGCGTTCAATCGATGATGCGGATATGCACTGCCCGGCCTGAACGGACTTTCAGGGCCGCTGACAGGAATTGTTCAGCTTCAGGAAGCCCGAGTGGCGGGCGGCGGGGTCGGCGCGGGATGCTGTCCTGCCAGGGGTTGAGCCTGTACCGGCGTCGTCTTCACAGGCGTCAGGATGCCCTCTGCATCGAAGGCATTCTTGAGTCGCAGGTTGAATTCGCGCCCGACATCCCACTGGGCCCGCGGCTCCGTGATGAACCGCGCCTTTACATAGACAGCGTTGTCCGCCAGCCGGTCGACGCCCATCACCTCGAAAGGCTTCGTGATCAGCTTCTTGAACTTCGCGTCGGCGCGAAGGCCGTCACCGATCTGCTGGATCACCGCCAGGGCGCGGTCAAGGTCGGTATCGTAGCTGATCGGGATATCGGCCAGGTAGGCCGAGAAGACCTTGGTGCGATTGTGGATCACCTGGGCCTCGCTGTACGGGAAGATGTGCAGCGTGGCGTTGGCGTCGCGCAGGCGGATCGTCCGAAGGGTCATCGCTTCGACCACCCCGGCGAAGTTCCCGATCTCGACATTGTCGCCGACCGACACCACGTCCTCGGCGATCAGGAACAGGCCGGTGAGGAAGTCTTTCACCAAGGTCTGTGCGCCAAAGCCCACGGCGATGCCGAGCACCCCGGCGCTGGCAAGGATGGGGCCGAGGTTGAGACCGAGCTCGGTGAGGACAGTCAGGCCGCCCACCACCACCAGGACGGTCTGCGCGCAGCCCGTGAGGATCGGTCCCAGGGTCTGAAGCTGGGCGGCCCGGCGCGCGTCGACGCTGCGGCGGGCGAAACCCCCGACCAGGCGCTTGATGACGAAGCCCGAGAGCTCCACCAGCGCGGTGGCGATGATGACGACCAGCGCCAGGCGCACAAGCCGTTCGCCGGCCTGGCCCGAGAACCAGTCGCGGGCGTCGATGCCCCAGACGCCCAGCACCAGGAACAACACCCCGAAGATGGCCGTCAGGCGCAACAGGCCCCAGGTGAGCCGCGCCGCCTGCTGCGTCCGCGCCACCTCGTGTTCGTCGCCGCGGACATGGACGCGGTCGAGCCAGCGATCGGACAGCCGCCGGAGCACCCAGAGGAGCCCATAGGCGCCAGCCGCCACGGCCACCGAGAGCACGGCGTTGAGCAGGGCCACCTGCGGGTCGAGGTTGAGGATGTGGTCGAGCGCCTGGTTCGTGGAGGCCACCAGATGCTCGGTGAAGCCGGGCTTCGCCGGCTCGGCCCCCGCCGCGGCCTTCACTTGCGCGTCGGCCGCGAACACCTAGCGCCCCTGCCCCAACCGAATCGCTGCCGACCGGGCGTGAGCCGGCAACCCCTCGGCCTCGGCGAGGGCGATGGTCGCGGGCGCAAGGCGTGCGAAGGACTCGGCGTCGCACTTCACGATCGAGGTGCGCTTGAGGAAGTCGTACAGCGACAGGCCCGACGAGAATCGCGCCGCTCGGCTGGTGGGCAGCACGTGGTTCGAGCCGGCCACATAGTCGCCGACCGCTTCGGGGGCATGGCGTCCCAGGAAGATGGCGCCGGCGTGCCGCACGCGGTCGGCCAGGGCTTCGGGCCGATCCAGCGCGAATTCCACGTGTTCGGGGGCGATCTCGTCCACCAGGCCGGGCGACTCTTCGAGCGGAGCGATCACTACCGCCCCATGGTCGCGCCACGACACGCGCGCGTCCTCGCCCGTGCTGAGCGCGCCAAGCTGCGACTCCACGGCCGCCTCGACACGCGCTGCGAAGGCCTCGTCGTCGGTGATGAGGATCGACTGGGCCGCAGGGTCGTGCTCCGCCTGCGAAAGCAGGTCGGCGGCGATCCAGTCGGGATCGTTCAAGCCATCCGCTACGACGACGATCTCGGAGGGACCTGCCAGGGCGTCGATGCCGACCACGCCGTAGACCCGGCGCTTGGCGGCGGTGACGAAGGCGTTGCCAGGGCCGACGATCTTGTCCACCGGCCGGATCGGGCCGGCGCCATAGGCCAGGGCGGCGACCGCCTGCGCCCCGCCGACGCGCCAGATCTCGGTGACGCCCGCCGCCTGGGCCGCGGCCAGCACCGCCGGCTGCAAGCGGCCCGGCGGCGTCACCATGGCGATGCGCTCGACGCCCGCGGCCTTTGCGGGGACGGCGTTCATCAGCACCGTGGAGGGATAGGCCGCGCGGCCGCCAGGGACGTAGATCCCGACCGCCTCCAGCGGGGTCCAGCGCCAGCCAAGCTCGACCCCAGCCTCATCGACGAACCGCAGGTCAACGGGCCGCTGGCGCTCATGGTAGGAGCGGATGCGAGCTGCCGCGAAGGCGATGGCCTCACGCACCTCGGCCGAACAGGCGGCCGCGCCCTCGGCGATCTCGTCGGCGGTAACGCGGAGCGTCGCCTCGGTCAGCTCTACCCGGTCGAACTGGCGCGCATAGCGCAACAGGGCCGAAGCACCCTCGGCGCGCACCGCGGCCAAGACGTCGCGGACAATGGCGTCGACCTCTTCGGGCGTCTCCCGCCGCTCGGCCACGAAGGCGGAGAAGGCGGCCTGGAAGCCCGGGTCGGAAAAGCGGAAGCGGCGCATGGCCGCTCTTTAGCGGCGCGGACGGCGCAAGACCACTGCCCGTCAGGCCTGGTGCGTCGGCTCCCGCGGCGTAGGCCATGGGTCGGACACGTCGGCCAGCACGGCGTCGATGCACTCGATCTCGGCGCGGAGGTCACCCCCGCCGGCGAAGCTGAGGGTCAGCAGGCCGCCCGGCGCCTCACCCGGTTCGAAGCCGATGGCCAGCAGTTCGACCACCGCATCGCGCCGATCGCGCCGGATCTTACGCGCCTGCACGGACATCACCCCGCCAAGTTGGAGCGCGGAGCGCACGCGTTGCCGCGTCCCGGCCTCCCACCGGAAGCGGTTCAGCGCGATGGTCAGGCGCCGCGCCCTGGCCTCGTACGAGATGTCGCCCACCTTGGCGATGGCGTCTTGGAGGGCGGCCGAGATCACGGCCAGGTCTTCCTGGTCCTCAGCGAGCAGTTGGAGGGGTTGCGGATCGGCCATGGGCCTACTCCCCCCCCTCCTCGCCGCCGTCCCCCTTGAGGCGGCGGATCTGGGCCCCGCAGGCGCTGAGCTTCTCTTCCAGGCGTTCGAAGCCGCGGTCGAGGTGATAGACGCGGTTGACGATGGTTTCGCCGCGCGCCGCGAGCCCGGCGATCACCAGGCTGACCGAGGCCCGCAGGTCGGTGGCCATGACCTGGGCGCCTTCCAGCGCCTCGACGCCGCGAACGCGGGCCTCGCCGCCGTGCACCGAGATGTCGGCGCCCAACCGGCCCAGTTCGGGCACGTGCATGAACCGGTTCTCGAAGATCGTCTCGCGGATCACGCTCTCGCCGTCCGCCAGGGTCATCAAGGCCATGAACTGAGCCTGAAGGTCCGTGGCGAAGCCCGGGTAGGGATCGGTGGTGACTTCGACGGGCCTGAGCCTGCCGCCATTGCGCTTCACAGTCAGGCCGTCGTTGTGCGGCGTCACTTCGACGCCGGCCTCGATCATCTTGTCGATCAGGGCCTGGATGAAGTCGCTGCGCGTGCGGGTCAGCCGCACCTCGCCACCGGCCATCGCCGCGGCCAGCGCGTAGGTCCCGGTCTCGATACGATCGGGGAGCACGGCGTGCGTGGCGCCACCCAGCCGACCGACTCCCTCGATCTCGATCGTGGGGGTGCCGGCGCCGCTGATCTTCGCGCCCATCTTGTTCAGGCATTCGGCCAGGTCGGTGATCTCGGGTTCGCATGCCGAGTTCTTCATGACCGTATCCCCTCGCGCCAGGACGGCGGCCAGGAGCGTATGCTCGGTGGCCCCGACCGAGACGAACGGGAACTCCACCTCACCGCCGGTCAGGCCCCTTGGCGCCTGGGCGTAGACATAGCCCTCGTGCAGGTCGATCTTCGCGCCCAGCGCTTCCAGCGCCTTTAGGTGCAGGTCCACGGGCCGAGCCCCGATTGTGCAGCCACCGGGGAGCGACACCTTGGCCTGGCCCGTGCGCGCCAGAAGCGGGCCCAGGACGTTGAACGAAGCGCGCATCTGACGGACGAGGTCGTAGGGGGCGAATCCGCTGACGATCTCACGGGTGGTCAACAGCGTCTCCGCACCGTCGGGGCCTTCCGATTCGACCACCTCGGTCCCCAGCCGATGCAGCAGCCGGCCGAGGAAGCGGGTATCCGCCAGCCGGGGCATGTTCGTCAGCCGTAGCGGCTCCTCGGTAAGCAGGCTCGCCGCCATCAGCTTGATGGCCGAGTTCTTGGCGCCGCTGATGGGGATTTCCCCCTTCAGCCGCGCGCCGCCGGTGATGGCGATGCGGTCCAATCGTTATCCTTCGAAGCACATGTGGGCCGCGTCCCTCTGCGGCGCTCTTGCGCGTATCTAGCCTGCGCGCCCCGAACGCGCCAAGTCGTCAATCCGTCTTGGGTTTGTGAGGTTTTTTCGCAGGCGGCGAGGCGCCCGCCTTGCGGCGGCGCAGGTTCGCCCGCAGCGCCTGGGCCAGCTTTGCTTCCCGCATATCCGGCGGGCTCGCCTTGTCGTCCTTGCCGTCGGCCATGTCCCGACGTGCGGCGAGGCGCCCCGCCCGTCAAGCGTCCGCCATTCGATTTGGGGCTTCACTCCGCGCCCGGCTACCGCTATAGCGCCCGCCTTCGCCGCCGTAGCTCAGTGGTAGAGCGCATCCTTGGTAAGGCTGAGGTCGGCAGTTCAATCCTGCCCGGCGGCACCACGGTCCCCTAAGTTCCAAGGACTTAGGGGACCGCCACTTCCTGAAACTCAGAACTGGACCGACGCAGCGGGCTCATCCGTCCCGGCCTGCTGCGCCGCTCGGATGAAACTCATTCATTTGACGCGGCGGCGGCTCGGCGCACCGTCGCCGGATGCCGCATTTGCGCCCGATCTCGACCCTCATCGCGATTCTACTGCTGGCCGTCCCGGCCTCCGCCCTTGGCGCACCCTCGATGCCGACTGTCGACGATGGCTACTTCCAGACCACGGCGAAGATTGGCGCCGGTGTCTGGGTCCTGATGCAGCCGCGATTCCAGGTGCAGCCCGTCGGAAACGTCACCGTGATCGAACAGGCGGACGGGCTCGTGCTTGTGGACGCCGGGGGCTCGCCAGGATCCGGTCGCCGGATCGTCCAGCTCGTCCGGGCGATCAGCGCCAAACCCGTGAAGGCCGTCATCATCACCCATTGGCACGGCGATCACGTGCAGGGTCTGGCCGAGATACTCCGCACCTGGCCGGAAGCCCGCACGATCGCGACACGTGCGACCCAAGCGCATCTGCGAGACCCCGCCACCATGAACACGCCCGCGGCGCCTGACTCCGCGGCCGATGCCGCCTTCGAAGCGCGTGTCCGGGATTTCGCGGCCTACGCAAACCGCATGAGCGCCGCCGCCGCCGATCCAACCGAAAAGGCGGGATGGGCCGCTGCGGAGCGGCTCTTCAACCAGTATGCGCTCGACATGCGCGGCGCTGTCACCGTTCCCACGGCGGAAGGGTTCGAGGACCAGCTGACCCTGCCGGACGATCGCAGGCCCGTCGAAGTCCGGTTCATGGGGCGGGCCAACACGGATGGCGACGCGGTGGTCTGGCTGCCGCGCCAGAAGATCGTGGTGACGGGCGACATCGTCGTCCCGCCGTTCCCGTTTGGCTTCGGCGGCTACCCCGCGGAGTGGATCGCGACCCTCGCTCGGGTCAGGAATCTCCCCTTCCAGACGCTGATTCCCGGCCACGGCCCTCCCCAGCACGACCGGAGCTATCTCGACGCGATCTCCTCCGCCCTAGGCCAGATCCGCGCGGAGGTCGCCCCCCTCGCCGCCCAGGGCCTCGCACTCGACGAGGTTCGGAAACGCGCGGATCTCTCGCGTCAGCTCCAGACCTTCGGCGGCGGCGACCCTTGGTTGCGCCGCTGGGTGGCTGAGTACTGGCTGGGTCCGATCGTCACCTCAGCCAACAGGGAGGCTCAGGGGCAACCGATCGTCCAGAGCCTCAAGGGCGGCTAGTTTTACCCGGACTATATTGACAAACGGCCCAGGCGGGACGACGCACGGCGACAATGAGCGAGGCTCCAACCTTCACCGCCTTCGCCGGCGACCGCCTATTGGCCGCCGGTGAGATCGAGGCGATTGCCGCCGCGGCCTGCATTCAGGAGGCCGGCGGGCTGCAGATCTTCGAAGACGCGACGGGCCGTCCTATCGAGCTCGACCTGCGCCACGGGCCCGCGGCGGCGGTGACCGATTTCCGCGCCCGCACGGGTGTGCCCGCCCCATCGGGGTCCCGCCCCGTCCGCGGCCGACCCCGGCTAGGTGTGACGGCCCGCGAAGTCACGCTCCTGCCCCGCCATTGGGACTGGCTGGCCATGCAGCCCGGCGGCGCATCTGCCGCCCTGCGGCGTCTGGTCGAGGAGGCCCGCAGGGCCGGTGAAGGTCCCGAGCGCCTTCGTCAGGCCAGAGATGCCGCCTACCGCGTGATGTCCGCGCTGGGCGGCGACCTCCCGGGGTTCGAAGAAGCGAGCCGTGCGCTCTTCGCCGACGACACCGACAAGCTCATGCGCGAGACGCAGGGCTGGCCGCAGGACGTCCGGCAATATGTCCTGCGACTGGCGAGCGCCCGTTAGGAAGCCGGCGTCCGCGCCTTGCAGTCGATATTGAACGTGAAGCTGGCGCCGACTCCCAATCCCCCCTGATACCTTCGATCGCACCCCTCGATATGTTGACCGAGCGCCTTCAGCACCTCGGCATTGCTGGTTTGCCCCGGCGCTCCGGTGATGGCGGACAGCGGACTGCACGCGGCCGCGCTCAAGGCAGCGGCCGCTAGGATCGGAACTCTCATCGAATATCTCCTGATGTGCTGTTCGCGGCCTGCGCCGCGGCGACTTGAACGGCGGCCGGCCGATCGGCTTCCAGCCGCTCGATCTTGGTGGCGTTGGCGCTCCAGAGTTGGGCCAGCGCCCAGGCCAGCAGCGCGGCGGCGATGCCCCAGGATCGGCTCTTCAGCCCTTCGACGGCCTGGAGCGTCGAGGCCGCCGCCGCCTTGATTTCGGAGAGGCGCTCCTCGCAGCGCGCTTCGTGGTCGCTGAGGGGGCAGGTGCAGCGCGAAATCACGCTTCAGCCGCAACTCGATCGGAAAGGACCGCTCGCCCTCCTCTCTGAGCCTCCAGAGATCGTCGCCGCCAAGGCGGTACACGTAGCGACAACGGGCGGCGGCGATCTCCAGCCTATCGGCCCTCAGGCGCCCGCCCTTGAAGACCTTGCTTTCGCCGGGCTTCAACGTGATGAGCACATCGTGACCGGCGTCGCGCCCATCCGAGGTGACCGCGGAGAGCCGGAAGACGATCGGCGCGCCCGTGTCGTTGACCAGCTTCGCCCGCTCGATCTGGCTGCACGCCGCAAGCGCGAACGCCAGCAAGATCGCAAAGGCCGGTCGCCGTATCGCCGCACCCACTATCGGCAACTCCGCGAGACGGCGCGACGCGGAAACCCGAAGCTCTCCGCCTTCGGCCCATCCGCCCGTTTCGGGGACCGCAGCCGAATAGCCATGTCCGGCCCCACTTCCAGTGGGACCGGATAGGCCGCAGCCCCGCTCCTCTTGATCGTCTCTAGGTCACCCGACCAGAGCCGGTAGGCGTAGACGCAGCCTCTGGCGACAATCGAGAAGCCCGGTGGCGGAAGGGCCGAGCCCCGCAGCCTGACCGAGGTCCCCGCGGCGATCGGGAGGTCCTCGTGAGCCGGCGCGCTGCCAGCCTGCGCCCCCGCGACGCGAGCCGCGATGGGCGCGCCCGTTCCATTGAACAGGTCCGCGATCGGCTCGACGCTGCAGCTCGACACCAGAGCCCCCATCGCGAGGATCGGTAGGATCGGTAGGATCGGCTTCATGCGGGGGCTCACCAAGGCCTCGCCGGCCGAGCGTGAGGACCGCGAGTCCCGTCCCAGCGCCTCGAGTTGCTGTTCCGCCTGGGCCTTGATGTCTCGGCCCAGCCGCGTCCCGGCCTCCCAGACCTGTCGCCCGAGGTCACGCTATCGCTCACGCAGGTCACCGAGTTCCGCGGACGAAATTCGGAACTCTCGCCCGAAGCCCGGATTGCGATCATCGATCATGGATCATGGAATGACTTTCGTGAGAAGCCCCAGTGCGCCGCGCACGCCGGGGCCGAACGCGTCGAGATGGTCCAAGGCGCAGTCATCAACGCTGACAGAACTCTCTCAAATTCGCGCGCGAATGTCAAGAACAAAATGCGAACATTCGCGCGCGGCCGTCAGTCCTCCAACAGCGCGTCCAGCGTGATCTCGGCGTTCAGAACCCGCGACACCGGGCACGTCTTTTCGGCCGCCTCGGCGACCTCGCGGAACTTCGCCTCGCTCAGCCCCGGCACGCGGGCGCGCAGGGTCAGCGCCGACTTGGTGATCTTGAACCCCGAACCATCCTGGTCCAGCGACACCGCGGCCTCGGTCGCCAGCTCGGCCGGCGTGAAGCCCTCGCGCTGCAGGGCGAACGCCAGCGCCATCGTGAAGCAGCCGGCATGGGCCGCGGCGATCAGCTCTTCCGGATTGGTCCCGGGCTGGTCCTCGAAGCGGGTCTTGAAGCTATAGGGCGTGTCTTTCAGCACACCGGACGCCGACGTCAGCGCCCCTTCGCCGTCGCGTCCCGTGCCGCGCCACACCGCGTTCGCCTTGCGGATCATGTCCAGCTCCTCTGATGCCAACCTCAAGCCTGGGACAATCGACCGCGCCCGTCGAGCCGTCGCACGGCGCCGGAACGTCGATTTGTCGCACGCAGCCTTAGCTTTGCAGTCACCGCCCCCGGCGTCTCCTGATCGCGCGCCTGAGGGGGAGCCCGTTGTCCAAATCCGCCGCGATCCGGCTGATCGCCGATCCCGCATCCGCGCGGCCGCGCGCCCAGCCGACCTTGGCCGCCCGCTTCGAGGAAGCGGCCCAGCCACTGCGCGATGTCACGATCCTTAAGATCGGGCTCGGCCTGGTCGCCGGCCTGTCAGCCCGGCTCGTGCTCCCGTGGTCTCCGTGCCTGTTCTGGATCGCGGGGATGCTGGCGATCGAGACCTGGACTTGGTTCGCGCTCGCGTCGCCTCCGAACGGCCAGGCGCGGACCCGCGCCAGCTGGGTGAACTTCACGTCGGCCTATCTCGCGATGAACGCCTGGTGGCTGCTGCTCGGACTTCTCCTCGTCTCCGCGGGGACGCCCGTGGCGCAGGCGGCGGGCGCCGCGATCATCCTGGTCGTGTTCGCCGTGGCCGTACTCCTCTTCCACAATACCCCCGTGGTCTTTCTCGTAGCCGGCGCCGCGCCCGCCATCGGTGCAATGGCCGTGCTGCTCGCCGCGGAGGGGCGCGACCTGCGCGAGACGGCGCTCGTCTGGATCGCCCTCGCCCTCGGGGGCTTCTTCTGTCTCGGCCGCGCCATCGATACCCCATCCGTCCAGGAGCAGCAGCGCCGGATCAACGCGAGCCTCGAGAACTACGAGACGCTGGCCGCCAACGTTACCGATGTCATCTCGCGCACCGCCTTGAGCGGCGAGTTCGAATACGTCTCGCCGGCCGTGCTGGCGGTCCTCGGCTACGCGCCCGAGGAACTCATCGGGACCTCTCGTTGGGCAATCACGGATCCTGACGTCGACCGGGCCGCCATGGGCGAGGCCTTCCAGCGCATGCTGGCCGACCCCCGCCGCGCGGAGGTCATGACCGTGCGCGTCCGACACAAGGACGGGCGCTGGATCTGGCTCCAGTCCAGCGGTCGCCTGATCTTCCAGGACGGCGCGCCCGTGGCGACCATCGACGCCAGCCGCGATGTCACCGCCAAGGTCGCCGCCGACGCCGCGCTGCAGGAGGCCAAGGCCCAGGCCGAGGCCGCCACCCGCGCCAAGGCCGAGTTCGTCGCCAACGTCAGCCACGAGATCCGTACGCCCATGAACGGCGTCCTGGGCGCTCTCCAGTTGCTCGAGCAGGAACACATTTCGCCCGAGGGCCGCGAACTGATGCGGCAGGCGGCCGACAGCGGCCGCATGTTGTCGCAACTCCTCAACGACGTACTCGACTTTTCGAAGATCGAGGCTGGTCAGCTCGATCTGGCGCCCGAGCCGATGGACGCGGGCGAGGCCTTGTCGAGCGTGGTCGGCCTGCTCGATGGCCAGGCCCGCGCCAAGGGCGTCGATCTGCGCTGCGAGGTTTCCGGCGACGACCTCTGGATCGAGGCCGATCCGGTCCGCCTGCGCCAGGCCATGTTCAACCTGGTCGGCAACGCCGTGAAGTTCACCCCCGCCGGCCATGTGATCGCCCGTCTGTCGGTCACCTCGACGGGCGACGACCGCCGTCACATCGCCTTCCAGGTCGAGGACACGGGGATCGGCATGACGCCTGAAGCCCAGGCCCGTCTGTTCGAACGGTTTCACCAGGCCGAAAGCGACACCGCGCGCCGATTTGGGGGCGCTGGCCTTGGCCTGTCCATCAGTCGGGCGCTGATCCAGATGATGGGCGGCCATATCGACGCGACCAGCGTCGCCGGGGAGGGTTCGACCTTCCGGCTCAGCTTCGAGGCGCCCGCCGCCCAGCCCGTCCGCGAACAGGCGATCGACGAAGCGCTGCTCGAAGGGGTCAGCATCCTGCTCGTTGAGGACAACGCCACCAATCGCCTCGTCGCCCGTACCATGCTGACCCGCCTGGGCGCCTCGGTCGAGGAGGCCGAGGATGGGGTCGCCGGCGTCGCCGCCGCGCGCTCGGGGCGGTTCGACCTCGTGCTCATGGACATCCAGATGCCGCACATGGGCGGCGTCGAAGCGTCCCGCGCGATCCGCGGCTTTCGGGGTCCCGCGGGCCGAGTCCCGATCATTGCGCTCACCGCCAACGCCATGGTCCACCAGCGCGCCGAATATGCCGCAGCCGGCATGACGGGCATGGTGGCGAAGCCGATCTCTGCCGGAGCCTTGCTCGCCGAAATCGCGCGGCTGCTGGCCGCCGATCCCGCCGAGGTTGCCGTCTAGGCGGCCTTGCGCGCGGAGGGCCGTCGGGTCGCCGGCTTTCTCGGCGTACGGCTGCCCTTGCCGCGCTTCTGGCTGCGGCCCTCGAGTTCATCCTTCACCTTGGCGTGTAGCACCTCGTGCGCCTGCGCCCGCTCTAGGCAGCGCTCGTGGAAGGCGCGAAGCTCCTTGTCGCTCATCGACTCGATCCCGACGAAGTCGTTCTCGGCCGCCGACGTCAGGATCAAATCGTCCAGCTTCGCCTGCATGGCCTGGGCGTCACGGTTCTGGGTGTTCTGGATCAGGAAGACCATCAGGAAGGTGATGATCGTCGTGCCCGTGTTGATCACCAGCTGCCAGGTCTCGGAAAACTTGAAGACCGGCCCGCTCACCGCCCACCCGATCACCAGCAGCAGGCATATGCCGAAGGTCCAGGGACTGCCGGCCGCCTTGGCGGTCTTGTTGGCGAACGCGGCGAAGGCTTTGTCGATGCTCATGTCGGCTCAACGCGCAAACCGCCCGCGCGTGGCGCCGCTTGAAAAATGAGTGCTTAGTCCTCCTCGTCCGCATCGAGATCGGCCACCAGCCGGCGCAGACGGGCGAGGTCTTCGGGCGAGACCGCCTTCTCCCGCGCGAAGTGCGCGACCAGCGGCGCCAACTGGCCGCCGAACAGCCGGTCGAGCAGGCCCTGGCTCTCCGAAGTCACCCAGTCCTGGCGGCTCAGCAGCGGGGCATAGACCACCATCGCTCCGCGCCGCCGCGACTTCAGGGCGCCCTTTCGGATGAGCCGGTGGATCAGGGTGCGGACGGTGGATTCGCTCCAGGCGTTCGCCGCCCCGGGGCCGGCCACGATCTCCTCCGCCCCCGCGCCCTCGGCGCCCGCCTCCACGGCTGCCCAGACTGCGGACATCACCTGGCTCTCCGCCTCCGAGATGCGAAGCGCGTCCACGCCTTCAAGCCGCCGCGCGGCGGATCCGGCCTTCCAGGTGCCGTTCGCAGATTACGGCCACGGTCGTGGCCAGCAATCCCAGCACGATCTGCAGGGAAGCCTCCGCCAAGCCGGGCGCGACGACGGTCAGTGTCGGCGCGGGGCGCACGTTCGAAATGCCGAGAAAGCTCGAGAACATCACATAGCCCGCAGCCAGGCACCCGAGGGGCACACCGGCGGAGCGTACGATCCGCAGCCGCCCGAGCGCTCCGGCCAGACCCTTGGCGTCACCCTTGCCCACCTTATCGAGGCTCAGCGCCCAAACGGCCACAGCGGCCAGGGTCGCCGCCGCCAGCAAGAGCATGATCACCTGCATTTCAGGCGATGCGTTGGCGAACACACCGCCGACGGTCAACCGCTCGGCAACCGGGACGACGGTATAAACCGGCTCGACAACCTTTCCCGTCACATATGTCGGGTCGGCGGCCGCCGCCTTTGTGACGAACGCCGCGACGAAGCCCACAACCACCGTACGTCCCACAGTCCGCATCGCGGCCTCCAACCATTATTACAGATGTAGCAATCTCAAACTACACTCGTAACAATCGCTGTCAACAGCCGCGATGGAACTGGGTCGGTTAGACGCTCCGGCGCCGGAACAGGCCGACGATGAACAGCAACAGGATCGCACCCGCGGTGGCGACGATGAGGCTCGGGATGACGCCCGCGCCCGTGCCGATGCCCAGCGAGGTTGCGATGAAGCTGCCCAGGAAGGCGCCGACCACGCCGACGATCAGGTTGGTCAAGAGGCCATGGTTCCGATGCATGACCTTTTCCGCGATCCAGCCGGCCAGGATGCCGATCAGGATGGCGCCGATAATACCTACTCCGCTCATTTTGCAGTCCTCCATTCCCGCGGGAGGCAAATGCAGAGCGGCGACGACGGTTGCAGCGATGGCCTAGTAGACGCGCGGTCCCGACATCATCAGGCGCAGATAAAGGATCGCGGCGATCGCGCAGCCGATGGAGGCGAAGGGACGAGCCTCGGCGAGTTCGACCAGCTGGCGTAGAGGTTCGGGCATCCGCGGCCTACCCAAGTCCGCAACGTCCCCCGACGATTTATCGTTTAGATCAAGGCCCTTAACGGGATTTGGACGATCAGGATTAACTTGCTCAACGCCAGCGCGCAGATCCTCCTGCAGGTGCGGAGAACGTGCACGCGGGGACCTACCCCATCCACGATCCGGCGGCGCGGCCCTCGACGCGCCGCTGGGCCCTCGACGCGCCACCGCGACGATTTAGGGCGAACTCCCCGAACGCGTCGGCGCCATGGCTCGCTATGTCGTGCAGCGGCCCGCCATAGCTCCGTGTCGCCCGGTGCCAGCGCTTGCGGTAGGCGCGCAGTCGCTCCAGCCCCCCAGCGCAGCGCTCGGCGTCGAACCAGCACATTGGGATCATCAAGCGCGCCGCATTCACCCGCTCCTCCGGGTCGGCCGCCGCACCCACCTGGATTCCCGACAGGCCCAGCGAACCCAGCGTCTCGTACCGCGACCTTCCCGTCGCCAGTTCTCGCACCATCACGTCGTGCGGGAGGTGATGCTCGCCCCACACATACGGCCTTCCGCTGATCGCCTGCCGCACCACCTCGGCCAGGCCGACGCCGTTGGTCTCGAAATAGTCGATGACCCGCACCTCGCGCCCGGCCTGCTGGAAGAACCACACCGCGGTATAGTCGTCGATGCCAAGGTCCCAGGCCGTATCCACCTTCAGCGACGGATCGGCCGGCACGCGGCCCACCCGGCCGCCCCTTTCGGCCTCGGCCAGCAGCGAGGCGTAGTAGGTGCCCGGCGCCGCCGCGTCGAAGTCCACCAGATACTCCGAGGCGAACCGAGCTTCGCCCTCCTCCTCCGAACCCAGCTCGGCGACCATCTCCCGCTTCTCGCGCTCGAGCTGGTCGGGTGTGAAAACGGTGGTCTCGGTCGCGGGGCTTTTCAGGCAGAACCATTCGGGATCTGAGCGCCGGGACTCGAACGCCCGCGCCGCGTGGTTGCGGCCGCGCGGCGTCCACAGGAAGAGCGCCCAGCCGTCGTTCTCCAGCAGCATCGGCCGGATGTAGGTCCAGGCGTCCGGCCTGGCCAAAGCCCACTCCGACATCACCACGCCCGCCGTGGAGGCGCCCATCAGGCTGTTGTAGTTGTCCGACCCCAGCACCTGCCAGGTCGCGCCATTGCTCAGCACGACCTGCATCTCGCTCTCGTGAAACACGGGGCCCATCACCTCGGGAAACGCCTCCTCGATGCGCCGCTTGCCGGTATGGGGATTCACCGCGTCCCAGATCGCCTTGCGACCCTGCGCCTGCTCGGGCAGCAGGTGCCAGTAGCTGCCGGGCCGATGCCACGCCGACCAAGCCGCCCAATGCAGCGCCACCTCGTCCTTACCCCAGCGCCGGTGCGCCACCACGTCCGCCCGCTTCACGCCCGACAGCAGGGCGTCCCACAAGCCCACCTGGTACTCCCGGGGCTCCCAGATCAGCGGCAGACCCAGTTCCTGATCCGGAGTCGGCTGCGCCTTGTCACCGTCCTTCGCGTCCTTCTCGTCGGCTTTCATTTCAGGCCCTCGGGCTTCAGCTCCCGCACGCTCACGCTGCCATCCTCCGCCACGACGCGTTCGAAGCGCCGGACGTAGAACAGGATGTTCGGCGCGACCTTGTCCTTCGCCCCGGCCTCCTCCTTGCCCGCCTTCCCACCCCAGCGGCGGGGCGCGATCAGCGCGGCCCGCTTCATCAGCGTTGCGACCAGCAGGCGATCCCGCTGCGCCGTCTCCTTGGTGGACTCCTCGGCCACGGTGAGCGCCCGATCCGCGCAGTAGTCGGCGCCCGCCTGACGCGCGCGCGAGACCCGCTCGCTGAAGCTTGGGTTCTTCCGTTCCCACCCATAGACGGTGGTGCAGCCCGGCAGATCGTCGTCCTCGCATATCCGGTACAGCGGCTCGCCCTTCGCCAGCCGCTCGCAGATCTTGTTGGCGCGCGCGAGGCTGTACTCGCTGGGCGGCGTCGGCCTGGCCGCGCCGGCGACCTTCTTCGCGCGGCCTCGCGTCCGCCGCTGGACAGGTGTCTTCGCCATCGCGTCGATCCCTTCTCTTCATACGGGTGGAGAGCTTCGCCGGCCGTGGCTTTCACACCATGGCAAAGCTTGCTGTTTTCATTGATGTTTCGACGCGCTTCCGGCGCCACAAACCGGGCTCAATTTGCGCGCGTGTTCAGGAGGCCGTGTCCGAATCCCACCGAGGGTCCGCGTCGCGGCGGCGGTCCCCCGGCAAGCCGCGCGGCCGTCCGATCCGATGGGGAGGCAACTCATGTCGTCCGAGGCCGAATACCGCAGCCAGGCCGAAGCCCTGCTCCGCCGCGCAGCCTCCGCCGACAACATGCGCACGAGAGGCGAGCTCATCGACGAGGCCGCCCGATACCACGCCCTCGCCGTGGAGGCCGGCGCCAAGCGCGGCGAAAGCCACGGCCAGCGTCCACCCGAACCCGCGTCCTTCGGCGACAAGACCGATGATCAAGGACCGACGGATCGTCCTCGCGGCCTGTCGCCGTTCCGCTGGTTCCTCCGGCTGTCCTGACGGATCCCCCGGCGGCTGCCCATAGCGCCCCGCTGCCCATGCGGCGGGCGCAGACATCAACGCTGACAGAACTCTCTCAAATTCGCGCTCGGATGTCAAGAACAAATCACGAACGTTGGCGGGCTGCCGACAGGATGTCCAGGGCCACTTTCAGCACCGCCTCCAGCCGCCCGGCCTCGCGCTCTCCCTCGGCCGCCTCCCGAGGCGTCTTTTCCTCGCCGCAGATCAGATCGCAGGCCGCGACCAGATCGGTCTGCCGCCAAAGTCGCCCGCGGAACTCGACAAGAGCGCGCCTCGCCAGCTCGGTCCGCTCTCCGCTGGCGAGGACGTCTTCGATCGAAGGCGCGACGAACTCGCCCCGCACTCGTGGGTCCAGGGTGGACGGGATCGCCTTCTCCAGCTTCACGCGCCGGTAGGCCCAGCCATAGCGTTCGCCGGCCGCCCGCGCCGAAGCGTCGATGCGCCCGCGGCTGGCCAGCCACTCCAGACCCGTCTGCCGACGATAGGCTCGCGCCCGCGGCGCGCCGGGCCCAGGCTCCGCGATCGCCTGGCCCCGGGCCCGCGACAGCGCCACGGTTTCGGCCACGCCGGCGGCCACGGCGTCCGCCTCCCCTCGCGCCTTCGCCTGCCGCTCCACTCGCAACAGCCGATCGCGCGCCGCGCGCTGCGCCTTCAGCGTGGGATCGCGGGTCGTCCTCGCGCCGCTCATCGGCTGCACCGCCGCGCGACCACGGCGTCAGCCAGGCGGTAGACCGCCTCGGACGCATGGGCCTCGCCGTCGATCACCACCAGGCCGGCCGCGGTGTGGGCGAGTAGCTCGCGCAGGAAGCGGCTCCGGTCGGCGACGGCCCTGCGGCTCAATGCGCTCGCGACGAGCGCCGCGGCATCCTCGCGGCCGCTCACCGGGTCAGCACCGGGTAGCCGCCCGCCGCCGCGACCGCCGCCACGTGGGCGCGATGGTCCGCAAAGCGAGGTTTCATGCGGTCCAGCATCTTGCCGGGACGCGCGACCTTGAAGATCGCCTCCAGCTTGCCGGCGTGAGCCGGGGTGATCGCCAGTTCCGCCTGAGCTCGGAGGGGGGAAGCTCCGCCATACCGGAGGGCGGCGTAGCTCGATGGGATATGAGATGAGATAGCCATGCGCACAATGTATGAAAGCTACAGTCGATTGCGCAACGTTTCGCTGTACGTTATCTACATTTTTATGGACGGTCGCGCTCAGAGGCTCAAACAGGCCCGCATCGACAAAGGCTACGACACTGCTGCGTCAGCTGCGGACGTCCATGGCTGGAGCCGCAACACCTATGCCTCGAACGAGAACGGCAACGCGCCGTTCTCCTATCGCCGGGCCAAGGAATACGCGGCGGCCTTCGGCGTCAGTCCCGAGTGGCTCTATGACGCTGCCGGCCCGATGCAGCCGGCTGTGGATGGATTCGTCCCGGTGATCGGGCATGTGGGCGCGAACCCGGACGGCACGGTCCTCTTCGCCGTCGGCCACGATCCGGCCGAGCTCGCGCCGATCCCGCCGGGCGGAACCGACCGTGCGCGTGCCCTCAAGGTGGTCGGTCATTCCATGCGCGGCGTCGCCGACGACGGCGCGATCATCTATTTCGAGGACCAGCGCACCGCGCCCTCCCCCGACATGCTGGGCCATGTGGTCGTCGTCGAGCTGGACACCGACGAGGTGCTGGTCAAACGGCTGCTGCGCGGCTCGCGCTCGGGCGTCTACGACCTGGAGAGCGTCGCCGGGCCCATGCGCCACGACGCCCGCCTGCGCTGGGCCGCCCACATCACCGCTATCATCCCCCCCTTCCAGGCCCGGCGCATCCTGCGCGGCGCGGCTTGACCGTAGAAAACCTCCATCGTCCGGCCAGCGAGGGCCTGTAGGAAAGATGTGCAACGAGTACGCCCAGGAACGGTCCCTCGACGAATTGCTCAAGGAGTTCGGCCAGCTCGAGCTGCCGCTGACGTGGGACGGCGGCGCGCCGAACATGGAGCCGCGTCCGTCGATCCGCCCCACGGACCCCAGCTACATCGTCACCGGCCGCGACGGTATGGCGGTGCTGTCCCAGATGCGCTGGGGCTTCCCGGGGCCTCGCGGCCCCATCATCAACTTCCGTTCGGACGGACGCAGCTTCCCGAAGGGCCGCTGCCTGGTGCCCGTCGACGCCTTTTTCGAGTTCACGGGCGCCAAGGCGCCCAAGTCAAAGTGGCGCTTCACGGCCAGCGACGATGCGGTCCTGGGTGTCGCCGGCCTGACCCGCGACGACCGCTTCACCTTGCTGACCGGCCCGCCTGGCCCCGACATCGCGCCCTATCACGACCGGCAGATCGTGATCGTGCCGCGCGCGGACTGGGCCGCCTGGCTCGACAGCAGCCGGCCATCGCCGCCGCTCGCGCCCGCACCGGCCGGCGCGCTGAAGGTGGTTCAGATCCGCTGAGCGGCGCCTGCTACGGCAGGTCCTCGGCCAGGATCGACATGTTGAAGACGTACGAGCCGTCGCCGTCCTCGTCCTCGAACACCACGCCGATGAACTCCTCGCCGATGTAGACCTCGGCCGAGTCCTTCTGTTTCGGACGCGGCACGAGCGTGATGCGCGCGTTCGCGAAAGTCCCACGCAGGTGGCCTTCGACCTTGCGGATAGCTTTCTCGTCCACGCCAAAACGCTCCGTGCAAATCGTTGCGCGGAAACTAGCCGGTCCGCAGGCCGGGCGAAACCTCAGATCACATAGTCGTACACAGCATCCGCGAGCGTATGGTCCATGCTCTTGGCCGGCTCCTCGCACGTCGGGCAGTTCACCAGCCGCGCGGGCACCCCGGCCGCGGTGCATCCCGGCGGCACAGGCTTCAGCACCACCGAGCCCGAGGCGATCTTGGCGTAGTCGCCGATCGTGATGTTCCCGAGCACCTTGGCGCCCGCGCCCAGCAATACGCCCTTGCCGATCTTCGGGTGGCGGTCGCCCCGCTCGGCGCCCGTGCCGCCCAGGGTCACGCCCTGCAGCATCGAGACGTCGTCGCCGATCACCGCGGTCTCGCCGATGACGATCCCGGTCCCGTGGTCGACGAACACGCCGCGGCCGATCTTGGTGGCCGGATTGATGTCCACCTGGAACAGTTCGCTGGTTCGGCTCTGCAGGTAGAACGCCAGGGTCTCGCGGCCCTCGTTGTAGAGCCAGTGCGCCACCCGGTGGGTCTGCAGCGCCAGGAAGCCCTTGAAGAACAGGAACGGTTGGACATAGCCCTTGCAGGCCGGGTCGCGCTCGAACACCGCCTTCAGATCGGCCTCGGCGATCTCCACGATAGATGGATCGGCCTCATAGGCCTCCTCCACGGTGTCTCGCAGGCTCATGGCCCGCAGCTCCTGGTCGCCCAGCTTCCGCGCCAGCTGGTAGCTCAGCGCATCGCCCAGGCTGTCGTGGTTCAGGATCACGGCCGCCAGCAGGCTCGCCAGCGCGGCCTCGTTCTTGGCGGCGGCATAGGCCTCGTTCCGCAGAGCGGCCCAGACAGGCGGCGGCGCGGCGGGGTTCACCACCTCCAGGCGCTGACTCATGGTCTCCTCCCGACCCATGTATTTTTCCTACCCTAGCATGGCGCGCGCCAAAGCAGGCGCCAGAAGCCCTTCACGGGCCATATGGTAAGCCTTGAGCAGCATCGCCACCGTCAACATGTCTTTGATGTGGCCGGCCATCGCGGCGTCCAGCGCTTCGCGGAACGGGACCCGCACGATCTCCAGCGCCTCGGTGTCGTCCATCTCCTGCCCTGCCTTCGCTCGCGACAGACCCAGCGCGAGATAGCCGTACATCAGCTCGTCCGTGACGGAGTTCGAGAGCTGCGCCTGCATCACCTCGCACCACTCGGCCGCCTGCAGTCCGGTCTCCTCCGCCAACTCGCGCTTGGCGCCCTCCAGCGGGTCGCCGCCGGCGCGCGAACCGCCCTCGGGGATCTCCCAGCTGTAGTCGCCGGCCGGAAGCCGGTGCTGACCGACCAGCACGGTGGTCCCATCGTCGAACAGCGGCAGGACCGCCACCGCATGGTTCTTGAAGCTGACCAGCCCGTACTGCGCTGGGCGACCAGTCGGCGCCGTGGCGGTGTATTCCGTCACCCGGATCCAGGGGTTGTCGTAGACGTCGCGCCCCTCGCCCCTCGTCCAGGGCGAGCCGTGCGCTCGCAGCCACGCGGGCTTATCCCCCATCGTTTCGGTCCCCTTGCCTTGCGGTTCGGCGTCGCGCCCCCATAAAGAGGCTCTCCTATCGGCACTCTAAACGCCGGAGCTCCGTTGCCGTCAGTCCTGCCGCCCGCCCCCGAGTTCGGAGCCGCGCTCCCGCTCGAACCTTCGCCCGAAGTCCTGCGCTTCCTGGCGCTGCGCCGCTCGACACCGGCCGTGACCCTGACCGCGCCCGCGCCCGACGCCGCGCAACTTGCCGACCTGCTGCGTATCGCCGTCCGCGCGCCCGACCACGGCAAGCTCTCGCCCTGGCGTTTTGTGGTCATGGAAGGCGCTGACAAGGCCGCGTTCGCGGGGGAGCTCGAAGCCCTCGCACAGCGCCGCGGCGACCCGACGCTCGCCGCCAAGCTCGCCAAGCTGAAGGTCCCCCCGATGGCGGTGGTGGTGATCTCGGCGCCCCGCGCCGCCGCAATCCCGGAATGGGAGCAGGTCCTTTCGGCCGGCGCGGTCTGCACGAACCTCCTCGCCGCGGCGCTCGCCATGGGCTTCGGCGCAAACTGGATCACCGACTGGTACAGCTACGATGCCGAGGCGACGTCGATCCTTGGGCTTGTCGAGGGTGAGCGGGTCGCCGGCTTCCTGTTGATCGGAACCGCGAAGGAAGCGCCGCTGGAACGGGAGCGGCCCAACCTCGATCCCCTGATGACACGCTGGAAGCGCTGACGCTGGGTCCCGGAAACACGACGGCCGGACGACGCGCCGCGCCGCCCGGCCTGAGGTGACACGCCCGAGGAGAGTTGGGCGGGATCAGGTATAGGCTCGCAGGCGGGTTTTGGAAAGCCCGAATGGCCCCCGCGAGAGTCCGCGCCCATTTTTCCCCTCGAAAGAGAACAGGACCCGCGGCATCTCGCGCATCGGTATGCTGACGAGACGCTCAGCATAACAGCTGGACCTCCGACGGTTTGCTTCGGGCTCTACAGTATTCCAAAGCTGTCAGACTGGCGGCGATCTCATCTCGGGACGACGCACTGTTCAACCGCGGCCGCGGTAAGGTGCGACCCCTTGGTCCGGCAACCACAATCCTTCCGGCGCCGTGCCGCTCTGCCAGAAAACGTCGATCGGAATTCCGCCGCGGGGATACCAGTACCCGCCGATCCTGAGCCATCGAGGCGAAAGCTCGCTCACCAGCCGCATTCCGATCGCCACCGTGCAATCTTCGTGGAACGCGCCGTGGTTGCGGAACGAGCCCAGGTAGAGCTTCAGAGACTTCGATTCCACGAGCCAGTCGGCTGGGACGTAGTCGATGACCAGGTGGGCGAAATCGGGCTGTCCGGTCACCGGGCAGAGCGAGGTGAACTCCGGCGCGGCGAACCGGACGAGGTAGGTCGCGCCGGGGTGCGGATTGGGGACGCGTTCCAGGACGGCCGCCTCGGGGCTCTCGAAGCCCTTGGTCTCGCGGCCCAGCTGCGTGAGGTGGGTCTCTTCCATCTCGGGCCCTTTAGACGCTACTAGGCCCGCAAACAACGAGCGGGAGGCGCGACCCATGGCCCAGGGCGACTATCAGGACTTCGTGGTGGTGGTGACCGGAGCCTCGACCGGCCTCGGGCGAGCCGTGGCCGTGGAGGTCGCATCGCGGGGCGCCAAAGCTGTCATCATCAACTACGCGCGCAACCTGGACGACGCGGAAGAAACGGCGCGGCAATGCCAGGCTCACGGCGCCGAGACCGTCCTGGTCCAGGGCGACGTCGCCAACGACGAAGACTGCCGCCGGATCGCCGCCGCCGCTCAGCCCTACGGCCGCGTCGACGCCCTCTTCAACAACGCCGGCGTGACGAAGTTCAACAACCACGCCGACCTCGAGGGCGTATCCGCACAGGACTTCCTCGACCTCTATTCCGTGAACGTGGTGGGCGCCTACCAGATGGTGCGCGCCTGCCGGACGCTGCTCGAGGCCGCGCCACGGCCCGGCGCGGTGGTGATGACCGCCTCCATCGCCGGCGTCACCGGCATCGGCTCGTCCGTGCCCTATGCGGCGTCCAAGGGCGCCCTCAACACCATGACCTTGTCGCTGGCCCGGGCCCTCGCGCCGAAGATCCGCGTCAACGCCATCTGTCCCGGCTTCATCGACACGCCGTGGTTCGGCAAAGGCCTGGGCGAAGCCGCCGCCGAGCGGGTCCGCGCCAACGCTGCGGCGGGCACCCCGCTGCGCGCCGCCTCCACACCCGAGGACATCGCCGCGTCTGCGGTCTTCCTGGCCTCGCCCGCGTCCCGGCACGTCACCGGTGAGACGCTGCTGGTCGACGCCGGCTCCCATCTGGGATTCGCGCCGCTCGTCGCGCGCTGAATTCCCGCCGCTCGGGGCCGCGCAATTTGCCCCCGCCGGCCCAAGTCGCCCAATTTTATGGCGCCCTTATTCAGGGGCGCCCAATCTCACATCAGCCGCCCCATGGCTTGGCTGTCGTCATCCCGTCACGTTGATCTGCCGGCCCCGCCGACGACGATGAGACGCCCGTCGGTTCCGACCGGACGGACGTAAGAGGGGATACGAGAATGAGAACGCTGAAAATCGCGCTGGCGGCCGCTGTCGGCTCGCTGGCGCTCGCTGGCGCCGCGCAGGCCCAGGATGGGGGCCCGACCTTCGCCTTCAACGTGGGGGCCTCGACGGACTACGTCTTCCGCGGCCTTAGCCAGACCGACGAGGATCCGCAGGTGTATGGCGGCGTCGACGCCACCATGGGCATCGGCTACGCGGGTGTGTGGGTTTCCAACGTCGACTTCGGCAACGGCACCGACGCCGAGTTCGACCTGTACGCCGGCATCAAGCCGACCGCCGGCCCGGTGACCTTCGACATCGGCGTGATCTATTACGGCTACATCGACCAGCCCTCGGGTTCGAACGAGGACTACTGGGAGGGCAAGGTCGCCGCCTCGGTGCCGGCCGGCCCGGCGACGCTGGGCGCGGCGGTTTACTACTCGCCGGAGTTCTTCGGGAAGACCGGTGACGCCTGGTACTACGAGGCCAACGCCGCGATCGCGATCCCGGACACCAAGTTCACGATCAACGGCGCCATCGGCCGCCAGGAGGTCGACAAGGCGTTCGACTACACGACCTGGAACCTGGGCGTCGGCTTCGCGCTGACCGACCATATCAGCTTCGACGTCCGCTACTGGGACACCAACCAGGGTAACGCCGTCACCGGCGGCCTGGGCGACAGCCGCGTCGTGGGCGGCATCAAGCTGGTCTTCTGAACCGAAACCAAAGCTTAGCGCTTGTGTTCTACGGAAGCCGTCGCGCATCTCGCGGCGGCTTTTCGTTTGCGCGGCGGGGCGCCAGTTTCTAAGTTCCCGTTCTCGCCGCGCGCTTGTTCCATGAGTACAAGGCGCCTGGGCCCGCGGAAAAACTCCGCCCCGTCCAAGTTTTGCTAGCCGCCCGAACGACCGGGCCTATGCTTGGGAATCGACACGTGAGTGGAGTGCGGCGAATGGAGCGGATGGCCGTCCGGGCGCAGATCGTCGTCTTCGACATGCTCCTCGCGGCCCTTGCCTTCTCCATCGCGTTCTTCGTGGCTCCCACCCAGCCCGAGCTGGGTTTCGGCCAGGCCGGCGCCCTGAGCTTCTTCCAGCTCGCCGCGCTCTACGCGACCATCGCGGGGGTCTTCAGCCTGATCTTCCGCGGGGAGCTTTCGCCCTGGCGGTACGTCTCGATCCCCGACGCCCTCGTCCTGGCGCGCAGCGCGCTGCTGACCGTCGGCGTATTTCTGCTTTCGGTCTTCGTGCTCGATCGCGCCGAGGGACTGCCGCGCTCGACCCTAGTCATGGCTCCCCTGTTCCAGATGGTCAGCGCCATGGGCGTCCGCATCCTGCGCCGCGCGCTCCACGAGCACGCGCTGGAAAGCTTCTCCCCGCTCAAGACGATCACCGAACGGCTCACCCAGTCGCCATCGCTGCTGCTGATCGGACCGCCCTCGCTGGCCGACACCTACCTGCGCGACGTGGCCCGCAGCCACGACCGCACCTACACGCCGGTGGGCATCATCGGCACCGACCGCCGCGACGTAGGCGCCCAGGTGCGCGGCGTCTGTATCCTCGAGGCCATCGACCGCCTGGATGAAGCTCTGGCCGACCTGCGCCGCTGGAACCGCTATCCGCGCGCCATCCTGTTCCTGGAAGAGCCTGGCAAGCTGAAGGGCCTGACCGCCGACATCCTGGGCCGGCTGAAGACCGACGGCATCCGCCTGCTCCGGCTGCCGTCCATCGTCGAGCTTTCGCAGCACGAAGGCCTGACCCTGCTCCCGATGCGCGACATCAACATCGAGGAGCTACTGGCCCGCGAGCCGATCGAGCTGGATCGCCGCGCCATCGGCGGCCTGATCAAGGGCCGCCGCGTCCTGATCACGGGCGCCGGCGGATCCATTGGCTCCGAGCTCTGCCGCCAGGTCGCCACGTTCAATTGCGCCCACCTGACGCTGGTGGACATCTCCGAGACCGCTCTCTTCGAAATCGAGCGCGAGATGCGAGAGACCTTCCCGCACATCGCGGTCAAGGCGGTCCTTTGCGACGTGCGCAGCGCGCGGCGGATCACCGAAGCGTTCAGCCGCGAGACCCCGGATCTGGTCTTCCATGCCGCGGCGCTGAAGCACGTGTCCATGGTCGAGCGCCACCCGACGGAAGGCATCCTCACCAACGTCATCGGCACCTGGAACGTGGCCGAGGCGTCCAAGGCCTGCGGGGCCGGCCAGATGGTGCTGATCTCCACGGACAAGGCCGTCGATCCCACCAACGCCATGGGCGCCACCAAGCGCCTGGCTGAGGCCGTTATCCAGGCGCAGCAGGCGACCAGCAACAGCGACACCCGCTTCTCGGCCGTGCGCTTCGGCAACGTCCTGGGCTCGTCCGGTTCGGTGGTGCCGATCTTCAAGTCGCAGATCGAGCGGGGCGGACCGGTGACGGTCACCCACCCCGAGATCAACCGCTTTTTCATGACGATCCCCGAGGCAGCCCAGCTCGTGCTGCACGCCACCGCCGCCTGTCACGAGGACGACCGTCGCGACTCGCGCCTGTTCCTGCTGGAGATGGGCGAACCCGTCAGCATCCTGGACCTGGCCCGTCAGATGATCGCGCTGTCGGGCCGCCGCGACATCGAGATCGAGATCACCGGACTGCGCCCGGGTGAGAAGCTCACCGAGGCCCTGCTGGACGAGACCGAGCGCTCCCTGCCCGCCGCGCCCAAGGTGATGGAAGTCGTCTCCAACTCGGCCGTGCGGGTCACGCCCGGCCACCTCGAGGCCCTGGCCGAGGTCGTCGAGACCGGCGATGCCGACCACGTCCGCACCGCGCTTTTCGACCTGGTGGCCCAGGTCCGCGGAGAGAAGCCCGTGGCGGCCCCCAACCTGCGCGTCGTCGCCGGCGGCTGACCGGGCGCTCCGAAACGATAAAGGCCGCGGGTCGCCCCGCGGCCTTTTCGTTGTTTATCCGGGTATGTAGCTATTCGGCGGCCACGATCCGCTCGTCCTCGACATCGTTCGCGGCCTGCAGCCGCTCAAGGAGGCTCTCGTATTCCTCCCATAGCGCCTTGGGCGTGGTCTCGCCGAAACGCTCGTAGAAGGCGGGGATCAGGGCGGCTTCCTGGGTCCAGATCGCCGGATCGACCGTCAGCAGCAGTTCGAGCTGGGCGTCGGTGAGGCTCACGCCCGACAGGTCCAGGCTGGCCTTGGTCGGAACCTTGCCGATCGGCGTGTCCACAGCATCCGCCTTGCCATCCAGGCGCTCGGCGATCCACTTCAGGACCCGGCTGTTCTCGCCGTAGCCCGGCCAGACGAACTTGCCGCGCTCGTCCTTGCGGAACCAGTTCACGAAATAGATGCGCGGCAGCTTCGACGGATCGGCGGCGGTCTCGCCCATCTTCAGCCAGTGGCCGAAGTAGTCGCCCATGTTGTAGCCGCAGAAGGGCAGCATCGCGAACGGGTCGCGGCGCAGCTCCCCGATGGCGTTCTCGGCCGCCGCCGTGCCTTCCGAGGCCACGTTGGAGGCCATGAACACGCCGTGGCGCCAGTCGCGGGCTTCCGTCACCAGTGGGACGGCCGAGGCGCGGCGGCCGCCGAACAGGATGGCCGAGATCGGCACGCCGGCGGGATCTTCCCATTCGGGCGCCGCCACCGGGCACTGCGAGGCCGGGACGGTAAAGCGCGCATTCGGGTGCGCAGCCGGCTCGGCGCTGTCCGGGGTCCAGTCGCGGCCCTTCCAGTCGATCAGGTGCGCGGGGGCGGCCTCGGTCAGGCCCTCCCACCACACGTCGCCGTCATCGGTCAGCGCCACGTTGGTGAAGATCGAATTGCCCCACAGCGCGTCGATCGCGTTCTTGTTGGTGACCTCGCCCGTGCCCGGCGCAACGCCGAAGAAGCCGGCCTCGGGGTTGATGGCGTAGAGGCGGCCATCATCCCCGAAGCGCATCCAGCAGATGTCGTCGCCGATGGTCTCGGCCTTCCAGCCCGCCAGGGTCGGCTGCAGCATGGCCATGTTGGTCTTGCCGCAGGCGCTGGGGAACGCGGCCGCCACGTACTTCACCGCGCCCTCAGGCGAGGTGAGCTTGAGGATCAGCATGTGCTCGGCGAACCAGCCCTCGTCGCGAGCCATGACCGAGGCGATCCGCAGGGCGAAGCACTTCTTGCCCAGCAGCGCATTGCCGCCATAGCCCGAGCCGTACGACCAGATCTCGCGCGTCTCAGGGAAGTGGACGATGTACTTGATTTCGTTACAGGGCCAGGCGACGTCCTTGACGCCGTCGACCAGGGGCATGCCCACGGTGTGGACGGCCGGCACGAAGAAGCCGTCGTCGCCCAGCATGTCCAGGGCGCCCTTCCCCATCCGGGTCATGATCTTCATCGACACGGCCACGTAGGCGCTGTCGGTGATCTCGACCCCGATCTGGCTGATCTTCGAGCCCAGCGGCCCCATGCAGAACGGCACCACATACATGGTCCGGCCGCGCATCACGCCCTTGAAGAGATCCTTCAGGTCGGCGCGCATCTCGGCAGGGTCGAGCCAGTTGTTGGTCGGGCCCGCGTCCTCGGGCTTTTCCGAGCAGATGAACGTGCGGCTCTCGACGCGGGCGACATCGCGCGGGTCGGAGGCGGCATAGAACGAGTTCGGACGCTTTTCGGGGTTCAGGGGCTTCAGCGTTCCGCCGGCCACCAGCTCGCCCGTCAGGCGGGTCCATTCCTCGTCGGACCCATCGCACCAGACGACGCGGTCGGGCTGGGCCAGGTCGGCGATTTCACGCACCCACTGTACCAGTTTGGCGTGCTTCGTCGGCGCGGGCTCGAGTCCCGGCACGGTCTTAAGGCTCATGAACGACTACTCCTTGGCCCCATTTCGATACAGCGGAGCGCCCCCGCCTGCTCTCTCACCGAGAGCAACCTCATAGAATGAGAAGATGCGTCTGCATACCTTGGGCCAGCTCCGCCCCCTTCGACTCCGCGTGATCGCACTGATCTGCCTGTGGGAATCGCCGGGGCGCCTGTGGAACGCGCCATTCCAAAGCGGCGCGCGGATGCGCCTGTCGCGAATCATCGGTCTGCCGAAAGGAGAACGTGCGGGCCGCTCCCCCGCGACCCGCACGCCGTGACACCGCCCCCCAGACGGCCGCCACGCGGCGCCGTCAACCATGCGGTGTCCATGCCTAGACGCCGCCGGGACGACGCGCCCCCCGCCCCGGCCGCGACGAAGTTGGCGCGGCGGCTGGAATGGGGCATGACTTTCGTCCGGCTCCACTGTTCACGCGGCCATGGATCGAACTCGCATGCGCCAGATCGCGAAGCGGCGCCCGCACCCTGGGTGCGGAAGGCCGTCGGCGTGAGCCCGGTGACCGACCCTGAGGCGCCGCGCACGGCGCCCACAGATCCCCTGCTCGAGATCTACCTGGAGCGGCGGGCGAACCTCGTGCGCTTCTTTGCGGCCCGCGCCGGCTCGCGCGCCGTCGCCGAGGATCTGGCGCAGGAGCTCTACGTCAAGCTGGCCACGCGCGACCCCGCGGTCACCGCGGAGAACCCCGTCGCCCTGATCTACCGCATCGCCACCAATGTCATGCTGGACCGCGCCCGCGGCGAGGCGCGCGCCGTGGCGCGGGACGCCGCCTGGCGGCGCGTCGCCCATGCTACGGCCGGGGATGAGGATGTGGCCGACATCGCGCCCGCCGACGAGGCCGTCGCCTCGCGCCAGCGCCTGCGGCAGCTGGTCGACGCCGTGGCCGAGCTGCCGCCCCAGATGCAGCGCGCATTCCGCCTCCACAAGCTGGAAGGCCGCAGCCACGCGGAGACCGCCCAGGCCATGGGCCTTTCGGTAAAGTCGGTGGAGAAGCACATTTCGGCGGCGCTCAAGGCGCTCACGGCGAAGCTCGGCCGATGACCTACCAGAAATTGCATTCCGGAACTGGGGGGAAGCCTGGGTCGGTGACGTCTACTCCTGCGACGGGTCGTCGCGCGTGCGGGCCGCGGAAGGATTCATGATCAACGGTTGGCGACATGGCGACGACGCCCGGCGCGAGGACGCCGCGGCGTGGGTCGTGCGGCTCGAGGCCGGCGACCTCGGCGACGCCGAGGCCGTAGCCTTCGACGCTTGGCTGTCCGCTTCCCCCGACAACGCCGCCGCCTTCGACGCCGCCCTGGCGCTGTCGCAAGCCTATTCCGCCCGAGCCCCTGAAGTCGCCGCCGAGCTCTCCCAGCGCCGAGCCGCGCCCGCCAGTCCGATCGGTCGCCGGGCGGTCATCGGGTTCGGCGCGGTGGCCGCCGCCGCGGCCGTCGCCGTTCTGGTCGCCCCGCAATTGTCCGGGCCACAGACCGAGAGCTACGCCACCGCCAAGGGCGAACGGCGCACGATCCAGCTCGCCGACGGCTCCACGCTCGATCTGAACGGCGGCACGCGCCTGTCGGTGCGCCTCGGGCGCGATAGCCGGCATGTGATCCTTGCCGAGGGACAGGCGGTGTTCGACGTCGCCCACGACGCCCGCCGGCCGTTCCTCGTAGCCGCCGGCGACCGCACCGTGCGTGTGGTGGGCACCCAGTTCGACGTCCGACGGCTCGGCGGAAAGGTCTCCGTGACCGTGGCGCGCGGCGCGGTCGAGGTGCGTCCGGCGCAAGGCGCAACGGGCAAGGCCTATCGTCTGCATCCCGGCCAGAAGCTCGACCACGTGGAGGGCGCCGCCGCGACGCGCGTGGCCGCCGCTGAGCCCACCGAGGTGCTGGGCTGGCGGACCGGCCGGCTGGTCTATCGGCAACAGCCCTTGGGCGAGGTCATCGACGACCTCAATCAGCAGTTTGCGACCCCGATCCGCATCGAGGACCCCGAACTGGCCGCGACCCCGATCTCGGGCGTGCTCGTTCTCGATGACCAAGCTGCGTTAATCCGCCGCTTGGCCTTGCTGGTTCCCATCAACGCTGTACGTTCCGGCCCGGACGTAGTGTTGCGGCGCGATCCAGCGTCGGACCGCCGATGAGGGCGTGGAGCCATACCGAGGCGTGGTTTGCCTCTGCAGACGTTGCTGGGCGGCGTCGCCCTCGCCTGCCTGGCGGGGCGCGCTGAGGCCGCCGACGCGCGCCTGCGCTTTTCGATACCTGCCCGTTCCTACGCTGACGCCCTGATCGACGTCGGCCTGCAGGCCAACATCTCTGTGCTGGGCACCGCCAACTGCGGCGCCGACGGGCGCGTGAGCCTTGCGGGGCGCTACACCGTGCGCGAGGCCCTGGAGCGCCTGCTGGACGGTGCGCCTTGTCACTTCAGCATCGTCGACTCCCGGACGGTGCGGATCCTGGCGCGCGCAGGAGCCGCATCGCCCGTGGCGAGCCGGGAGCCTCGCGCGCCGGCGCTGGTGTCGGAAGTCGTCGTAACCGCCACCAAGCGGCCGGCATCCCTCGACCAGCTCCCTGCCGGCGTCAGCGCGATTTCCCGCGAGCAGATCCAGACCACGCGCTCCACCGACGTGGGCCAGACCATCGGTCAGCTCGCGGGCGTCCTGACCACCAACCTCGGCCCCGGCCGCGACAAGCTGCTGATCCGCGGCCTCTCCGACGGCGCCTTCACCGGCCGGACCCGCTCCACGGTCTCGACCTACCTGGACGACGCGCCGATCAACTACAACGCCCCGGACCCCGACCTTCGCCTGGTCGACGTGGATCGGGTCGAAGTGGTCCGTGGCCCTCAGGGCGCGCTCTATGGCTCAGGATCGCTCGCCGGGATCTATCGGATCGTCACCAGCAAGCCCGACCTGGACCACTACCAGGCCGGCGTCGCGGCCGGCCTCGCCTGGACGAAGGGGGGCGACCAGAGCCACGAACTGGAAGGCTATCTGAACATCCCGGTCGCCAAGGACCATATCGGCCTGCGGCTTGTCGCCTACGAAGACCTGCAGGGCGGCTATCTGGACGACGTCAATCTGCAGATCCCGAACGTCGACCAGACCCGCCGCGACGGCGGTCGCGTCGCCCTGCGCATCCGGTTCGACGACAACTGGCGGCTGGACGCCTTGGCCGCCACCCAGCACCTGCGCTCGAACGACACTCAGTATGTCCTAGCCAATGCCGTAAGCGCGCCCGACGCCAACGGAACCCTTGGCATCAGCGAGGAAGAGGGATCGCCGCCGCCCTCGGCGCCCGGCCAGCGCCGAAACCGCGTCCGCGAGGCGCACAACAACGACTTCTACTATGGCGGCGTGACGGTTCAGGGCGATTTCGGCTGGGGCAGCCTCACCTCCTCCACCAGCTACGTCCATCACGTCTTCTCGAGTCAGTTCGACGCCTTCGGCGCCATCGACCCGAGCGATCCGATGGCGCCGCTCAACGGGGTGGCGACGGAGCAGGACCTCGGCCTCTTCACGGAAGAAACCCGCTCGAGCATCCTGGTGCAGGACCTCGTGGTCCGCTCCTCGGGCGTGGGGCGGTTCGACTGGCTGTTCGGCGTCTACGGCGCGCGCACCACCGAGCGCAGCCCTTCGACCCTGGGGCTCCTGTTTGGCGGCGGTCGGGTGATGACCGCCTACACCGAGGCGCGGAAGGACCGGCAACGGGAATATGCGGTCTATGGCGAGGGCTCGTATCGGCTCGGCGCAGGCTGGAGCGCCACGCTGGGCGGACGGTTCTTCGAGACGCGGGTCCACACGACCGCGCAGATCGAGATCATCCAGCCCTACGGCCCACGGTTCTTCGATCGGCAGCGGATCTTCAACGGCTTCTCGCCGAAGCTCTCGCTCCAGCGGCAGTTCTCGAACGGCGACCTGATCTACGGGCTGGTCACCGAGGGCTATCGCCCCGGCGGCTTCAACTCCGCCGGCTTCTTCCCGATCCGCCCGGCCCGGGTGACCTTCGCGCCCGATCGGCTGCGCAACTACGAGGTCGGGGTCAAGCTGCGCCGCCTGGACGACCGCCTGCTTGTGCGCGCCACCGCCTACTACGACGACTGGACCAACATCCAGACCGACCGCTACCGGACCTCGGGCCTGGCCTATACGGCCAATGTCGGCGACGCCCGTATCACGGGCCTCGAGGCGGAGGTCGGCTACGACTGGCCCTTCGGACTCTCGGTCCAGGTCAACGGGCTCGTCTCGAGCTCGCGGGTGACCAACGGCAATCCGGACTTTGGCGCGCCGGTCACGCCCCACCTGCCAGGCGTGCCGGACGTGTCCGGCGGGATGCTCGCCGTCTACGAGCGTCCGCTCGGCGGCGGGCTCATGCTGCGTCTGACCGGCGAGGCCAGCTACGTGGGCCGCGCCACCCTGAGCTTTGACACGGAACTGCCCCGCCGCATGGGCCACTACCTGCGCGCCGAGGCCTCGGCCGAGGTGGTCAGCGACCGCTGGCGCGCCATGGTCTACGTGGCCAACCCGTTCAACGACGAGGCCGACACCTTCGCCTACGGCAATCCGTTCAATTTCGGGAAGGTTCGCCAGGTGACTCCGCAGCGCCCCCGCACGGTCGGGGTGCGACTCGCCGCCGCATTCTGAACAAAATGTAAAGCTTGGCCCTGGGGGGCTGAACGCGCCGGCGGCGTCTAACTCCACAACGGGGTTGTCGGGATGGGAGCGTTCGGGGTGGTCAGGCTGTCTGCGCTGGTGTGCGTGCAAAACCAGGATGCGCAGCTGTCGCAATGCCTGCGCAAGCTTTCCTTCTGCGATGAGATCGTGGTGGTCGCCGACCGCTGCACGGACAGGTCCCAGGAAGTCGCCCGCCGGCAGGGCGCGATCCTGATCGACGGCATCTTCCCGCTTGAAAGCCAGCGCAAGGCGGCGGGCATCGAGGCCTGTTCCGGCGATTGGATCCTGGAGATCGACCCCGAGGAACTGGTCGACGCCGCCCTGGCCTGGGAAATCCGCGCGGTTCTGCAGATGCGGCCCGACGGCGATTGGTACGACCTGCCCATCGACAACTACGTGGGCGAAACCCTCATCCGCGACGGCTGGACCGGCGCCTTGAGCGCCCGGCTCGAGCCCCGCCTCTACAAGCGCGGCCTGAAGGCTTGGGAGCCGCGCCGACTCAACGCGCCCGCCGTCATGGCCGGACGCGCAGGCGGCGCGCTCACCGGCGCCATCCGCCGCTCGCTGGGCCGCGACGTGGGCGCGCTGATGGAGCGTCTGAACCGCTTGACTGGCCTCGCGGCCGAAGACCTGGCCGATCGTGGCGCCCCTCTGCGCATGGGCGCGGGCGTCGTCACCGGCCTCGGCGCATTCCTGCGCGGCTATGTGGTGAGGGGCGGATGGCGTGAAGGCCGCCTGGGTCTGCTCGTGGCGCTGCTGTCCGGCATGTTCCCGGTCCTGTCGCGCATGCGCGCCGCCGACGTCCTGGCCGCCCGCAGCGCCGCGACGGCCGAAGCCGCGCGCATCTCCCGCCTGCCCGAAGTGGTCGGACTCGCGCACTGAGCGCTTAAGGCCCTTGCAACCCGGCCGCCGCTAGGCACGCTTCGCGCACAAGCAGCGAGGCGACACCTTGACGATCCTGGTCACCGGCTCGGCCGGCTTCATCGGCTTTCATCTCAGCCGCCGGCTGCTCGAACGCGGCGATACGGTGGTGGGGCTCGACAGCCTGAACGCCTACTACGATCCCAAGCTGAAGGCGTCGCGGCTGGCGATCCTGGAGGGCTACAAGGGTTACCGGCATGCCAAGCTGGACCTCGCCGACCGCCAGGGCGTCCCGGCGCTGTTCGCCGAGGTGAAGCCCAGCCATTTGGTCAACCTCGCCGCCCAGGCCGGCGTCCGCTACAGCCTGGAGAGCCCCGAGACCTACGTGGACTCCAACGTCGTGGGCTTCCTGAACATCCTCGAAGGTTGCCGCGCCACCCAGCCGAAGCACCTGGTCTTCGCATCGACCAGCTCGATCTACGGCAACCAGACCAAGCTGCCGTTCAATGTGCATGACGCGGCCACGCACCCGATCACGCTCTATGCCGCCAGCAAGGCCGCCAACGAGGCCATGGCGCACTCCTACGCCCACCTGTTCGGCATCCCTTGCACCGGCTTCCGCTTCTTCACGGTCTACGGCCCCTGGGGCCGGCCCGACATGGCGCTCTTCAAGTTCACCGACGCCATCCTGAAGGGCCAGCCGATCGACGTGTACGGCCAGGGCCAGATGTCGCGCGATTTCACCTATGTGGACGACATCGTCGATGGTCTGGTCGCCGCCCTCGACCGCCCGCCGGCCGAGAACCCGGCGTGGGACTCGGAGGCCGCCGATCCCGCCACCAGTTCGGCGCCCTGGCGGATCCTCAACCTCGGCGCCAGCCGCCGGGTCGAACTGATGCGCTACGTCGAGGTGCTGGAGGAGAAGCTGGGCCGGAAGGCGCAGATCAATTTCATGCCGATGCAGCCCGGCGACGTGGCCAGCACCGAGGCGGACACCGCCGAGACCAAGGCCGTGCTGGACTATGCGCCGTCCACCTCGGTCGAGGTCGGCGTCGGCCGCTTCGTCGACTGGTATCGCGAGTACTACGGAGTCTGAGGATGGCGCGGATCGACCGGGCGTCCCGCACGATCGAGGCCTCGCCGGCGGCGATCTACCGGGCGCATCTCGATCCGGCCGCCCTCGCCGCCTGGCGGGCTCCCCAGGGCATGCGAGGCGAGGTCTACAGCTTCGACCCGCGCGAAGGCGGGGGCTATCGCATGGCCCTCGTCTATGTCGCCGCCGGGCAAGGCAAGACGAACGACAAGGCCGACGTCTTCGAAGGCCGCTTCGTGGAGTTGATCCCCGACAGGCGGATCGTCGAGCAGGTGCGCTTCGAGACCGATGACGCAGCCTTCGCCGGCGCCATGACCATCACGACGACCTTTACGGCTGTCGACGGCGGCGCCCGTGTCGACGTGGCGATCTCCAACGTCCCGCCGGGGATCAGCGCCGAGGACCACCAGTTGGGCATGGACTCCAGCCTCGCCAACCTCGCGGCCTTCGTGGAGCGCTAGACGGGCCTGTCGATCGCGGCCGAGGGCTGGGAGAACCACTTGGGCCCCTGCGGCGTCATGTGGAAGCAATCCTCAAGACGCACGCCGAACTCGCCGGGAATGTAGATCCCGGGCTCGTCCGAGAAGCACATCCCCGAGGCCAGCGTCGTGGTCTCGCCCCGCACCAGGTTCACCGGCTCGTGCCCGTCCATCCCGATGCCGTGGCCCGTCCTATGCGACAGGCCGGGCAGCTTGTAGTCGGGGCCATAGCCCAGGCCGACGTAGTAGCTGCGCACGGCGTCGTCGACGCTGCCGCAGGCCGCGCCAAGCTTCGCCGCCTCGAAGGCGATCTGCTGGCCCTTCTGAACTTCGCTCCACACCTTGCGCTGCTTCGGGGTCGGCTCGCCGTAGACGAAGGTGCGGGAGATATCCGACTGGTAGCCCTCGACGGTGCAGCCGCAATCCATCAGGACCACCTCGCCCGCCTTCACCGACTGAGGCTTGCCCGAGCCGTGCGGATAGGCCGCCGCCTCGCCCAACAGGATCAGCTCGAACTCGGGATCGCCGCCCAGCGCCATGGTCGCCTGGTTCATCATCCTACCGATGTCCGAAGGACGCATGCCGGCCTCGATCTTCGGGATGGTGTAGCGGTAGGCCGCGATGGTGATGTCCGAGGCGTGCTGCATCAGCGCGATCTCGGCCGGCGTCTTGATCATCCGGCAACCGCGCACCACCGGCGCCCCGTTCCGAAGCGTCGCGGTGGGCAAGTTCCGCTTCAGCCCGTCGACGATGAAGTAGCGGTTGGTCTCCTCGATAGCCACGACGCCGGAACCCAGCTTGCGGTCGCTCAGCCAGCCGGCCACCAGCGCCAGCGGGTCCTCATGCTCCTGCCAGGTGCGGACCTGCGCCGGTACGTCCAGCATCTCGCGGATCGACGGCTCCTCGAAGAAGGGGGTCACCACGCCGATCTCGCCCTCCGCCGGGATCAGCGCGCAGGTCAGCCGTTCGCTGCGGCTCCAGCGGATGCCGGTGAAATAGACCAGACTGGAGCCCGGCTCGACCAGCAGCGCCGAGACGCCCTGCTCGCGCATCAGCTTCTGGGCCCGGGCGATCCGCGCCTGACGTTCCGCCGTGCCGATGGGCGGCGGCCGGTTTGGGAGCCGGGCCGGCAGGTCGGCCGCGCGGAGGCTGAGCGGCGCGGCGGCCAGGGCGAACCCGGCGCCGCCGAGGGTGAGCAGTCTGCGTCGATCCATGTGGCAAAGCTCGCGCGACTCCGGATCGCGCTCAAGGGTCCGCCAGCGCATCACCTGGCCGCCCAAGCCATTTTCACCAAACTGGCCGCGGAATCGCTCACTTGCCCGTGAAACAAGCGCGCTTCTGGGTTACGCGCCCAAGCCGCGCGCACTAGTTAGATCGCTAACGACACAAGCCGGCGCAACGACCGGCCGCAGGAAGGAGTCCCCCATGAAGCTTCTCGCCGCCTCGGCGCTCTTCGCCATGATCGCCGTCGCGCCGGCCACGGCCGCCACGGTGACCACCTCGATCGCCGTTTCTCCAACGGGCCTCGACCTCGGCAGCGCCAGCGGCGCGGCCTTGATGGCGGGTCGCATCGAGCGCGCGGCGGTCCGCGCCTGCGGCGCCTCCGCGTTCAGCGTTCGCGAATACCAGGCGGCCGTGCGGCAGTCCGCTTGCTTCCGCGACGCGGTGGCCGGCGCCGAGGCCCACCTGAACGCCCCGGCGGTGAGCGCCGCGCTCCGCGAGCGCGCCGCCCCCGCCGGCGACCGGTAGGACCTACTTCGCCGGCGTCTTCGCCGCCTGCACCTCGATCTCGGCATACATCCCGGGTCGCACCAGCGCGGCGACCTGGGAGGTGATGCGCGCCGGCTTATTCTTCAGCGGCCCGTAGAACTGGTTGTAGCCTTCCATCATGCCGGCGAAGTCCATGCCGCCGCCCTTGGCCGGGTCGCCCACCAGCAACACGCGCATCATGACGGTGTCGCTGAGCTCGTAGCCCTGCGCCTTCATGATCCCCTGGATCTTGGTCAGGATGCTGATCACCTGGGTCTTGGTGTCGCCGAACGGCGTGGCCGCCGGCGCACCCGCGACGGTGTCGGGGGTGATGCCGCTGACGTAGAGCGTCTCCGAACCGGCCGGCACCTTCACGGCGCTGGAAATGAAGGCGTTCGACGGATTGACATGGAGGTTCTCCGCCTGGGCGGCGCTCGCGGCCAGCGTGAGGACGGCGGCGGACAGCAGGATCTTGCGCATGGTTCTCCCCTCGAAAAGACGTCAGGCCGCGGGCCGGGTGGCGCGGTTCTCCGCCACCGACTGTGACACGCGGGTCGCGATCTGGCCTAGCGTACGTTGCGCGGAAAGCACCGCGCCTTCCTGCCACCCCGGCATCTGCGACAGGTGGGCGCCCGAGAAATAGACGCGGCCGTGCGGTTCGTTCAGCAGCCGGTAGGCCGGATCGTCCAGATGGCCCTCCTGACCGCTCGCCCCGCTCCACGCCGGCCAGGGTCCCAGGTTGAACGGGATCTTGCTCCAGTTCACCACCACCGGATTGCTCAGTTCGCCCTCGTGGCCGGGGTGCAGCCGCCCGACCACCCCCCGGGCGATGGCGATCTGCTCTTCCAACGGGCGCGCCGCGAAGCCCTTGGCGTTCGGGCCCGACCCGTAGCAGGCCAGCAGCATGCCGCGCGCCGTGTGCAGGCCGTTCGACGGATACCAGACCAAGCTGGTGTCGCCGCCCACGAACGAGATGCCGCCGAAGATCTGCTGTTTCTCCCAGAAGCGCGGCGCGTCGAAGCCGATCTTGTTGGAATAGTCGTAGGGTACGGAGGCGATCGCCGCCTTCACCGGCTTGTCGAAATTGCTGTCGATCTTGCTGAGGATGTTCAGTGGGATGGTGACGATGGCATAGTCGGCCTGCGACACCTGGTTCGGCCCGCCTCCCCGGTCGCGCCACGCGACCGCCACGCCGCCGCTGGTCTGGCGAATCTGCAGCACCTCGGCATTCCGGATCACCGGGCTCCGGATCGCCCGCTGGAAGCCCGCGGCGATGCGGTCCATGCCGCCCACCGGCTGGAACATGGTCGCCTGCATGTAGACCATGTCTTCGAACAGGGTGGAGCCCAGCTGCTCATTGGCCAGCAGCTCCCTCAGGGGCAGCGGGTCGCGGCCTTTGCCGAACTGCGCGGCGGCGCCGGGAACCTGCGCGAAGCCAGAGCGCTCGGTGCCCTTGAACGCCATGCCCTGGTCCAGGTCCCCATATGCGCGCAGGAACGGCAGCAGCTTCTGCTTGTCCTCGGCCGTCAGGTCCTGGTCGAGCGCGCCCTTGTTCAGCGCCTTGGCCAACAGCTCGGAGATGTAGCCGCGGGTGTCGTTCACCCCCTGGCGCATCTGGATCGGCTTGCCGCCGTTCGAGCCGGCCGACCAGAAATAGGCGCTACGGCTGGAGTTGATTTCGACCTCCAGCGGCACGCCCAGCTTGTCGCAATAGCCGAGGAGGCCTTCGTGGTGGCTCGGGATCCGCGCGGGCCCGGCGTTCATGTAGAGGCCGTCCGAGAACGAGACCGTCTGGGTCGCCTCCCCCACCATCTCGACCTTGGAGCCGTTGCGCAGGGTCCAGTTGCGGCCGCCGACGCGGTCGCGAGCCTCGAGCAGCGTGACCGAGAATCCCGCGCGTTCCAGTTCGTAAGCCGCCGTGAGGCCGGCGATGCCGCCGCCCAGCACGATGACGCTCTTCCCGGCCCCGATGGTCGCGGGAAGCTGCAGTGGCCCGGCCTTGGCGGGCGTCGCCATCAGGCCGAGGCTGACCATCGCGGAATAGGCTGCCGCATAGCCCCCGGCCGCCCCGATCCTGTGCAGGAAGTTCCGCCGACTAAGCCTCATAACGCCCTCCGCCTGTGCCCCGCCCGGCCCTCCTTGCGGGTGGCTTCAAACGCCCCGGCGGGACCGGGCTGACAAGGCGGCCGATGAGGATTTGAGCAGTTTCGCGAAGACCTGGCGATGGAAGCGGCAGGTTGAGCACAAGAATTCGCCAACTGACGTGAGCGTCGAATTTGCGCGCACAGAATTCTTCGAGTCGGCATAATTCTCCTTCATGTCAAAATCAATATTCATGCCGCATCGCGATGCGCGGTCGCAAATATTTTCATCATGCAACAAAGACGACCGCGATCCTCGCTCCGGGACTTATTGACTCGAACCGGGGCGCGCGTGGTGCTGACCCTCGTTATGCGACGCCGATGTTCAATGGCGCTCGCACGAGGGGAAGACGCCGAGAAGGGCCCACATCGAAAACGAGGGGGTCTAAGTATAATGAAGAGGTTGTTTTCGGGCGTAAGCGCCCTGGTGCTTGGCCTCGCCATGGCTGGCGCCGTCCAGGCCGCGGAGGCGGACGGCGCGGCGGACACGGCGGAGCTGGACGCCGTCATCGTCACCGGCACCCGCACGACCGGCCTGCGCGCGGTCGACAGCCCCGCACCCATCACGGTCCTGGATTCCACGGCCCTGTCCCGCGTCGGCCAGACCGACCTGATCCAGGCGATCGCCCAGAACGTGCCGTCCTTCAACGCCCAGGCGTTCGGCGGCGACACCGCCAACCTGACGCTCTCGGCCAAGCTGCGCGGCCTGTCGCCCAACCACGCCCTGGTGCTGATCAACGGCAAGCGCCGCCACGGCACCGCCAATCTCGCGGTCCTGGGCGGCCCGTTCCAGGGGGGCGCGGCGGCCGACCTCAACTTCGTCAGCCTGGGCGCCGTCAGTCACGTCGAGGTGCTGCAGGAGGGCGCCGCCGCCCAATACGGCTCGGACGCCATCGCGGGCGTGATCAACATCATCCTGAAGGACGCCGACGAAGGCGGCGGCATCACGGCCAGCGCCGGCAAGTACATGAGCGGCGGCGGCGAGACCGCCGACCTGACGCTGAACGTCGGGTTCAAGCCGGTCGAGAACTCGTACCTGAACCTGACCTATCAAACGCGCTATCACGACTACAGCTTCCGGGGCGACGTCGACCCGCGGGTCCTGAACCTGCCGACGAACGTCAACTCGACGTCGCGGTTGTCGCGCTATCCCCAACTCGCCGGCCACCCCGACTTTCCGTATATCAACCGCATCGCGGGCGACGCCGAATACCGACTGAACATCGGCTCGTACAACTTCGGCATCGAGCTCGGCGACGTCGAGCTCTACAGCTTCGGCACCTACGGCGACAAATACGCCTCGGCCTATGAGAACTATCGGGTTCCAAACCTGGTGGTCGGCCGGGATGGCACCGTGCCGCGCCCGCTCGGGTTCAGCCCGCGCGAGGTGATCTACGAGACCGACTACGCCGCCACAGCGGGCATCAAGGGCCTGGCGGCCGGCGGCTGGAGCTACGACCTGGCCTCGACCTACGGAAAAGACAACGTTTCGGTCAATGTGAAGGACTCGCTGAACCGGTCCCTTTACATCGACACCTCGACGGCCACGACGCCCGGGTCCTCGCCGACCGACTTCCACGCCGGCGACTTCATCTTCACCCAGTGGACCACCCAGCTCGACCTCTCCAAGGAATACGACGTCGGGATGGCGAGCCCGATGAACGTGGCCTTCGGCGGCGAGTACCGGCGCGAGACCTACGAGATCAAGCCGGGCGACGCGGCGTCGCGCTACAAGGAAGGCTCGCAGTCCTACCCCGGCTTCCAGCTTACCGACGCCGGCAAGCACAGCCGCCGCAGCTACGCGGTCTACGGCAACGTCGCCCTCAACCCGAGCGAACCCCTGAAGCTCGACCTTGCGGCGCGCTATGAGCACTTCAGCGACTTCGGCGACACATTCATCGTCAAGGGGACCGGCCGCTACGACTTCAACGAACAGATCGCCATCCGCGGCACGGCCAGCACGGGCTTCCGCGCCCCGACTCTCGCCGAGAGCTACTACTCCGCGACCAACGTGTCCCCTACCTCGGCCTTCGTGCAGCTGCCGCCGAACTCCGCCGCCGCGGCCCTGGTCGGCGTCAACGGTCTGGATCCCGAAAAGTCGCGCAATTTCAGCGTCGGCTTCGTGACCCACCCCGGCTGGGGCGTCACCGCGACCCTCGACCTTTATCAGATCAGCATCCGCGACCGGATCGTCGGTTCGGGCTCGCTGTTCGGGTCGGGCGGCGACGTGAACATCCCGGCGGTGCGGGCGGCGATCATCGCCAACGGCAACGTGCTGGATCCCACCGTCACCCAGACGGGGATCAACATCTTCACCAACGGTCTCAACACCCGCACGCGCGGCGCCGAACTCGTCGTCACCACCACCCAGGATCTCGCGGACTGGGGCAACGTGCAGTGGTCGTTCACCGGCAATCTGACCGACACCAAGGTCACCAAGATCGCCGCCCCCCCGGCCCAGCTCGCCGGGGCGTCGCTGTTCGACCTGACCGCGATCGGCAACCTGGAGACCACCGCGCCCAAGTATCGCTTCGTGCTGGGCGCGGTGTGGACGTGGGACAAGCTGAGCGTGAACCTGAAGGAGACGCTCTACGGACCCTCGTCCCGCTATGACAGCCGCACCGGCTGTCCGCTGACGACGGGCTCAACGCTTCCGACCTGCTTCAAGAACAAGATCGACGCCGCCTTCATCACGGACCTGGAGATCAGCTATCGGATCATCGAGCCTGTGAAGCTCACCATCGGCGCCAACAACCTGTTCAACAAGTACCCCGACAAGCTGAATCCGGACTACCGGAACACCTTCCTGACGGGCAACGCCAACGGCTACGTGACCCAGTATCCGACCTTCTCGTCCTTCGGGATCAACGGCGGCTACTACTATGGCAAGATCGCCTACACCTTCTGAGTAGACGCCAAGCCTTGGAGAGGCCGCGGGTTCGCCCGCGGCCTTTTTCGCGTCGCAGCCCTGCACAAACAAAAAGCCGCGCCTTTTTGGGGCGCGGCGAGTTCAGGGAGGAAACGCCCCGAAGGGCAAGGCCACGTTGGCCCGCCCCGCGTGGCGTTGGAAACGGTCTAGCTGGTTCAAACAACGGTTCGGTGACAGGCGCCTATCCGACGGGCGCCTTGCGTACCGATGAGGCGCCGAGGTCCGGCCTAAGGCTTCGGCGTCGCCGGTTTGCCGGCGGGAGCCTTCGTGGGGGGGGCCTTGGGCGTCGGCGGCGCGACCTTCGGGGTTCCGACCGGGGGAGGCCCCACCGGGGCCGTGGCGACCGGCAGCGCGTCCCAGCTTCCCATTAGCGTCACGACGATCTTGGCCAGGCTGTCGGCGGCCACCACCGCCCGTCCGCGCGTCTGTCCGCACACCAGGCTCAGCTCCGCCTGACGCGACCGGCTGGTGTTCACGGGCTCCCATTGCGGTGAGGGATTGACCCTCTCGACCGCCGACGAGCCGTCGCGGAAGAAGGCCGCGAAGTTCAGCCAGCGCATCCGCTGCCGTTTGCAGTCGTATTCGTTGAGGCTCCGGACATATCCGGGCTGCGGCGGGTCGGTCGTCAGGATGTTGCGCTGGACCGTGACCATCCAGACCTTGGTGACATCCGGCTCGGACGCCTGCTCGCGGGCGGAGGGGTCGAACACCACCCAGACGTCCGAGACGGGGTTGACCACGAAATAGGGCCGCGCCTCGGCCGCCGGCGCGGCGATGGCCAGCGTGAGCAGCGCGAGCTGTGCGATCCGTCGAAGCGATTTCGGCAAGCGACAGGTCCTCCCCATTCGACAGACCATATGAGACCAGGGCTTAAGCGGGTGACAAGGCCGCTCAAAGGCGGAGATCGGCCTCCCCCTTGGCCAGCGCCGCCTTCACGTCGAACAGCACCACGTCTTCGACGCCATAGGCGCGGATCCGTTCCGCCCCGAGTTCCAGAAACTGGCGGTGCGCCACGGCCAGGACGATCCCGTCGTAGGCCCCGGCCTCGGGCGTCTCGACCAGGTCCAGGCCATATTCCCCACGGGCCTCGTCGTCGTCGATCCAAGGGTCGGAGACGTCAACGTCCACGCCGTATTCCGCCAGCTCGCGGACGATGTCGATCACGCGGGTGTTTCGGAGGTCGGGCGTATTTTCCTTGAAGGCCAATCCCAGGACCAGGACCCGGCTGCCCTTCACGAGCCGCCCCCGCCGGATCATCTCCTTGACCAGTTCGCGCGCCACATACCCGCCCATGCCGTCGTTGATCCGGCGCCCCGCCAGGATCACCTCGGGCCGGTATCCGACGGTCTCGGCCTTGTGGGTCAGGTAATAGGGATCGACCCCGATGCAGTGGCCGCCCACCAGGCCAGGGCGGAAGTTGAGGAAATTCCACTTGGTCGCCGCCGCGGCCAGGACTTCCTGCGTATCGACGCCCAAGCGACGGAAGATCAACGCGAATTCGTTCACCAGGGCGATGTTCAGGTCGCGCTGGGTGTTCTCGATCACCTTGGCCGCCTCGGCGACCCGGATCGAGGTGGCGCGGTGTGTGCCGGCCGTCACAACCGAGCGATAGAGCCCGTCCACGAAATCGGCCGCCTCCGGCGTCGAGCCGGCGGTGACCTTGACGATGTCGGCCAGGCGGTGGTGCGGGTCGCCCGGATTGGCGCGCTCCGGACTGTAGCCGGCGAAGAAATCGCGGTTGAACGTCAGGCCCGACACCTCGGCGACCACGGGCACGCAGTCTTCCTCCGTGGCGCCGGGATAGACGGTGGATTCGTAGATCACGACCCCACCCCGACCGATCGCGCCGCCGACGGTGCGGCTGGCCGCCATCAACGCCGACAGGTCCGGCCGCTTGTGATCGTCGATGGGCGTCGGAACCGTGACGATGAAGACGTTGCAGCCGGCCAGGGCGTCAGGATCGGCGGTGAACGTGAGCCGCGACGCCGCCGCCAAGGCTTCGCCGGCCACCTCCAGCGTCCGGTCTTCGCCGCGCGAAAGCTCGGCGACCCGCGCGGCGCCAATGTCGAAGCCCACCACGTCGTGCTCCGCGGCGAAGGCCACGGCCAGCGGCAGGCCGACGTAGCCCAGGCCGATGACGGCGATCTTGGCGGGGCTCTGGGTGAAGGGGTTTAGCGCCATTTCGCGGCTGACTAGCACGGTTCGCCCGCGAACCGCGCCAGTTCGCGGGCCGCCAGGTACAGATGATAGAACGAGGTGGCGGGCGACGGCTCCTCGACGAAGCTTCCGTCACCCCGCATTCGCTCGCGCCAGACGCCACGGGCCGGCGTGTCCAGATAGCCCAGCAGGCCGTTCACGCCTTGCAGGGCGGCCGCTTCATCGCCCAGAACCAGCGCCGCCTTGAGATGCTCGGTCTGCGGCCACAGTCGGGCCCCCGCGTCACGCACGGCCAGGTCGTCGGTCAGCGCGTCCACCGCAACCCGTCGCGCCGGATCGAAGCCCTTGCGGCCCACCGCGAACAGCCGCCTCGCCGCCTCCAGTCCCTCCGGCCGCCCCCGCGCGCGACCCCAGCGCTCCAGCAGCCAGGCCCATTCGAATTGATGGCCCGGCTCGATCAACCCGGACGGCCCCGGGAGCGGCCGCCAGTCGCCGTTGAAGAACTCCGAAAGCGCGCCGCTCTCCGCATCGATGAAGCGGCCGAGCGCCAGCTCGACCAGCTCGTCCGAAAGCGCCGCCCAGCCCGCCTCGCCGCCGGCCGCCTCCCAGGCCAGGGAGGCCTCAAGCAGGTGCATCTGGGCATTGGCCTGGAAGGGATGCGTTCCCGCTTCATGAAAGCCGCCGGCCTCATGCCGGAACAGCTCGAGCGCGCGTCTCAGCTCCAGCGCGCGCGCCTCGTCCCCCAGCGCGGACAGGGCCAGCAGGACGAAGGCGTGCTCGTAAAGATAGGCCGTGGCGTCGATCGGCGCTCCTGCAGGGTCCAGGACGGCCATGAACAGGCCGTCTCCGCGCGCCGCACGCCGCGCGAAAAGCTCGAACCCGCGGCGCGCCACGGCGTCGGACGCCCACAGACCCTCGGTCGCTGCGGTGGCATAGACGAAGGCCTGGCGCGCCTGGACGCGGGCCCGGTAGCGCGGATCGTGGGGCGCGCCCGGCCATGTCAGCGCCTCCCGAAAGGCTCCCGTGTCGGGATCGACGCCGACGCTCGCCCACAGCGGCAGCGCCGCGCCGACCAACCAGGCATCGTACCAAGCGGCGGCCACTCGCAGGTCGCGAAAGCCGCCAGGGGGCGGCGGTCCGGGATCTCGGGGGGTGGACAGGGACGGCCTCCATCACGGCCTTGGCGACCGCGGGGCTCACCTATCCTCTTCAGCGCCCTTCGCAAACCGCACGATGAGCCGCCTCGCCGCCCCGCGGCTCCAGCGAACGGGATTCGCGCAGATTGCTCTCCGCCGCGGAGACGGGTAAAACGCCTTAAGTATAAGTCTGTGTATGCTTTTCCGCGCGGCGGACCTGGAGGGGGACCGCGGCTCTCAGGCGAGGAGCGCGCGCAGACCCAAGCCGATGCAGGTCCAGAGCGCCAGCGACGCGCAAGCGCCGATGGCTAGGCCCATGCCGACCGGGAGGCGGCGGGCCGGCTGTGCGTCGGCGACTTGGGTAACCAGTTCGACGGACACGTCGGACGGCATGTTTTTACCTCGACACCGCCCAATTTTCGGGCTGTGTCACATTAAGTACCGATGAGCGTGAACAGTTCGTTTGGGAAAAGGGCTAACGGGGAAGCAACCATGATGTCGGGAGCGACGTCCGGGGGCTTGGGGTAGATCGGGGTGCGTTTTCGATGACGGATGTCGTCGCCAGGATCGTCAGTACCGCGCCGTCGGCCGAAGAGCCCACGGTTCGAGGATTGCTGACGCCCGAGGCCGTCGACGTGGCCCGCAGCATCGGCAAGCGCGCCGTCGACGTCGCCGGCGCGCTCGTCGCCCTGCTGATCTTTCTGCCGCTGCTGCTGACCATCGCGATGCTGGTGCGCCTGGAGTCCGGCGGGCCGGTGATCTTCAAGCAGCGCCGGACGGGCCACCAGGGCCGGATCTTCACGATCTACAAGTTCCGCACGATGACCGTGGCCGAGGACTGCGGGAACGTGAAGCAGGCCACCAAGGGCGACGCGCGGGTCACGGCGATCGGCGCGGTCCTGCGCAAGCTCAGCCTCGACGAGCTGCCCCAGTTCTTCAATGTGCTGAAGGGGGACATGTCGCTGGTGGGCCCTCGTCCGCACGCGCTTGCGCACGACGACTACTACGGCGACCTGATCCCCGCCTATGTGGATCGCTTCCGCACGAAGCCCGGCCTGACCGGCCTTGCCCAGGTCAACGGCCTGCGGGGCGAGATCCAGGACCTGCGCTGCATGCGCGACCGGATCGCGGCCGACAACCTCTACATCGACAGCTGGTCGTTCGGCCTCGACATCGCGATCCTGGCCAAGACCGCGATGATCATCTTCCGCGACCCTCAGGCCTACTGAGCGGCCGTCGCCCTTACGGTGACGATTTATCAACCCTAACTGCAACCGAACGGCCCACTTCGCCGAATATAGCCAAGATTGCGCAGTCACCGGGACGGGACCCGTGGCGCGGCTCTTGCTGCGAACCCTGCACAATCGACGGGGCGGGTCGGGGAAATGTCCGGTTTTGAGACGCGATTTCAGGCGGAAGACGATGCGGACCGAATCCGCGCCGCATTCTATGGCTTCGTCGGCGCGCACGCAGCCGAGGTCGACGGCGACGCCCACATCTCGACCGAGATCGACACCCACGGACCGAAGCTCCGGGTCCGGCTGTGGAGCGCCGAGGCGATGGACGCCTTCCTGCGAGACCTCCACGCCTTCGGACGGCCCGACCGCAGAGCCTGCTATGAGTAAGATGGCGGAGTTCCACGCCCACGCCGAGGCGACGAACTGGACGCCCGCGAACGGGCCGAAGCCGGCGGTCGCGCCGGCGCCTCTGACCACAGCCGCCTGCGCCACCAGCCGCCGAAAGCGCGCCTTCGACTTCACCATGGCCCTGGCCGCGCTACTGGTGTTCCTGCCGCTGCTGCTGACCATCGCGCTGCTGGTGCGGCTGGAGAGCAAGGGCCCCGCCCTGTTCCGCCAGCGCCGCACGGGCCTGCATGGCGTAGTGTTCACGGTTTTCAAGTTCCGCACCATGACCGTGGCCGAGGATGGCGAGACCGTCCGCCAAGCCACGCGCGGCGACGCGCGGGTCACCGCGCTGGGCGCCGTCCTGCGCAAGCTCAGCCTGGATGAGCTGCCGCAGTTGCTGAATGTCCTGCGGGGCGACATGTCCCTGATCGGCCCGCGCCCGCACGCCGTGGCCCACGACGAGATGTGGGGCCAGCAGGTGCCCGGCTACGATCGCCGCTTTCGCGCGCGCCCGGGGCTGACCGGTTACGCGGCGGTCTGCGGCTTCCGCGGCGAGGTCAAGGAGCTGCAGGCCATCGTCGATCGCGTCGGGGCCGACAACGAGTATGTGGACACCTGGTCGTTCGCCCTCGACATGAAGATCATCTGGCGCACCCTGCCCCTGATCTTCGGCGACACACGGGCCTACTGACCCACGTTCGTCCGGATTAACTGATCGCTCAGGCGCGCCGCTTAGGTTCCCCCCGACTGGTTTTGGGGATGCCGAGTATGGCGGACGACACCGGCGCTTTCCGCGCCATCTCGAAGAGCGAGGCCACGCCGGCGCAGCACAAGCGGGGGCCGCTGCGGCCCGAGCGCCTGCAGCCCGTGCGGTCCCGCGTGTCGGGCGCGGGCATCGCACGCCTCTTCCAGGCCGGCGACGCCGCCGCCCTGATGGTCGCCTCGCTGCTGGCGGGCCGCCTGGTCGACCTGCCCAAGGCGATGTGGGTCGGGGCGCCGATACTGGCCATCCTGCTGCTGGTCGCCACCGGCGCCTACGCCATGAGTTCTCGCGAGCGCTCGCGCCGCAGGTTCGGCCGCCTGCTCATCGCTGCGGCGGCCGCCGGCGGCGGGGCCGGCACGGTCTGCGGCATCCTGGATCCCAGTTTCCCCGCCATCGGCTGCGCCGCCTGGGTCGCGGCCGCGGCGAGCGCGCTGTTCGCCACCCACCTCCTCTGGGGTGGCATCCTGAAGGATCTGCGCAAGCGCGGCCTGCTGACACCGAACCTGCTCATCGTCGGCGGAACCGCCTCGGCGCAACGCCTCATCCGGCGCGCGCTCAAGACCCGCGACGTCAACATCCTGGGCGTCTTCGACGATCGCCGCGACCGCGTGGGCCCCGACGTCTGCGGCGTGCCGGTGCTGGGCAAGACGGCCGACCTGATCGACCACCGCATCCTGCCGTACGTCGACCGGATCGTGGTGACCGTGCCACCGAAGGCCAGCGCGCGGATCGCGCAGCTTCTGGAGCGCCTGGCGCCGATCCCGAACCCGATCTCGCTGCTGCTCGACGACACCGACGACGAAACCGAGACCAACGCCATCGGCCGCATCGCCGACTTCGACCTGATGCATGTGTCGGGCGCGTCCGAGAGGTCTGGCTACCTGCTGGCCAAGCGGGCCATGGACCTGACGCTGTCGGTGCTGGCGGTGATCGCCCTCGCGCCGCTAATGACCGCCGTCGCCGTCGCCATTCGGCTGGACAGCCCCGGCCCGATCTTCTTTCGCCAGCGCCGCCACGGCTACATGAACGAAGAGATCGTGGTCTGGAAGTTCCGCTCGATGCGCGTGGAGGCGACCGACCACAAGGCTGCCCGCCAGGTCACCGCCGGCGACGACCGTATCACCAAGGTCGGCCGCTTCATCCGCAAGACCAGCCTCGACGAGCTGCCGCAGATCTTCAACATCATCACCGGCGAGATGTCTATCGTGGGGCCTCGGCCGCACGCCATCGGCATGCTGAGCGGCGGCGCCGAGGCCAGCAAGCTGGTCGAGACCTACGCCCACCGCCATCGCATCAAGCCCGGCCTTACCGGCTGGGCCGCGGTCAACGGATCGCGTGGGCCCGTCGACACGGCGGAAGATGTCCGCCGGCGCGTGGCGCTGGATCTCGAGTACGTCGAGCGCCGCTCGTTCTGGCTGGACGTCGCGATCATCCTGCGGACGGCGCCCTGCCTGCTGGGCGACAGCGGGGCCGTTCGTTAGCCGGCGGCCTTGGGCCGCCGAGCCGCGTTCCTTAGCCCTTGCCGCCCGGGAACTTGAGGCCGAACGGCTTCAGCACCAGGGCGATATAGATCAGCACGCCCAGGACGATGAGGAACGAGATCAGCCCCTGGCCCTCGTTGCCGAACCAGTTGGCCACCGCGCAGCCCACGGCCGGCGGCAGGTAGTGCAGGATGGTGTCCTGCGGTTCGCCCGGCTGGACGGACCGGTGCAGGAACAGGACAACCAGCCCCCCGAAGATCGCAACGGTGATCCAATCGTAGACGGTTTCCACCAGACAGCTCCGTGTTCCTGAGCCTACCTAGCAGGCCCGCCGCAACGTTCAATCGCCACATTCGGGCGGCTCGACTAGGTTGAGAGCAAGAGGCGTGCCGAGTCGCCAGCTCAGATGGAATAACATGTCTCGTTCGGGAAGACGCCGCGCGGCGTTGGAGCAGGTGAAAAGCCGCACCCGGCATTCCGTCGTGCTGACCGCGGCTCTGGCTCTCCTGGGCTGCAATATCACCTCGACCGCCGACGCTGGCCCTGGCCGCCTCGTCACGCTGCCCGACGGGCGGCGGATCAACCTGGTCTGTACGGGGCGCGGCGCGCCCACGGTCCTGCTGGAAGGCGGCTTCGGCGCGAACGCGGGCGCCTGGTACAAGGTGCAGCCGGCCTTGGCCCGCACCACCCAGGTGTGCAGCTACGATCGGGCTGGCAGCGGCTACAGCGATCCGGGCCCCGAACCTCGTGACGGCCCCTCGATCGCTCGCGACCTCGAACAGGCTCTGGACGCCGCCAAGCTTTCGGGCCCCTTCATCGTGGTGGGCCACTCGGCGGGCGGGCTCTACGCCCGGATCCTCGCGGCGCGGCGGCCGGACGACGTCTTCGGCCTCATCCTGCTCGACCCGACCATCGAGCGGCGCGCTCCGCGACCGATGAACGATGGGCTCGACGGCCTGCGTCAGCGGGCCCGGCGCTGCCTGGCGACCACGCAGGTGAACCCGGCGCCGCCGTTGAACGACCCGGCCTGGTCCGGCTGTGTCGGCGCGAACGCGAATCCGCACGAGATCGAGGTCGCCAAGCGCAGCGCCACCTGGTCGGGACAGGTCTCGGAGCTCGACTCCCTTTTCGGCCGCACCTCCGAGGAGGCCGCCAGGACCGTCCCCGTGCTGCGCTCGACGCCTCTGTATGTGATCACGGCATCCGCGACGGCGGATGCGGCGCCGACCTACGGCTTCTACCCGCCGCAGTCGGTCTGGGAGCTTCAGCACCAGCAGCTGGCCGCGCGCTCGCAGGTCGGTTCGCAACAGACCGTCCAGTCCTCCCACATGATCATGCTGGATCGGCCCGACGTGGTAATTGCCGCGGTCCAGCAGATGATCGCCGCCCAGCGGTCCGGCCGCGCGCCGGAGCCGTTGCCGCCGAGCGAAGGCGCAGCCTCGACCGAGGACGAACTCCTCAAGCTGCCGGAGAACCTGCTGGACGGCAGCCCGCTCGATTCCTTCCGTCCGCAAGACGCCCTCAGCGGCGCGCCGATCTGGCGTCCGAATGAGGCGCCTCGCTGAACGCCCCCCCGTTGCGACAGGCAGGCGACGATTCGCGCCTTGGCCGACGCCGCGAATGTCACCGACTCCACGTCAGGCTTTCATCGAACTGTCGCCCACGGGCCGCATAGTCGAAAGGCGGCAACTGGGGGACGGCGCTGGAACTTCCTGCGACTCGTCTACGTGGGAAGGAGTCTTGCGGCATGCGCTATGGCGTGGTCCGGACGTCGGACGACCTTCCGCCACCAAGCGTCCAGCGCCGACAGATCGAGACCGCCGGGTGCGATCTCATCCTGCAGGCCGGCGAAGCGCAGGCCGCCGACCATCGCAGCCTGCTGACCCTGCTCTTCGGCCTCCAGCGCGGCGACGAGGTGATCGTCTATGGCCTGGAAAGCCTGGACGCGACGACGGGCGAACTCGCTCGCCTCATCCGCCGCTTCTTCGAAGCCGGCGTCACCCTGCGGATCGTGGGCGGATCCCAGATCGAGACCCTGGCGCCGACCGGCACGATCCCGCGGGCCCTGGCGCTGCTGGCCGACCATGAGAGCCGCAAGCCCGACCGCCCGGCCGTCCGCCGCCGGACGCGATCCGCCGATGCGCCGCTGACCCAGCATCAATTGAAGTTCGCACGCGACATGCACCGGCGTGGCCACTCGATGCGTGCGATTGGCCTGTTGTTCCGCCTGGCGCCCAATGAGATGGCCAAGCTGCTGCGGGCCAGCCGCGACGCGGTGGATGCGGACGCGGAGACACGCGACGCCGAGTTCGGAGACGCCCCGGGCCGCTGAGGCGAGAGGCGGAGGAAGGGCGCCGCCCCTCCCCCGCCCGCAGGTCAGAACGTGGTGCTCGCCGAGAGCGTGAATACGCGGCCGACCTTGTAGGTGTTCACGTCGATCCGGTTGCCGGCCGTCTCCTGGTATTCCTCGTACTTCCGGCCCGTCAGGTTGCGGGCCTCGAACTTCAGCTCCACGTCGCGTCCAGCCACCTCGATGCCCTGGCGCAGGACCAGATCGATCCGGAAGCCGGGGTGCTCGAAGATGTCCGGCTGACCCGTGTTCGCCAGGCCGCGGCTGGTGACCCGCTTGCTGGCGTAGTTGATCATCAGGGTCTGCTGCGAAAGGTGGTCGCTGTCTTCCAGGCCGATCTGGAAATTGGCCACGTGTTCGGACTGCCCGGTCAGCGGGGCCCCGTCGCGGAAGAAGTCGGTCGCCAGCGTCGAACTCGAGTTGAACACCGCCACGGTGTCGTTCGGAGACACCTGCAGTTCCGACTTTGAGTAGGTGTAGTTTGCCGCGACCAGCAGACGGCGCGTGGCGAACAGGTCGCCCTGCAGCCAGTCCGACACCTCGAAGTACTTCTGGGTGTCGAGCTCGATCCCATAGAGGTCCGCCTTCGGGGCATTGGCGAAACTGGTGATGAAGGACTCGCCCGAGACGTAGGATTCGATCGGGTTCTTCAGTCGCTTGTAGAAGGCCGCGGCCGAGAGCCGCTGCTCGGGGGCGAAGTACCACTCGTAGCGGAGCTCGGCGTTGGTCAGTTCGCTGTCCACCATCAGAGGGTTGCCGCGATACTGCCGATTGGTGTCCGGGTCGAAGTAGAACTGGAAGATCAGCTCGCGGAACTGCGGGCGGGCCAGGGTCTTGGACAGGTTGGCGCGGAGCTGCATGTCGGGCCGAACCGCCCAGGTCAGCGTCGCCGCGGGCAGCCAGTAGTCGTTGTCGAGGTTCGTCGCCGCGGTCGATGCGCCCGGATTGGTGAACACCTGGATCGGCGCGACATTTTCCTCCGCGGTCTCGTAGCGAACGCCGACGTCGAACTTCAGGCTCTCGAACAGCTGGCCGTTCAGCTTCACATAGCCCGCGTGGTTTTTCAGCGTGGCCAGGAAGGCGGGACTGCCCTCGTTGCTTTCGACCATCGTGATCCCGAAGTTGTTGATCACCGAGGGCTGCAGCAGGAGGTCGGGGCGGAACATGTCCACCCCGCCCGGGAAGGTGTTGGGCGCCTGAAACTGGAAGTCGCGGCGCGAGCTCGTACGCCGGGTGTCGGAATAGGCGTAGCCGGCGGTCACCGTAAGGTCGGGCGAGACCTGGTAGGAGGCGTCCACGCCTCCCGACCAGAGCCGTTCGTCCAGTTCGGAGAAGCTGATCCGAGCGTCGCCGTTGTTGCCGTTGTTCAGCCGGTTGACGAAGTATTGGCCATAGGGGTCGGCCGCCGCATTGGTGCGGACATACTCGAACGAGAGTTCGTAGGGGGCGTCGCGCTTGGTCTTGGCGTAGCTGGCGCGCACGTCGACATCGAGGTTCTCCATCGGCTTGAACTCGCCGACGAACTGGGTGTCGAGCAGCTGCCGCTCATACCAGGCGGTGTCCTGCTGCATGTAGTCGACCGTCGTGCCCTTGCGGTTCCCGAGGCCGAGGCGCGCGTGCTTGATGGTGTCGTGGACGTAGACGTTGGTCCACCGGATCTTGTTCTCGTTCGTCTCGCCGAATTCGTAGGCGAGGCCGAAGAGGCCGTTCACGATCAGCCGGTTCTGGGTCGTCACCCGGTTGAAATCGGATTCCAGGTCGGCCAGGTCGCCGTTCAGCGAGGTCTGGTTCGTGGCGTCCCGGGTCTGCCAGCGGTTGCTGTAGCCGGCCGCCCCGATGACGCCCAGGTTGCCCGAACCCAGGTCGAAGGACTTCGCGCCCGCGGCGTTGACCGAGAAGTTGACCGGAAGGTTGTTGTCCTTCTGGAGGACGGCGTTGCGGCCGGTGACCAGCTGGCTGGCGATCTTGGCGGTGTCCACCTTGCCGGAACTGATCCGCTCGCCGCTCGCCAGGAAGGCGGCGAGGGCCGGAGCGATGTCGCGATCGCCGTTGTCGTAGCCGCTCCAGTCCGTCTTGCTTCCGTAATAGGTATAGCCGAGCTGGTTGGTGGTCTCGGTGTCGGCGGCGACGGACGCGCCGATGGTGAAGAAGCCGTCCTGCGGGATCGAGCGGGTGGTCAGGTTGATCACGCCGCCGCCGAATTCGCCGGGGAAATTGGGCGAATAGCTCTTCTGCACCAGCGCCGACGAGACGATGCTGCTCGGGAAGAGATCCAGGGGAACGACGCGCTTCAGCGGCTCGGGGCTCGGGAGGGGGGAGCCGTTGAGCAGCGCCAGCGAGTAGCGGTCGCCGAGCCCTCGCACATAAACATAGCCGCCGCCGACCAGGCTGATGCCCGAGAGCCGGTTCAAGGCCCCGGCGATGTTGCCCTCGCCGCTACGCTGCAGCTCCTGCGTCGACAGCACCGACACCACCTGCGAGGTGGAGCGGACGACGTTGGCGCGGGTGCCCGTCACCACGATTTCGGACACCCCCGGGATGGAAACCTCGGGGTCCTCCTGCGCCGCTGCGGGCGTGCCCGCGGTGGCGGCCGATGGGGCGGTGGCCGGCCGGGAAGCGGGTTGGTCTGCGCCATGGGCCCATGTCGGCACGGACAGCGCGGTGGAGAGCAGCAACAGGGACGTGAGCCGCCGCTTGATCATTTTCCGATTCCCCGAGGAGAAGCAATCTGGTGAAAAAGGGGGGCCGCCGTCGCCGGCCGCCCCCCGTTGGACTAAGTCTGGCGGCGGATCAGGTGGTCGGCAGCGAGGTGCAGTTGCCCGAGTTGCCCGTGCCGAAGCTCGCGGCGGTGCTGTTGCAGGTCCAGCCCGCGTACCAGGTGTCGGAGCTGTCCTTCACCGCGCCGATGTAGGCCGCCGAGGTGAAGAAGGCGCCCAGGCTGCCCACGTTGAAGGCGACCACCCCGGTCTCGTTCGATCCATTCACGAAGAGGTTGGTGAACGTCGGCGTGAAGACGTCCTTGTTGTTCGCGCCCGCGGTGAAGAAGCCGGCCACCTGGGTCGCGTTGTAGCTGCCGGTGCCGAGGAACTTCGTGGCGTTGCAGTTCAGCGCCACCGAGCTGGCGGTAAGGGTGGACGGCGTCGCGCCCGAACCGTTCATCCGGATGCACTCGTTGTTCGGCGTGTTGATCACGCCGTTGACGAGCGTCACGTCGGAGTTGCCGCGGAACAGGCTCGACGCCTGGTCGTTCGCCTCGTTGTTGCTGCTGACGGCGCTCTGGATCCCCACGAAGTTCGCGACCCGCAGCTTGGTGCGCGGCGTGTCGGTCTCGAAGCCGTTCGAGTCGATCTCGAAGAGCGCGTCGCCGGCGCCGGAGCGCTGGATCAGCAGGGCGAACTGCACGTTCATCTGGGCGCCCGTGTCGACGTCCAGGCTGTCGTCGTCGGCGCCGACGGCGACGTAGTATTTCAGGTTCGGCGAGCCGCCGAAGTGTTCGGAGCCGTCATCCGAGCTGTTGAAGCTCATGATGTGGTCGAGCACCGTGGCCGAACCCACGCCCTCGGTGGTCAGCGACTGAAGCTCGACGTTCGCCCCGAGCACGAAGCCCGAATAGCGGATCTGGACGAAGGACATCCGGCCGCTGTTGTCCGCGTCGTTGCCGCCGCCGAAGCGGGCCGGGTCGGCCGAACCTTCCGTCTGGCGCTCGCAGGTGCCGGCCGCCACCGAGCCGGTGGTGCAGTCGGTGACCTTGCCGCGCCCCATGAGCACGACGCCGCCCCACTGGCCCTGCGAAGTCTCGGTGTTGAGGCCGAGGACGTTGTCACGGCTGGTGAAGATGATCGGCTGGGTGGCAGTACCCACCGCGCTGATCTTGTTGCCGCGGTTGACCGCCAGCCACGACTGGCCGGTGCCGCCGAAGATGATCACGCCGGGGTCGATCGTGAGCGTGACGTTGGTGTCCGACGAGCTGGCGGTGAAGCCGCCGTCTGTGCCGACGTCGACGCGCCCGGCCAGCTGGTAGAGCAGGCCCGAGACCTTGGTCAGGCGGATCGAGGTGTTGATGCGGGCCGGCAGGGTGCAGACGCGGTACGTGCCGGTCGGGCCGGTGATCGTGCCGTCGTCCTTCAGGCCTTGCGGATCGGCGATGGTGGGGCAGCCCGAGGCCGGCGTGATCGCGCCGCCGCCGCCGTTGTTCCCGCCATTGTTGCCGCCGGTGTTGCCGCCGGAGCCGTTGTTGATGGTGACGTTGCCGCCCGTGCCGGGCGACGAGATGTCGTCAGCTCCGCAACCGGCGAGCGCCAGCGCGCTCAGCGAGGCGAGAAGGAGGGTCTTGAGCTTGCCGCTGTTCATCTGGATCTCCGCGAGACGCATGTGCATGCACGCGGGGCTCCGATCGAACCCGTTCAGGAGCCTGTTCCCCCGCCTGCCCGGACCACTACTTAGGCGCCGGGCATGACACCTCCCCGACAGACTCGTGACAGACTTATTGCAGAGCTGTCGAAGCACTGCCGCAGTCGTCATTGAGCAGTGTCAGAAGGTCGCCGTGACAAAGTGATCTGGCCGCCGCCGGTTCATATGAGCTATCTAGGCCCCTCAATCTGGAGACGACTGATGGCTGGCGGGGCGTGGCTCTCCTTGGTGTTCGCCGCGGCGTTTGGCGCGTGCTTCGCCCCCGCCGCGACGGCGGAGGCCCAGGTGCTTTCGATCGGGGATGACGGAGCGGTGACCACCTACGCCGGCCCCATGGTCCATACGGACAGCAGCGCCGTCGCCATCGCGCCGCCCGCTCCCGCGCCGCTCTTCCGGGCCCCGCCGGAGGAGGTCGTGCAGTTGATCCGCGAATCTTCGGCCCGCCACGCCGTGCCTGCCCAAATCGTCGAGGCAGTCGCCTGGCAGGAATCGCGTTTCAATCACGCGGCAGTTTCGTCAAAGGGCGCGCTCGGTGTCATGCAACTGTTACCGACAACGGCTAGCGACCTCGGCGTGAACCCCGCGGACCTCAAGAGCAATATCGATGGCGGCGCCGCCTACCTTGGCCAGCAGCTGCGGCGCTTCGGCGACGTGAAGCTGGCCCTGGCGGCATATAACGCCGGTCCGAAGGCGGTCGAGCGCTACGGTGGCGTGCCGCCCTACGCCGAAACCCAGTCCTATGTCCGCGCCATCATGGCGCGCCTGGCGGTTGCATCCGCCACGGCCGCCGGCGCTCCGTGAGGCCCATGAAGAAATTCGTCCCGATCGCCGCGCTGACGGCCCTTCTCGCCACCCCCGCCCACGCCCAGGTCCAGGGCGATCCGGCCGGGTCCTCGCCGCTGCTCGCCGCCCTCAACTGGGTGCAGGGCACGCTGCTGGGCAACCTCGCCACGACCGCCGCGGTCATCGCGGTCGCCATCATCGGCTATCTGATGCTGGTCGGCCGCTTCGACTGGCGGCGCGGCGTGATCACCCTCGTCGGCATCTTCATCATCTTCGGCGCGGTGACGATCGTCGCCGGCATCCGCTCGCTGGCCGGAGGGTTCTGAGCCATGAGCCGGCTCGCCTCCGACCCCGTCTTCGCGGCGCTCACGCGGCCACAGATGATCGGTGGCGTCACCTATCCGTACATGGTCCTCAACCTGATCGTCACGGCCGAGGCCTTCCTGATCACGCGCTCGTTCTGGTCGCTGCTGATCGCGGTGGTCCTGCACGCGGTGGGCTATGTGGGATCGCTGCGTGAGCCGCGGTTCTTCGACCTGTGGGTGACCCGGCTGTCCACCTGTCCGCGCGTGAAGAACTTCGCCTTCTGGCAGGGGAACTCGTACCGCCCATGAGCCAGACCTTCCTCACCACGGGCGCCGCAAAGGTGCTGGCCCCCCGCGAGGTTGCGGTGGGAACCCGCCTGCCCTACCTGGGCCACGCCGACGAGGTGACCCTGCGCACGCGGGAGGGCCTGCTGGTGCAGACGCTGCATCTGGCCGGCTTCCCCTTCGAGACGGCCCCAGACGACGAGCTGAACTACCGCAAGGCCATCCGCGAGACGGTGCTGAAGGGCGCCGCCAGCTCGCGCCTCGCCGTCTATCATCACGTGGTGCGTCGCCGGGTGACCCCGAGCTTCCCGCCCGCGCCGGAAGAGCCGTTCTGCCGGGGTCTCGACACCCGCTGGCGCGAACAGCTCGCCAGCCGCAGGCTCTACGTCAACGAGATCTTCCTGACGCTGGTAATGCGGCCGACACAGGGCGCCGGCGGCTTCCTCGAACGGCTGATGAAGGGTTCGCGCAACCGCGACGTCGATATCGCCCGCGACCTGCGCGACCTGCACGCCGCGCGCGAGGCCTTCGCCGCGGCCCTGGCGCCGTACGGCGCGCGCACCCTGGGCCTCTACACCGCCGGCGGCGGCGCCCAGCGCTCCGAGCCCGCCGAATTCCTCAGCCTGATCCTGAACGGCGAGCTGCGGCCGGTGCTGGCGCCGACCGGTGACCTCTCCGACGCCATCGCGACCCGCCGCCTCAGCTTCGGGCTCGACGCGATGGAGTTCGGCGGCGGGCCCGAGGGCTCCAGCTTCGGCGCCATGGTCTCGATGAAGGACTACCCGGCCCGCACGGCGCCGGGCCTGCTGGACGGCGTGCTGCGCCTGCCCATGGAGATGGTGCTCACCGAAAGCTTCGCCTTCGTCGACCGTCAGGTGGCGCTGGACCGCATGGGCCTGGCCCTGCGCCGCCTCAAGGCCGCCGAGGACGACGCCTTCAGCCTGCGCGGCGAGCTGGCCCAGGCCCGCGACGACGTCGGCGCCGGTCGCCAGGCCTATGGCGAGCACCACCTGACGATCCTGGCCAAGGCCGACAGCCTGGACGAACTGGACGCTGGCATCGCCGATATCCAATCCTCGCTGGCCGAAGCCGGCGCGGTGGCGGTGCGCGAAGACGTGAATCTCGAGCCCGCGTTTTGGGCCCAGTTTCCCGCGAATTTCAAATACATCTCGCGAAAAGCCATGATCTCGGCCGGCAACTTCGCCGGCCTCGCGAGCTTCCACAACCACCCGACAGGCCAGCCCGACGGCAACCACTGGGGCCCGGCCATCGCCGTGCTCGAGACCACCGCCTTCGGTCCCTACCACTTCAATTTCCACAATGGCGACCTGGGCAACTTCACGGTCATCGGTCCGTCCGGTTCGGGCAAGACCGTGCTGCTGACCTTCCTGCTGGCCCAGGCCGAGCGCCTGAAGCCGCGGATCGCCTATTTCGACAAGGACCGGGGCGCCGAGCCCTTCATCCGCGCGATCGGCGGGCGGTACGACGTGATTTCGCCAGGCGAGCCCACGGGCTTCAACCCGCTGGCCATGCCGGACACGCCGGCCAACCGCGCATTCCTCGGAGAGTGGGTGGCCCAACTGCTGACCGCCGACGGCGAGACGCTGGACTCCGAAGACCGCGCGATGATCGCCGACGCGATCGACGCCAACTTCGCCCAGCCGCCCGGCCACCGCCGCCTGCGCTACCTGCGCGAGCTGTTCCGCGGCGCGCGCCGCCCGCACGCCGGCGACCTGGCCTCGCGCCTGTCGGCCTGGTGCGAGGGCGGCGACCACGCCTGGCTGTTCGACAACGCCGACGACCTCCTGGACATCGAGACCCGCATCCTGGGCTTCGACATGACCAAGGTCCTGGACGCGCCAACCATCCGCATTCCGGCGATGATGTATCTGTTCCACCGGCTGGAGCAGCGGCTGGACGGAAGTCCGGCCATGTTCGTGGTCGACGAAGGGTGGAAGGTTCTGGACGACCCCGTGTTCGTCCGCCGCATCAAGGACTGGGAAAAGACCATCCGGAAGCGCAACGGCCTGGTCGGCTTCTGCACCCAGTCGGCCTCGGACGCCCTGGATAGTCGCATCGCCTCGGCGATCATCGAGCAGGCGGCGACCCAGATCTTCTTCCCGAACGCCCGCGCCAAGGCCTCCGACTACGTCGACGGCTTCGGTCTGACCGAGCACGAGTTCGAGCTGGTCCGCTCGCTGCCGGACACCTCGCGCTGCTTCCTCATCAAGCGGGGCGACCACAGCGTCGTGGCGCGCCTCGACCTCACCGGCCTGTCGGGCGAACTGGCCGTGCTGGCCGGCACCGAGCGGGCCGTGCGCCGCCTCGATGCGCTGCGCCTGGAGGTGGGCGACGAGCCCGCCGCCTGGCTGCCCGCGTTCATGGAAGACCGTGATCGCAAGGGCCGGAGCGCGGCATGAGCGCGTCTCGACACGCCCAGAGCGGTGACTTCGCATGAGCAGCGCCTGCGCCGCGATGATCGACGACGGCCTGATCCGTGGCGTGCTCGCCACGGTGGACTGCCAGACGCGCGGCTACGCCCAGAGCGGATACATCGCGCTGACATCGGGCTCGTCCGTCTTCCAGACCGCCCTCACCGCCCTGCTGACGATCTACGTCGCCCTGATCGGCTACCGGCTGCTGTTCGCCCAGGGCGGGATGCGCCTCTCGGACGCCCCGGGTATTGCGCTGAAGATCGGTGCGATCCTCGCCCTGGTCACGAGCTGGTCCACCTTCCAGACCCTGGTCTTCGATGTCGCCGACCGTGCGCCGACCGAGCTCGCGGCCTTGATCTCGGCCCCTACCGCGCAGGACGGCGCCACGCTGGCGACCCGGCCGGTGGACGGGCTGCAGGCCGCCTATGACGAGTTCAGCGCCACCGCCGCGGCCTACGGCAAGATCGCGGGCCCGAACGCCAAGGGCTATGCGAGCCCGCAGGCGGCCGCCGCGGAGGCCAGCGCCGCAGCCGCGGGCGCCCTCTTCGTCACCAGCGCCGGCGTCATCTCCGCGGCGACATTGTCCATCGGCGTGCTTACCGCGGTTGGCCCGCTGTTCGTCATCCTGGCGCTCATCCCAGCCACCCGTGGCCTGTTCGTCGGATGGCTTCGGGCCTTGGCGGCATCGGCCCTGACGCCCCTGGTTGCCTGGCTCCTGATCGTCCTGATGCTATCCGTGCTCGACCCCTGGATCGGCGCGCTCAACGAGCAGCGGCTGGGGTTGCGGCTGACGCCTCAGACGGCCATGAGCGCGGCGGCGCTGGTCTTCGTCTTCGCCGCGGCCCAGGCCGTGCTCGTCGCCGGAGCCTCGATCATGGCCATGGGCCTGCACCTGCCCGTAGGACGGCGCGACCGCGCCGCACGGGTCGAAGTGGCGCCCCCCTCGCCCACGGCGGCGGCCGCCGCCGCGCTCGCGGCGTCCACCCCGTCGCGGGCGGAACGCCTGGCCGCGGATCTCCAGCGAGACCTCGCGCAGAGTTCCCGTGGCAGGGCCGCGGCGATCGCCAGCGCCAGCTCCGCCGCCGCAGCGGGCCGGCGGACCTCGGTCTCGATCGACCCCACGCCCCATCTCGGCGACGCCTACCGCCGCCCCGCTTTCACCGCCCGCCGCGCGAGAGTTTCGCGATGACCCGACTTTCCGCCTTCGCCGTGTCGCTCGCCCTGATCGCCACCCCCGCGCTCGCCGTCGTTCCGCACCCGGGCGGCGGCGACCCCCGCATTCACGTCGTCGAGTACAATCCCGAAGACGTGGTCGAACTGAAGGTCGCGCTGGGCTACCAGTTGTCGGTCGAGTTCGACCCCTCCGAGAAGATCGAGAACGTCGCGATCGGCGACTCGCTGGGCTGGCAGGTGACACCGAACCGCCGCGCGAACCTGCTGTTCCTGAAGCCGATGTCGCAGCGTCCCCCGACGAACATGACGGTGGTCACAAACCTGAGGCGCTACAACTTCGAGCTCGGCCTGCGCCCGCGCGCCGCGGCCCGCAGCGCGCCGTTCAGCGTCCGCTTCCTCTACGCACCGCCGGTGGTGGCCTATATCGCGCCGCCGCCGCCGCCGCCGCCGCCGGTCGAGCGCAACGCCGCCTACTCCTACCAGGGGTCGTCCAAGACGCTCCCGGTGAAGGTGTTCGACGACGGCCAGGACACCTACTTCTCGTTCCGCCAGGCCGAGGACCTTCCCGCGATCTTCGCGGTGGATCCCGACGGCGGCGAGGCCGTGGTCAACACGCGCGAGCGTGATGGCTATGTGGTGGTCGATCGCATCGCGCGCGGCTTCGTGCTGCGCCGGGGCAGCGAGACCACCCGCATCTACAACGACGGCTTCCGAGTTGAAGAAGCCAGTGCGCTTCCCCAGCGCAAGAAGGATCCGTGGTGGCGGCGATGACCTCCAAAGACCAAATCCCGACCGATGTGAGCCCGGTTTTCGCGCGCGGCGCGGCGCGCCGCCCCAAGGTGCAGGCGCCCGACTCGCCCTGGACCATGTGGGTCGGCGTCGGTGGCGCGGCGGTGCTGGGGATTCTCGTGTTCAACGGCCTGTCCAGCAGCCGTGAGGCGCGTGCCCAGACCCCGCCCGCGCAGGTGGCCGCGCCCGCGCCCCAGCCC